>CAZRTE010000074.1:0-12490 GCA_964602945.1 uncultured Gaiellales bacterium
ATCCTCGACAGCCTCGCCGCCTACTGCCAGCGCATTAACGACTCAGGACACTAGCTCTCGTCGAGCAGGCGCCGCAGCACGAACTGGAGGATGCCGCCGTGGCGGAAGTATTCCCGCTCGCGGGGCGTGTCGAGCCGGACGCGGGCCCGGAACTCCTTGTCGTCGGCCCGCACCGTCACCTCGTCGGCCTCGCCGCCGGAGATCCCCGAGATCGAGAACTCCTCACGCCCCGTCAGGCCGAGCGACTCCGCGCTCTCGCCGTCTCCGAACTGGAGCGGCAGGATGCCCATCATGAGCAGGTTCGAGCGGTGGATGCGCTCGTACGACTCGGCGATCGCGGCGCGCACGCCGAGCAGGTTGGGCCCCTTCGCCGCCCAGTCGCGCGACGAGCCGGAGCCGTACTCCTTGCCCGCGATCACGATCGTCGGCACCCCCTCGGCGCGGTAGCGCTCGGCGACGGCGAAGATCGTCCCCTCCTCGCCGTCGGGAAGGTGGACGGTCCACGTGCCCTCGCTGCCGGGGACGAGCAGGTTCTTGAGGCGGACGTTCGCGAACGTGCCGCGCACCATCACCTCGTGGTTGCCGCGCCGCGAGCCGTACGAGTTGAAGACGCGCCGCTCGACGCCGTGCCCGACGAGGTACTCGCCCGCCGGCGAGTCCGGCCGGATCGCCCCCGCCGGCGAGATGTGGTCGGTCGTGACGGAGTCGCCGAGCAGAACGAGGCAGCGGGCGCCCTCGACGTCCGCCACCGGCTCGGGCTCGCGCGGCATTCCCTCGAAGTACGGCGGCAGCCGGACGTACGTCGAGTCGGGATCCCAGGCGTAGAGCTCGCCCTGCGGCGTCTCGAGCCCGCGCCAGCGCTCGTCGCCGGCGAACACGTCGGCGTAGACGTCCGCGTACATCTCGCCGCGCACGGACTCGCCGATGACCGCGTCGATCTCGTCCCGGCTCGGCCAGAGGTCGCGCAGGAAGACGTCCGCGCCGTCCGAGCCCTGTCCCAGCGGTTCGTTCAGGAGGTCGACATCCATGCGGCCGGCGAGCGCGTAGGCGACCACGAGCGGCGGGGAGGCGAGGTAGTTCGCCTTCACCTCGCCGTGGATGCGCGCCTCGAAGTTGCGGTTGCCGGAGAGGACGGCGCACACGACGAGGTCGCCCTCGCCGATCGCGGCGCTGATCGGCTCGGGCAGGGGCCCGGAGTTGCCGATGCACGTCGTGCAGCCGTAGCCGACCGTGTTGAAGCCGAGCTCGTCGAGGTAGCGGTCGAGCCCCGCGGCCCGGTAGTACTCGCTCACGACCTTCGAGCCCGGCGCCAGGGAGGACTTGACCCACGGCCGCCGCCCGAGGCCGCGCTCGACCGCGTTCCTCGCGAGCAGCCCCGCGGCGATCATCACGGACGGGTTCGACGTGTTCGTGCAGGACGTGATCGCCGCGATCACGACGGAGCCGTGCTCGAGCGCGTAGTCGGAGCCCTCGACGGCGACGCGCTTCTTCTCGGCGACGGCGGTGCCCGCACCGGGCGTCCCGTCGGTCGCGCCGTCTCCCGTGGGCGGGTCGCTCGCGGGGAACGAGTCGGCGACCTCCTTGTCGTACGTTCCGTTGCCGTACTCGACCCCGAATGTCCCGAGCGACTCGACGAAGGCGGTCTTCGCGCGCGCGAGCGGGACGCGGTCCTGCGGGCGCCGCGGCCCCGCGAGCGACGGCTCGACGTCGTCGAGGTCGAGCTCGACGACCTGCGAGTACGTGGGGTGCTCGTCGGCGTCGTGCCAGAGCAGGTTCTCCTTGCAGTACGCCTCGACGAGCGCGACCCGCTCCGCGCTGCGGCCGGTCAGGCGCAGGTACGTGAGCGTGACGTCGTCGACGGGGAAGAAGCCACAGGTCGCGCCGGTCTCCGGGCTCATGTTCCCGAGCGTCGCGCGGTCGGCGAGCGCGAGCGAGGCGAGGCCCGGCCCGAAGTACTCGACGAACTTCCCGACGACGCCCGTCCGGCGCAGGATCTCGGTCACGGTGAGCACGAGGTCGGTCGCGGTCGCGCCCTCGCGCAGCGCCCCGGTCAGGCGGAAGCCGACGACCTGCGGCACGAGCATCGAGAGCGCCTCGCCGAGCATCGCCGCCTCGGCCTCGATCCCGCCGACGCCCCAGCCGAGCACGCCGAGGCCGTTCACCATCGTCGTGTGCGAGTCGGTGCCGACGAGCGTGTCGGGGAAGGCGACGCCGGCGCGGGTCTCGACCACGCGCGCGAGGTATTCGAGGTTGACCTGGTGGCAGATGCCCGTGTTCGGCGGGACCACCCGGAGGCCGTCGAAGGCGCCCTGGCCCCAGCGCAGGAAGGCGTAGCGCTCGCGGTTCCGCTCGAACTCGAGCTCGACGTTGCGCTCGATCGCGAGCCGCGACGCGAACTCGTCCACCTGGACGGAGTGGTCGATCACGAGCTCGGCCGGGATCTGCGGGTTGATCGCCTCCGGGTCGCCGCCCTGGTCGCGCATGGCATCGCGCATCGCGGCGAGGTCGACTACGGCCGGGACGCCCGTGAAGTCCTGGAGGAGGACGCGGGCCGGGCGGAACGAGATCTCGTGGGACGGCTCGGCGTCCGCGACCCAGCCGGCGACCGCCTCGACCTCCTCCTCGGTGCCGCCTCGGAGGACGTTCTCGAGCAGGATCCGCAGCGTGTACGGCAGGCGGGCTGCGCCGGGATCGAGCCGGTGGAACCCGTAGCTCTCGTCGCCGACGCGCAGTTGCTCCATGACTCGATTCAAGCAGAGGCGCGCCTTCGCTCGTCCTGCCTGCGTCGTGTGGGCCGGCCGGCGCTCCGCTGTGCGTCGCACCGGACCGGGGCGCTCTCAGCGACCGCCGGGACCCTGTCGCTACCTTTGCGCGAGTGAGGGCGGAGGAAAGGCAGGGGGGAACCGCCGGCGCCGTCGAGCACGCCGACCCGGTCGAGGCCGAGGCGCTCTGGACCGAGGACGGCGACACCCACGTCGGCTGGTTCTGCGTCCGTACGGACCCGTTTCCCTGTCCCGCTCCCGGCTGCTCCTTCGTGGCCGAGTTCATGACCGCCGCCCACCTCGTCCTCGTCTGGGAGGAGCGCGACGACCCGAATCTGCTCCGCCACGCCCAGCGGGCCAAGGAGGTCGGGCGCAACCCGCGGATCGTCTCGTACGAGACGGACTTCGGCCCGAGCGCCTCGTACTACGCGTGGGAGGCCGCGGGCCGGCCGGTGCACGGCGTCCGCGGCAAGTAGTTGGCGACATCCCGCTTCGGCTCGGCTCCGCCGTGGTGGCTGGGGATCGAGGAGGAGCTGATGCTCGTCGACGCCGAGACGCTCGAGCCGGCCCGGGACGGCTTCTCCCGCGTGTTCGGCGACGCCGGCGAGCGAATCAAGCCGGAGCTGTTCGAGTCCTTCGTCGAGATCGTGACTCCCGTCGTCGAGACGCCCGAGGAGGCCGAGGCGGAGCTGCGGGCCCTGCGGCGGGAGGTCGCCGAGCGCGCGGCCGGGCACGGGCTCGCACTGCTGGCGACCGGCTCGCACCCGACCTCGCGCGACCGCGTCCCGATCGTGCCGGTCGAGCGCTACCGGAGGATGAGAGCGGAGCTCGGCCCGGGGCTCCACCGGCAGGTCGTGTGCGGGCTCCACGTCCACGTCTCGCTGCCCGATCCGGAGACGTGCCTGCGTGTCTTCGAGGGCGTCGTTCGATTCGCCCCGGCGCTCCTCGCCGCGTCCGCGAACTCGCCGTTCTGGGAGGGAGAGCCGTCCGGTTGGCGCTCGATCCGATCGCAGATCCTGCTCGAGATGCCGACGGGCGGAGTGCCGCCCGTGCTGCGCGGCTGGGACGACTGGCAGGCGGCGAGCCGAGGCGACAACACGCGCCGGCACTGGGACGTCTGGCCTCGCCCCGAGCACGGAACGCTCGAGGTGCGGGTCATGGACCAGCCGACCTCCGTGCTGCGCTCGATCGAGCTGGCGGTGGAGGTGCAGCGGCTCGTTCGCGAGGCTTCCCTGGCGGAGCCGGCCGAGCCTTTCGACCGCGCCGAGTACGCGGCCGCTCGTGAGCGCGCAGCGCGCGAGGGCGGCGGGCCGGAGGCGGAGCGCCAGCTCGAGCTCGGGCCGGCGGCGGCGTTGCAGGAGATCGCCGCCCGCACGGTAGCCTGACGCCCGTGGCGACCCTCAGCGAGACGATTCAGGTCGGCGGCATCCGCTGCGAGCGCTGCGTGCTCCGGCTCGCACACGCCCTCGAGGGGCACGAGGGGCTCGAGGCCGCGAACGCGAACCTTCTCGGCCAGGTGACGCTCGCGTGGGACGAGGAGCGGACGAGTCGCGCGGCGATCCTCGAGCGGCTCGCCAAGTCCGGCTTCCCCGAGCTGTCCGTCGCCTAGAAGCGGTCGTCGAGCAGGAATAGACGCAGCAGCGGGGCCGTTTCGGGACGGCATGGGCCTCCCTGGTACCTTGACCGCGTGGGGGCCGAGCCCGAGGAAGCCCAGCGGCTGGCGGTCGAGGCGCGTGACCGCGTCCGGTTCGAGGAGGACGCGCTCGCTCTCGCCGACCAGGTCTATCGCGTTGCCCGTCACCTCGCCGGGTCGCGCGAGGACGCGGAGGAGCTCGTGCAGGAGACGTACGCCCGGGCCTTCCGGAGCTGGCGCTCCTTCCAGCCCGGGACGAACCTGCGTGCCTGGCTCCTGCGCATCCTCACGAACCTCAACATCGATCGCGGCCGGCGCCAGCAGCGGGCGCCGCAGATGCAGCCCCTCGAGGCGAACGACTACTTCCTCTACGACCGCCTCGCCGGGAACGGCGACGGCGTCTCCGACGAGGAGCGAGTCGTGGAGCGGCTGTCGCAGGACGACATCGTGACGGCGCTCTCGGCGGTGCCTCACGACTTCCGCGACGTGCTCGTGCTCGTCGACCTGGGCGACTTCAGCTACCAGGACGCGGCTCAGATCCTCGACATTCCCGTCGGCACCGTGATGTCGAGGCTGCACCGTGGGCGCCGCATCCTGAAGCGGGAGCTCGCCGAGGCGACCCTGGAGGAGGCGAGATGATGGATCCCTGCCTGCACTGCGAGGAGATGATGCAGCCGTACCTCGACCGCACCCTCACCGACGAGGAGATGGCCGAGGCGGAGGAGCATCTCGCCGAGTGCGAGCACTGCCGGCGGCGCTACCGGTTCGAGGAGAGCCTGCGCGTGTACGTACGTCAGGCGGCCGCCGAGCAGATGCCGGCGGAGCTGCGGCAGAAGCTCGCCGCGCTCAGGATTCCCCTGGAGTAGCGCGGTCCACGTCCCCGGGCGGCGTGAGGTCGTCGCACGGGACGAGTCGCGCGGAGAGGGGGCGCGCGCCCTCGTCGGGGACGTCCGCCCACGCTGCGCGTGCGAGCAGGACCGGGTGGAGACGGACGCCGTCGTAGCTCGCGGCGACGACCTCGCCGCCGTGGGCGCGCCAGTCCGCGACCACGCGGTCGACGGCGTGCGGGTCGAGGTCGGGGCCGTCGGCGAGAACGACGACCGCCGCCTCGACGTCGCTGTCGAGCGCCGCCAGGCCGCAGCGGAGCGAGGCTCCGGGGCCGCGCTCCCAGTCGGGGCAGCGGACGATCCGCGCCTCCGTCTGGAGCTCGTGCGCGCCGGCGACGACGACGATCTCGTCCACGACCGACGCCCCGAGTGCCGCCAGGATCCGCGGCAGAAACGCGACCTGCTTCGGCGGCGAGGTGCCATAGCGCGAGGACGCGCCGGCGGCGAGCACGATGGCGTGAACGGCCATGTCCCGGTATCAGATACCAGGACATGTCCCGAAGGGAGAGTCCGATGCTCGGTTATGCGGATTTCACGACTGCAACTGTCCGCGCGGGACTAGCCCCGGTAACAGTTACCGGGACACGTCCGAAGCAGCCAGTCAGGCGAGCGCGACCAGTGCTCGCCTGACGAGGGCGCGCGCGACCGGCAGCTTCCACGCCGTCCGCGGCAGCGGCGTCGCCGCGTCGAGCGCCTCGACGCTCTCGATGCGCCACGGGATCGGCGCGACGCCGGCGAGCGCGATCCGCACCGAGCCGTCAGCGAGCTGCGCGGCGGCCACGCCCACCTGCGGGAACGCCCAGCGCTTCCGGTCCATCGCCTTGAGGTAGATGCTCGCCTCCACCGGCGGCAGCTCGACCTCGAGCAGCAGCTCGTCCTCCTCGAGCGTCGTCGTCCGCCGGTCGCTCTCGTCGGGCAGCCGGTACAGCTCCTCGACCGCGAGCTCACGCTGCGACGTCCGCAGCCGTGCCCCGAGTGCGACGAGGGCGGCGGCGATGTCGGAGGGATGGGCCGACGCGCAGAACTCGTTCGCGAGAATCGCGTGCTCCCGGTGCTCGCCCTCCCGCGCGTGGCAGCGGTCGCCGCCGTGCAGGTTGCACGGGTAGCCGAGCCGCCAGTACCAGCAGCGCGTCTGCTGCAGGAGATTGCCGCCGAGGGAGCTCATGTTCCGCAGCTGCGGCGACGCCGCCAGCCGGCACGCCTCGCGCAGCGCCGCCGGCACCGCTGCCTCGCGCTCGAGCTCGGCGAGCGTCGTCCCCGCTCCCACGAGGCCGTCGCGCACGCCGCGAGGGACGAGGCCGCGCACGTCGACGAGCCGCTCCGCCTGCAGGAGCCGGTCGCGCAGCAGCGGCACGACCTCGGTGCCCCCGTGGAGGAAGACTCCGCCGTCGATCTCCTCGACGCTAGACGGCCGCAGGAGCTCCACGCCGTCCCCTCTCCTGCGCGCGCGCCGCCTCGAGCGCCCGCAGCATCTCCTCGCGGGAGATCGGAAGCTCGCGCACCTCGGCGCCCGTCGCGTCGCGGATCGCATTGGCGATTGCCGCTGCGACAGGCACGATCGGCGGCTCCCCGAGGCCCTTCGAGCCGAGGTTCGTCAGGTGCTCGTCCGGCACGTCCACGAACTCGCACACGATCTCCGGCACGTCCGCGATCGTCGGCATCCGGTAGGCGTCGAGGGAGGTCGTGAGGATGCGGCCCGTCGCGGGATCGAGCAGGCGCTCCTCCGACAGCGTGTGGCCGATGCCCTGGATGATCCCGCCCTCGACCTGGCTCGACGCGCCCAGCGGGTTCACGATCCGGCCGACGTCGTGGATCGCCGCCACGCGCTCGACGCGCACCTCGCCCGTCTCGACGTCGACGGCCACCTCGACGACGTGGACGCCGAACGTGAGGACGCTCATCCCCGTCGGGTTCGGCCCGCGCGCGCCCTTGCCGAGGATCTGGCCGTCTTCGAGCACGGCGACGATGTCCTCCACCGGCGTGCCCGCCGGCAGGCTCCGCTGCTCGGCGATGTCGTCGATCTGCTGTCGGGCGTCGGCGGCGGCCGCCCGCACCGCCGGCCCCATCGAGGGCGTCGTCGAGGAGCCGGCCGAGATCGACGCGTACGGGCCGCGGGCGGAGTCGCCGAGGACGACCTCGACGCGCTCGAGCGGCAGGCCGAGCTCCTCCGCCGCGATCTGCGCCATCGCGGTGCGTGTGCCGGTGCCGATGTCCTGCATCGCCGTGATCACCGTGGCCCGCCCGTCGGAGCCGACCCGCACCCACGCGTAGGAGGGAGGGCCGCCCCCGCCGTACCAGATCTGGCTCGCCATCCCGACTCCCCGCTTCCAGACCGCATCGGACCGCGCGTGCACCTCGTGCCGCCGCTCCCAGTGCCTCTCGGCGAGGCGGTAGCACTCCGCGAGATTCTTCGAGGAGAACGGGGTGCCCTCGTTCGAGTCGGCGTAGTTGCGCCGGCGCAGCTCGAGCGGGTCGACGTCGAGGCGCGCGGCGAGCTCGTCGACCAGGCACTCGAGCCCGAACGTCCCCTCGACGAAGCCGGGCGCGCGGAAGGCCTTCATCGGCGGCGTGTTCAGCCGCGCCCCGTAGGTGACGGTGCGGAGGTTGTCGCAGGCGTAGAGCATCCGCATCGGCCCTTCGGTGGAGGCGTTCCAGCCCGACCAGCCGACGGCGTTCGTGAACTCGCCCTCGAGCGCGACGATCGTGCCGTCGCTGCGGGCGCCGGCGCGGAGCCGCTGGATGGTCGCGTTGCGGTTGCCCGCGGCCGTGTTCTCCTCGCGCCGCGTGAGCGCGCAGCGCACCGGCCGGCCCGTCCGCCGCGCGAGCTCCGCCGCGACGAACGTGTACTCGTCCGGGTTGTTCTTCGAGCCGAAGCCGCCGCCCATGAACTCGCAGACCACCCGAACCTTGTCCTCGGGCAGTCCGAGCGTCTCCGCGATCTCCTGCCGTACGCCCCAGATGAACTGGGTCGAGATGTAGACGTGGAGCGTGTCGCCGAGCCACTCGCAGACCGCCTGGTGCGTCTCGAGCGAGTTGTGGAGGACGGTCTGCGTGCGGTACGTGGCCTCGACGACGACGTCCGCCTCGGCGAGCGCACGCTCGACGTCGCCGCGCTCGTGCCGCCGCGGCCCGGCGGTGAGAAGCCCGCGCCGGACCGCCTCGTCCGCGTCGAGCACGACCTCGAGCTCCTCCCATTCGACGTCGATCGCGGCGAGTGCGGCCCGCGCCTGCCCGAACGTCTCGGCTGCGACGGCCGCCACGGGGGCGCCGGCGAAGCCGGCTTCCTCGACCAGGCCGTGCGCCTCGCCGGGCCCGAGTGCTGCGCGCACGCCCGGCAGGGCGAGTGCCGGGGCGAGGTCGATCCGCCGCACCCGTGCGTGGGCGTGGGGCGACCGGAGGATCGCCGCCTGGAGCATCCCGGGCAGGCGGATGTCGGCCGTGAAACGGGCTTCGCCGCGCACACGCTCGGGTGCGTCCTTGCGCGGCGCCGGCCGGCCCACGACGGTGAGCGGGCCTGCGGGCCACTGCTCGAGCGGATCCTCCTCGACGACGACCCACACCTCCTCGAAGCGTCCCTCGACCTCCTTCTCGGTGCGGATCAGCCTGGCCACGTCTTACCTGCCTTTCTCTACGGAGGGGGCCACGCTCAGTATCGCCTCCTCGATCTTCGGGTACGTACCGCAGCGGCAGAGATTCCCGGCCAGCGCGTGCCGGATCTCCTCGCGCGTCGGGCTCGGGCGGGCGGCGACGAGGGCGGCCGCGGAGACGACCTGCCCCGGCGTGCAGAAGCCGCACTGCACGGCGTCGCAGCGGACGAAGGCGTCGACGAGCGGATGATCGCGCAGCCCTTCGATCGTCGTGACCTCGCCGTCGACGGCATGGGCGAGCGTGATGCAGGAGAGGCGGGGCTCGCCGTCGATCTGGACGGTGCAGGCGCCGCAGTGGCCCTCGTTGCACGCGATCTTCGTCCCCGTCAGGCCGAGCTCGTCGCGCAGGACGTGCGCCAGGCCGGTCCCGACGGGCACGTCGAGGACGTGCTCGGAGCCGTTGACCCGCAGGCGGAGCTCAGTCATGGCAGGTCACCGCCAGCGTGTCCGCGATCTGGATCAGGCGAACGCTCATGCGCACCACCGCCCGCACCTCCGTGTCGTCCTCGGCCTCCGCCAGCGTCCGCCACAGGTCGCGCGCCGCGGCCAGCAGCTCGCGGATGCTCGCGACCTCCCCATGCGAGCCGTCGGGCTCCTCGCACGCGTTGAGCGCGAGCCCGAGCGCGCCGAAGCCGTCCGGCTGACGGGTGAACAGGAGCGGCAGCGCCATGGAGAGATACTGGTGGATGCGTGCGTGCGCGAGCGGCTGCTCGAGTCGCTCGATCCCCTGCGGTCGCGTCGGCTCGAGCGGCTCCTCCCCGTCGGCGATCCGGTTCGCGTTGCCGGCGAACAGGTCGCGCAGCTTCCGCTCGTCGAAGCCTGCGAAGCGTGCGGCACGCAGCGAGAGCAGCAGCGAGCTGGGCTGCTGGCCGTACGGGTAGTCGGAGGCGTAGACGATCTGCTCCGGCGGCACGAGCCGCAGCAGGCCGAGCAGGTCGACGGCGCTCCAGACGGAGGTGTCGAAGAAGACGCCGCGCTTGCCGGCGAAGCGGTGGGCGAGGTTGGCGAGGTCGGCGATCCCGGCGTGGGCGAGGATCAGCTGCGTTCCCGGATTCGCCTCGACGAGCCGCTCGAGCTCCTCGGCGATCGGAGGCAGGCCGCGGCCGGCATGGACGAGGATCGGGACGCGCCGCTCCGCCGCGAGCGCGAAGACGGGTGCGAGCCGCTCGTCGTCGAGCAGGAACTTCTGGCTGCGTGGGTGGAGCTTGATCCCGCGGGCGCCGAGGTCGAGGCAGCGGCGCGCCTCCTCGATCGGCTTCTCGTCGAGGGCGAGGCGCACGAACGGGATCAGCCGTCCCTCGGCGCGCGCCGCGAACTGGAGCGTGCGGTCGTTGCCGGCGCGGAAGCCGGGATGCCGGTCGGGCTCGTCGAGGCAGAAGACGAAGGCGCGGGAGACGCCGTGCTGCTCCAGCAGCGGGAGCAGCTCCTCGTACCGGCCGACCATGCCGTCGACGTCGGTGCCGAGGTGCGTGTGGGCGTCGAAGATCTCGATCCCGGGAGGCAGGTCGCCGTGCACGCGTTCGTCCCAGTCGGCTGCGACGTGTCTTGCCTGTTCCAGCGGCTCCACGACCTGAATGTAGTGCTCCACCGGCCGTCTGTGCCGAGTCGCGAGCGACTCTGTGCCGATTGCGCAAAAGACACTGTTGCCGCGCCGGGCGACGCGGTAGCAAGGGGGCTTCCCTCTAATCGGATCGGAGGTTCGATGAAGCGCGCATCCCTGCTCGTCCTTCTCACTGCCCTCGCCCTCGCCGCCACGGTCGCAGCGGCCCGCGGCAGCGGCTCCGGCAGCCTCGTCGTCGCCCAGGTCTTCGCCGCCGGCGGCAACAGCGGCTCGCCGTACGCGAACGACTACGTCCAGCTGTTCAACCGCGGTTCCGGCGCGGTCGCCCTCGACGGGTGGACGCTCCAGTACGCATCCGCCGCCGGTACCACGTGGCAGGCGACGCCGCTCGCCGGCACGATCCCCGCGGGCGGCAGCTATCTCGTCGAGCTCGCTTCGGGTGGTGCGAACGGGTCGCCGCTGCCGGCACCCGATGCGACCGGCACGTCCAACCTCGCCGTGTCCGGCGGCAAGGTCGCACTCGTCGACGACACGACGCCGCTGACGTGCGGCGACGCGGCCGGAAGCTGCTCGGCCGTCGCGGCGGTCGAGGATCTCGTCGGCTACGGCGGGGCAAGCGACTACGAGGGAGCCGGGCCGGCGCCGGCGCCGAGCGCGACGACCGCGCTCGTGCGCGGAGGCGGCGGTTGCACCGACTCCGACGACAACGGGGCGGACTTGGCCACGGCGGACCCGGCCCCGCTGAACTCGGCGGCTCCCATTGCAACCTGCTCCGCGGGGGCGGGCGGTCCGGGCGGGGACGCCGGGGTGGGCGTCGACGTGCAGCCCGTGCTCTCGATCGCGCTCGACCACGCGTCGCTCAGCTTCTCCGACGCCGTGCCCGGCACGACGCCCGATCCTCTGGTGGAAGACGTCACGGTGACGAGCAACGATGCGAGCGGCTACACGCTCGTCGTACACCGGACGGCCTTCGCGCCCGTGGACCTGCCGCTCGGGATCGGCGTGGCAGGCGGTGGACTGGCGCCGGTACCGGTGGTACCCGCGCCGGATCTCCTGCTCGCGACGGCGAGCGGCCCGAGCGCCGAAGGTGGCGACGCCTGGGCCGCGAGCGTCGGCTTCGTGTCGCCCCTCCCGCTCGTCCCGCCGGGCCACTACAGCGCCACCCTCACCTTCACGGTGATCGACCAGTGAGGAAGGTCCTCGCGGCGGCGGCGCTCCTCGCGGCTGCGGCTCCCATTCCGGGAGCCGCAGCCGCGGGTGGCGTCCGGCTCAGCGCAACGCCGGTCCGGCTGACCCTCACGGGGAGGACGGGCGCCTCTATCACCGTCCGGAACCCTGGCGCCCGGCCGTTGCTCGTGAACGTCTCGCGGGCGGGATTCGCCCGCTCGCTCCGGGGCCGTCCCCGGGTTCGCGCGGCGAAGGCCGCGGCCGCCTGGCTGCGGCTGCGCCCGCGCAGGCTCCGGCTCGCGCCGCATGCGGCGGCGACCGTCCACGTCCGGGCGCGGCCGCCGCGGCGGGCCAAGCCGGGAGAGCAT
Source organism: uncultured Gaiellales bacterium (assembly GCA_964602945.1). Taxonomy (GTDB): domain Bacteria; phylum Actinomycetota; class Thermoleophilia; order Gaiellales; family Gaiellaceae; genus Palsa-739. The sequence continues at coordinate 12,026 of CAZRTE010000074.1, forward strand.
CCGGGGCTCGTGCTGCTGACGACGAGGCCGGTCGGGGCCGGTCGCGTACGCGTACGGCTGCGGGTCGGCATCGTCGTCCTCGTCCGCGTCCCCGGCCGGACCGTGCGCCGCCTCGAGCCGCGCGCCCTGACCGTCCGGAAGCGGGCGCGCCGACGGCTGCTCGAGCTCCATCTCGTCAATCGCGGCAACGTCGTCGAACGGCTCGACGGCACGAGGTTGCGGCTCGTGCTCCGCCGCGGCCGCCGGACGGTGGCGAGGCTGCGGCCGCGACGACAGGAGCTCCTGCCGCACAGCGCCGGCATCGCCGAGTTCGTCTATCGCGGGCGCGTGCGGGGAGCAGTCGCTGCCCGGGTGGAGTTACGGCCACCGGCGCGAGGCCGGCCACGGATCTTCCGCATCCACATCTAGCTCCGGGCGAAGAGCTGCGCTCTTCGCCCGGAGCTCACGGACGCTTCGCGTCCGCTC
>CAZRTE010000075.1:0-12390 GCA_964602945.1 uncultured Gaiellales bacterium
GGATCGCGGCCCGCTCGTGTGCCGGCAGCGGCGACTCGAGCACACGCGCGGCGGCGTCGACCGCCCGGCGTGCCTCGGCCGCGCCGGCCTTCGCCACGCGACCGACGACCTCACCCGAGTACGGGGAGGGGACTTCGAGCCAGTTGCCGGTCTCGATCCACTCTCCGTCGAGGAGAAGCTTGTGTGTGTCTGTCGTCATGGCCATATGCTCGTCTCGTGGTCCGCCGGGACGATATCGGCACCCACCTGGGCAGTGACGTCCTTGTCGACGGTGAGCGCTGGCCGGGGCACGTGCACACGATCGATCATCCGGACGGGCTCGTGCTCGTCGACACCGGAATGATCGACTCGACGCCCGAGCTCGACGAGGAGTGGCACCCGAGGCCGTACCCGTTGCCCCAGGAGCTCGTTCAGCGCGTCGCCGTGATCGTCAACACGCACCTCCACTTCGACCACTGCGGCGGCAACCGGCTCTTCCCGGGCGTGCCGATCCACGTGCAGCGGCGGGAGCTCGCGGACGCGCGGACGGAGGAGGACTACACGATCCGCGAGTGGGTCGACTTCCCCGGCGCGACCTACGTCGAGCACGACGGCGAGGTGGAGATCCTCCCGGGCGTGCGCCTGCTCCCGGCGCCCGGTCACACCGCGGGCCACCAGATCGTCGTCGTCGAGACGGACGAGGGCCCGGTCGTCCTCGGCGGAGACGTCGGCCACTCGTTCGCCGAGATCGGGCGAGGCGACACGCCCGGACAGCGACTCGTGCTCGAGCTCGCGGCGCCGACGTATCTCGCCCACGCCGAGAAGCCGCGGATCCCGCGGCGCACGGCCTGAGCCGCTACTGGAACTCGGGCGGCAGGCGCATCGCGAGCTGGTAGAGCACCTTCGGCTGCAGCGACGGCACGTCCCGCATGAGCGTGCGGAAGTCTCGCGCGGTCACGAGCAGGATGGCGGCCGGCGTCAACGTCGTCACGGTCGCCGTGCGCGGCACGTCGGCGACGAGGGCGATCTCGCCGAGGAAGTCCCCGGCGGAGAGCTCCCGCAGGCGGTGACCCTTGCGCCGCACCTCGGCGCGCCCCTCGACGAGCACGACGAACTCCTTCCCGCGCTCGCCTTCCGTCGTCAGCCGGCGTCCGGCGGGGAGGTTGAGCTCGTCGGCGATGCGCGCCACCTGCTGCAGCTCGGACTTCGAGCAGCGCTCGAACAGCGGCACCCGCTTGAGCAGCTCGATCTTGGCGTCCTTGCGCAGCATCGGCCCCGATACAGTCTCTGCAATGACCCGGCCGGAAGCAATGATCGTCGACGCCGTCCGCAGCCCGATCGGCAAGAAGAGGGGCACGCTGTCGCACATCCGCGGCGACGAGCTCTCGGCGCAGGTCGTGAACGCGCTGCTCGCGCGCAACGGCGTCGGGCCGGCAGAGGTCGAGGACGTGCAGTGGGGCTGCGTGACGCAGGTCGACGAGCAGGCCTGGAACATCGGCCGCAACGTCGCGCTCACGGCCGGCTGGCCGGTCTCCGTCCCCGGCACGACCGTCGACCGCCAGTGCGGCTCCTCGATGCAGACGAACTTCAACGCGGCCGCCGCCGTCTGGTCGGGGCAGCTCGATCTCGTCGTCTCGGGCGGCGTCGAGATGATGTCGCGCGTCCCCATGGGCTCGAACAACGGCTCGATGTCGCCGCTCGTGCACGAGCACCACGACATCGTCATGCAGGGGATCTCGGCCGAGGAGATCGCGCAGCAGTGGAACCTGACGCGCGAGGAGCTCGACCGGATCGGCTACGAGTCGCACCGGCGTGCGGCGCAGGCCATCGACGAGGGCCGCTTCGAGCGGGAGATCGTCCCGATCGAGCTCGACGTCCCGGCGGCGGACGACGAGGGCGGAGCGGGAACGCTGATACGCGTCCGCTTCGCAGTCGACGAGGCCGTGCGGCGCGAGACGACGCTCGAGAAGATGGCGGCGCTCGAGCCGGCGTTCATCCCGGACGGCGTCGTGACCGCCGGCAACTCCTCCCAGATCGTCGACGGGTCGGCCGCCGCCCTCGTGGTCTCGGACCGGAAGGTGTCCGAGCTCGGCCTCGAGCCGCGCGCCCGCTTCGTCTCCTTCGGGGTCGTCGGGGTCGATCCGCACCTGATGCTGCACGGCAACCCGGAGGCGTCCGCGAAGGCGCTCGCGAAGGCGGGGCTGACGTGGGACGAGATCGACGTGATCGAGGTCAACGAGGCGTTCGCGTCGGTCGTTGCGCAGTTCCTCGCCGACACCGGCCTGCAGGAGCGGTACGAGGCCGGAGACGTGAACCCGAACGGCGGCGGCATCTCGCTCGGCCACCCGCTCGGCGCCACCGGTGCCCGGATCACCGCGACGCTCGTCTCGGAGCTCGAGCGGCGACAGGGCCGCTACGGGCTCGCGACGATGTGCATCGGCTTCGGCCAGGCCATCGCCGCGGTGATCGAGCGGGTCTAGCGACGTCGCGACATCTCGCGAGGGCGGCCAGGCGAGAGGACGCTGGTCCAGGCGAACGCGATTATCCGTGAACGCCGATCGAGATCCGTTTCACTAGCTGGTTAGGACTTATGCAGAAGTCGACCGTGTCAACCGACGTCCTGCTCTGGCGGGCGTGGTACGCCCAACAGGTCTGAGGCCCGGCCGCAACCTTCGCGAAGGGTTCCCCCGGACGCGCTCGAACCTGGGTCGCTTCTGTGCCGATCTTGATCCCGAGGACGGACTTCAGCAGAGACGCCCCACGGATGGACTTCCTCGAGAGCCGCCAGGTGGAACTGAAGGGCCTCGACGGGTTGCACCAGCTGTTCTCGATCGACCTCGCATAGCAGCACAGTCGAGGGGCTACGTCTGTGGCGTTGACGCGATGTCCCCGACGCAGGGGCGTCCCCGGGCGCGCGCTCGCCCGGGAGTGATTAGATATGGAATCTCGATTCGGGCGACACGACTTCGACTGTGAAGGCGCTCGTCGACGAGCTCTCCGGGAACACGTCGCTCGGGCGTCCGTTCGCAGTGATCGCGATCGTCGTCGGGCTCTTTCTGCTCGCCTGGATCTTGGGCCGCGCCTCGACCCGGCTCGCGACGTTCTTCGTCAACCGCAGCGAGCGGCGGCGGGTCCGCGATGTCTCCGACACCGGTGTGATATCCGGGATCAAGCAGCGGGACACCGCGATCTCGCTGATCGCGACGAGCATCCGCTATCTCGTCTTCTCGGTGGCGTTGGTGCTCGCGCTCGCGACGATCGCGGGCGCGCAGCGGCTGCAGACGGTCGTCGGGGCGTCGTTTCTCGCGCTGATCATCGCCTTTGCGGCGCAGCGCTTCCTCGCCGACGTGATCGCCGGGCTGCTCATGTTCTTCGAGGGCTGGTTCCGTATCGGCGACACGGTCGCCAACGACTTCTGGCAGGTGCGCGGAGTCGTCGAGGCGGCTTCGCTCCGGTCGATCACGATCCTCACCGTCGCCGGCGAGATCGTCCACATCCCGAACTCCTCGCTGACGCAGCTGAAGGTGATCCCGCGCGGCTACCGCGAGGTCGAGGTCGAGTTCTTCACGACCGCCCTGGCGCCCGCTCGGACGCTCGTCCAGCAGATCGCGCGGATCGTGCCCATGGGCCCGACTCGCTTCATCCGCGCGCCGCAGCTCGCCGAGACCGAGGAGCTCGACGAGTCTCTCTTCCGGATCTCGACCCGCTGTGCCGTGGCGGTCGGCCGGGAGTGGCTCGCCGAGGACTTCCTGGTCACGCTCCTGCGCGAGCGAGCAGAGCCCGGCCTGCTTCTGCACGGCCCGATCGTCACCTTCGTCGACGAGAAGGCGCTGAGGCGCTTCTCCCGCGCCACGCCGCACTCGCGCAGAGAGTCGGCACAGGAGCCGGAGAGCCCGGCCGCGGACGATCCGTGGGGCTCGGGTCCGACCCCTGACCGGCTGCCGGACGGCTAGGCGACTTCCTGCCTGGCCTCCGGCATCGTCGACCCCACCACGGCCACCGCCTCGGCAACGCCCTGGCCTGCGGGCGAGCGGGCGTGCTCCGAGACCTGTTTCGCCTAGCGCGTGTGGGAGTCCTTGCTCCAGGCTGCCGCTCGATCCTGGCGCAGATACTGCTCGCGGAGCACTTCCGCTTCCGCGCGGGCTATCTCCTTCTCCGTCGGAGACCCTCGCCGAACCAGCCTCCTGACCATCTCGATGATCTTCATCGCTGTGAGAGTCTACGACCGGCAGGCGAGCTGCTCGGCGAGGGGGTCCGGGTCTGGCTCCGCCGAAGCGCGCCTGCCGTCGACCGCACGACCGGGCTCGGCGCCCTCAGGGCGATCACGACCCGCTGACCGCACCAGGAGCGGACGCTCTAGGATCCGGCCGGTGGCGGAGTTCGTCCCACACGACTTCGAGGTCCCGCTCGGGCTCGAGACCTCCGAGTTCGTGCTCGAGCCGCTCGGGCCGGAGCACAACGAGCAGGACTACGACGCGTGGACGTCGTCGCTGGAGCTCATCCGGGCGACGCCCGGGGTCCACGGCAGCTCCTGGCCGAGAGAGATGACGGCGGACCAGAACCGCACGGACCTGCAGGGCCACGCCGACGACTTCCACGACCGGACGGGCTTCACGTACACCGTGCTCGATCCGGCGAGCCGCCACGTGATCGGGTGCGTCTACATCTACCCGGTTCGCGACGGCGCCCACGACGCGCGTATGCGCTCCTGGGTGCGGGAGAGCTTCGCGCACCTGGATGCTCCGCTCTGGCGCGCGGTGAGCGAGTGGCTCGCGTCCGACTGGCCGTTCGGCAGCGTCGAGTACGCGCCGCGCCTGTAGGCGCCCCGCTGCCGCGGAAGCCGGGGGCGGGCGGACCGCCCCCGGCCGATGCGCCGCTCAGCGCGAGAAGGCCGCGAGGTGCCGCTGCGAGCCCTGGAGGAGCCGCGTGAAGACGAACTTCACGTCGGACGCCGAGGTGACGGCGAGCCGCGCGCGCAGGTCGGCGATGTCGAGCCGCTCGATCCTCACGCCGACACCGAGCGCGGCGGAGAGGGACTGCCGGCCCTTGGCGACGAGCTTCGCGTACAGGGCCTGCAGCTTCGCGTTCTCGAACACGCCGGCGGGGTTGCCGGCGGCCGGGTCGGCGACGCCGTAGCGCTCGAGCAGGACGCCGACGGCGTTCATGTGCTGCTGCTCCGAGCGCGCGATGTTGCGGAACACGGGCAGCGACCACTTCGCCGCCAGCGCGCGGTAGACGTCGCGGGCGAGCTTCTCCTCCTCGCGCATGTACGCGAGGGCCTTCGCCTCCTTGGGCGAGAGCGAGGTGGCGGCCGGGGCGGGGCGGGCCGAGACGGCTGCGAGGGCCGAGCCGGCGATTGCGACGGCGAGGGCGATTGCGATCGGACGGGCGGGCATCAGGGGCCTCCTTCGTCGAGGGTGTCCCCGCAGACGAGACCAGCGCTCCGTGGCGCCGCCGTGTCGGCGGCGTGGAGACGCGGTGGAGTCGCGGTCGCCCCGCTCGGAGCCGCGCCATCGCCGCCGCGAACGGCTCGGGAGGGCGTGGTACGTTCGGACGATGGACGCCGAGCTCCTGGATCTCCGGAATCGCACGTACGCGGCCTTCGTCGAGCTCGGGCGCGCGCCGGTCGCGGGAGAGCTCGGCGAGGAGGACGAGGTGCGGGCAGGCTGGCGCCGGCTGCACGAAGCCCATGCGCTCGTGCTCGAGCCGGCGACGGCCGAGCTCCGGATGGCGAATCCGTTCTCGGCGGTGCCGACCGCCTACCGCGTCCAGGCGGGTGGCCGCTGGTGGTATGCCAACTGCGCCTGGGACGCCTTCGGCGTTCTCGGCGCGCTCGGGGTCGACGGCCGCATCCAGTCGTCCTGTCCCGACTGCGGCGAGCCGTACACCGTGGAGGTCGCCGAGCGGCAGGCCGACCGCTCCGATCTCCTCTTCCACTGTCTCGTCCCGGCGGCGAGCTGGTGGGACGACATCGTCTTCACCTGAGGCGCGATGAACCTCTTCCGGTCGGAGGAGCACATCGCACGCTGGCTCGGCGCGCGGGAGCCGGGCGCGACGATTCCGGCCCAGACCGTCTGCGATCTCGCGCATGCCTGGTGGGACACGCGACTCGATCCCGACTGGCGCCCGCGCGGCCGTGAGGAGAACCAGGCCATCCTCGAGGGCCTCGGGCTCGTCGGGCCGTTCTGGACGCTCCCGTAGCCCCGTGCGAGCCTCGCCCGGGCACCTGCCCGGGTGGGCGCGTTCGGAGCAAGAATGTTTCCCGGCCATGACCAGTCCCGGATTTGGAGATCGCGTGCGGATCGCGTTCGCACCCGCGACCGAGGCGAGCGGCTTCGCAGGGCGGGTCGGCGAGGTCTGGCGCACCTCGGTGCCGTCCCGGGCGAGCGTCGGGCCCGTGATCGGGGACCGGGGGGAGGACTTCGCGGTGTCCGTCCTGTTCGCGGACGGAGAGGACGAGGTGTGGTTCGCTCCCCACCTCGTCAAGCGCATCGACCGCCGGTCGCGTGTCGTGCCGCTCCTCCTCCTCGCGGCGTTCGCGTTGCCGATCGCGACGGCCGTACCCAGGGTCGGTGGGCCTGCGGTTCGCAGCCTCGCGGTCGTCGGTGCGGCCACGCCGTGCTTTCCGGTCCAGGGCTATGTGACCTCGGGGGCCTACCCGAACGTTCGTGGCAGCTCCCTGCGCGTGGCGAGGACGAACGTCGCGCTGCGCCAGGCGGTGGTCGCGGATCAGGTCGGCTACGCGCCTGCGGCGAGCCGCCACGCTGCCCCGAACGGGCCGGGGATCTACCAGACGGCGATCGATCAGCGGCTGATCTCGGCCAGCTCGGTCGTCGTCAGCGCGCTGATACCCGCGCTCGAGGTCTACCCGGGCGGCGACGGCGGTCAGACGTGGATCTCGGCGACGATCGAGATGCGGACGGGAAAGTCCGTCTCGCTCCGCGAGCTGCTCGCCAATCCGCGCCTGGCGCTGCCGCTGCTCGTGAAGGACTGGAAGACCCGCTTCCGGGGCTCGCCGCTCTGGCCGTCCGTGGCCGCGAACCCGGCCCGCTACACGCCCACGCTCGCCCACTACCGGCACTTCGCCCTGACCCCGAGGGGACTCGCCTTCGGCTTTCGGCAGGCGCCTGCCGGCTCACGCTTCGCGGCCGTCATCCCGTATCGGCTCGTCCATCCCTATCTCAGCTCGCTGGGCAGGCGGCTGGTCGCCGGAGTCAGACGGCCGCGGCTCGCTCACATCCGGAGACAGGACGTGTTCTCCTGGGCGACCCTGAGGGCCTTTCCGCTCGGAGTGGCCGGCGGCTGGCCCCTGGGCTGCACCTAGCGCAAGCCCGTTCGGCGGATCCTGCGGCTACCAGCCGCCCGCGTGATACGAGATCCGGGTGGGCGGCCAGTAGGTGAGCATGACGGGGCCGATCAGGTTGCCTCCGGGCACCGAGCCCCAGGCGCGCGAGTCGCAGGAGCCCGCCCGGTTGTCGCCGAGCATGAAGTACGCGCCCTGCGGCACGTGCCAGGTCTTGCCGAAGTGGGCGGCGTCGGCGAGACGCGTCTGCTTGGTGAGATACGGCTCCGGGAGCTTTGTCCAGCTCGTGGCGCCGGGGCTGCGGATCCAGATGAAGCCGTGGTCGTCCTCCCGCACCGTGTCGCCGGGCAGGCCGATCAGCCGCTTGACGAAGGTCGTTCCGCCGTCGCCGGCCGCGCAGCCGTTCGCCGATGCCGGAGCCTTGAACACGACGATCTGGCCGCGCTGCGGGCTGCCGAGGACGTAGGCGAGCCGGTTCACGAGCACGCGGTCGCTCGTCGAGGCGAGGCAGCCGTAGGCGGGCCGGGCGCACTCGAGCGTCGGCACCATCGAGGAGGAGGGGATCTGGTACGGCTTGGCCACCTCCGCCTCGAAGACGAGCACGAGCAGGACCGCGACCGCGAGCGTGACGAGCCAGTCGACGATCCTCCGCCACGGCTGGGGGACGCGACGCAGCGGGCGCACGCTCATCGCGTCCAGGATAGACGCGGCCGGCGCGGGATCCGCTGGCGGCTCTGAGACAATGATCGGTCGATGCGGGCACGGACCGGGCTCTCGCTGCTGGCCGCCACGCTGGCGACCGGGCTAGCCGCTTGCGGCGGCTCGTCGGGCGGGCAGGTGCGGCTGTCGGCGCTCCCCGCCGACGCGCTCGTGGACGCTCCGGTCACGATCCGGGTGCGCAATGCGCCGGCCGGGTCGCGCGTCACGCTCGTCGCGACCGCGAAGGACGTGTCCGGAAATCCGTGGCAGTCGAGCGCGGTCTTTGCCGCAGACGCGCACGGCGACGTGGACGTGGCCCACGATCCGTCTCTTTCGGGCACGTACGAGGGGCAGGACGCCATGGGGCTGTTCTGGTCGATGCACGAGGTCGGCTCGCAGACCCCGGTCGACGCGCAGTACCTGACACCGCCGAAGGTGCTGCAGGTCACGCTGCAAGCCACCGTCCGCGGGCGGACGGTCGCGAGCACGACGCTGCGCCGGCGACTGGTGGCATCGGACATCCACCTGCAGCAGGAGACGCTCGCGAAGCAGGGATTCGTCGGCTGCTTCTGGTCGAAGCAGCATCCCGGGCAGCGCGAGCCCGCGGTCCTCGAGATCGGCGGCTCGGAGGGCGGTCTCGACTGCGGGGTCGGCCTGCTCGCCGCCCACGGCTACCCCGAGCTGCACGTCGGCTACTTCGGCCTGGCCGGGCTGCCGCAGTATCTCGAGCGCATACCGCTCTCCTACTTCGCGCACGCGCTGCGCTGGCTCGCCCGGCAGCCGGGCGTCGACCCGCACCGGATCGTGATCGAGGGCGTCTCCCGGGGCGCCGAGGCGGCGATCCTGACCGCGGCCGCGTACCCGTCCCTCGTCCACGGCGCGGTCGAGTACGTCGGCTCGGCCACCGTGGCCGCAGGCAACGGCCCGACCGGCGCCGCCGCCTGGACGGTGCGCGGACGGCCGGTGCCGGCCGGCACCGAGCTTCCCGTCTGGAAGGTGAACGGGCCGCTGCTGCTGATCGGCGGCGACGCCGACCTCATCAAGGCCTCCGGCCTCGCCGCGCAGAACATGGCGGCGGCGTTGCGCGCCCACGGGCGGCACGACTTCACGCTGCTCGACTACAAGCACGCAGGCCACCTGCTCGACTCGTGGTGGCCGTACGTGTCGGCGGGCACAGCCCTTCCTGACGGAACCACCGGCGGGGGAACGTTCGCCGGCACCGCCCACGCCCGCGCGGACTCCTGGCAAGAGCTGCTCTCGTTCCTCGGCCGGCTGAAGCCGCAGACCGCCGGCTCGTAGCCCGTCTCAGTCGTGGCGGACGAGGAACTCGTCCACGACCTGCATGTACCGCTCGCGCTCCTCGAGGTGCGGCATGTGCGACGAGTCCTCGAAGCAGACCCACGCCGCGCCGCGGATCCCGGCGCGCAGCGTCTCCTGGAGCGCCGGGCTCGCCTCGTCGTGGCGGCCCGACACGAGCAGGGTGGGCAGCTCGATCGCGCCGAGCCGGTCCTTCGCCTGCCAGTCGCGGATCGAGCCGATCACGTGGAACTCGCTCGGCCCGTTCATCGTGTGGTAGACGGTCGGGTCGCGCTCGATCCAGGCGAAGGCCTCGGTCACCTCGTCGGGCCAGGGATCGAGCCGGCAGACGTGGCGCCGGTAGAAGACGTCACACGCGGCGGCGTACTCGGGGTGGTCGGTCGTGCCCGCCTCCTCGTGGCGGCGGAGCGTCGCCTCCACGTCCGGCGGCAGGAGCGTACGCAGTCGGCTGCACTCCGCGACGAAGTCCGGGAAGGAGGCGGCCGTGTCGGCGAGCACGAGCGCGCGAAGCCCGTGCGGCTGCGTGAGCGCGTACTCCTGGGCGAGAAAGCCGCCCCAGGACTGGCCGAGCACGTGGTGCCGCCCCGCGATGCCGAGCGCGTCGACGAGATTGTGGAGCTCGCGGACGAACAGCTCGACCGTCCAGAAGTCGGCGCCGCGCTCCGGGAAGTGCGTGCTGCGGCCGTTGCCGAGCTGGTCGTAGTGGACGACTGCGCGCCCGCCGGCGAGGTCGGCGAGCGAGAGGAGGTAGTCGTGCGTCGCGCCCGGCCCGCCGTGGAGCACGACGAGCGGCGCCGGCGCCTCGACGTCGCCCGGCCGTAGCTCGCCCGCGATCCGGTACCAGGTCTGTGCCTCCTCGCCCGCGAGCGGGAAGGCGACGGTGCCCTCTCGGACGTCCACCTGCCGACTCTACGCTCCGTCCCGTGGGCAGAGACTCACGGCTGCATCGCGCTCACGTCGCACTGGCCCTCGTCTTCGTCGCCTTCGGCGTCGTCGACGGATCGTGGTCGGCGCGGCTGCCGGCCCTGAAGCTCCGGCTCTCGCTCGACAGCGGCGAGCTCGGGCTCGTCGTCTTCGCCGTCTCGGCAGCGGCGACTCTCGTGTTCCCCTTCGCCGGCTGGCTCGCCTCCCGTCACGGAACTCGCGTGCCGGCCGCCCTCGGTCTCGTGCTCGCCGCGAGCGCGCTCACGGCTGCCGCCTTCGCTCCGGCCGAGGCCCCGCTCGCTGCCGCGGCGGCGGCGATGGGCGCCGGGTTCGGGATCGTGGACGTCGCCGCGAACGCCCACGGGGTCGTGCTCGAGCGGCGGCTCGGCCGGCACGTGCTCTCGGCGCTGCACGGGATGTGGAGCATGGGCCTGCTGGCTGGATCCGGCATCGCGGCCGGTGCCGCAGCGGCGGCGGTCGGCGTCCGCGGCCAGTTCCCCGCCGTCGCCGCCGGCGTGGCGGCGGTGGCACTCGTCGCGGCGCCGCGGCTTCTCCCGCGGGCCGAGGACCCAGGCTCCACCCGCTTCGCGATCCCGCGCGGGGAGGTCGCACTGCCGGCGCTGCTCATGTTCTGCTCGATGTTCGTGGAGGCGGCAGCGCTGAGCTGGAGCGCCGTCTTCCTCGCCGGCCCCGCTCACGCGGGCGCCGGGGTCGCCGCCGGCGGCGTGGTCGCCTTCTCGATCGCGATGGCGGTCTCGCGCTTCGCCGGCGACCGCCTCCTCGCCCGCTGGGGCGTCGGGAGCCTTGCGCGCCGGGGCGGGGTCGTGGCCTTCGGGGGAATCGTGCTCGCCCTCGCGGCGCGCACCACCGTGGCCGCACTCCTCGGGTTCGCGCTCGTCGGGCTCGGAGCCGCGATCCTCGTCCCCGCGATCTTCCGGGTCGCGGGATCCAGAGCGCGCGGCGCCCCGGCGGCGGGTATCGCGGCGGTCGCGACGGCCGGCTACAGCGGCGGAGTCGTGAACGGCCCGGCGATCGGCTTCCTCGCGCGCGGCGTGGGGCTCACGGGCGCGCTCGGTCTCGTCGCTGTCGCCGCTCTCGTGATCGCGCTGCTCGGACCGCGACTAGGCTCCGCGACATGAAGATCGGAGTCGTGGGGCTGGGGACGATGGGCGCCGGGATCGCGCAGCTCGCGGTCGAGGCCGGGCTCGAGACCGTCGGGCGCGAGGTGACCGGCGAGTTGGGGGAGAAGGCGCGCGAGCGGATCGCGCACTTCCTCGGCCGCAAGGTCGAGAAGGGGCAGCTCGAGTCGTTCGAGATCGGGCTCCTCTCGACGACGACGGAGCTCGACGCCTTCGCCGACTGCGACGTCGTGATCGAGGCGATCGTCGAGGAGCTCGACCCGAAGCGCGAGCTGTTCGCCGAGCTCGAGCGCGTCTGCCGTCCCGACACCGTCCTCGCCACGAACACGTCCGCGCTCTCCGTGACGGAGATCGCCGGCGCCGTCTCCACGCCCGAGCGCGTCGTCGGCATGCACTTCTTCAACCCGGCGCCGCTGATGCCCCTCGTGGAGATCGTCCGTGCCGAGCGGACGTCGGACGACGCCTTCGAGGCGGCCTATGCGCTCGGCGAGCGGCTCGGCAAGCACCCGATCCGCTGCCACGACACGCCCGGGTTCGTCGTGAACCGGGTCCTGATCCCGCTTCTCAACGACTGCATCCGCGTGCTCGACGAGGCACGCGTGACGCCGGAGGATCTCGACGCGGGCATGAAGTTCGGCGCCGGCTGGCCGATGGGGCCGTGCGAGCTCGTCGACCTCGTCGGGATCGACGTGCACGTGCACGCGAGCGAGGCGCTGTGGGAGAAGCTGCGCGAGCCGCGCATGGCGCCGCCGGCCCGGCTCGTCGCCATGGCGAACGCCGGGCTCCTCGGCCGCAAGAGCGGCCGCGGCTTCTACACGTACTCGTAGCTCGCGAAGCCTGCGGCTTCGCTCGCTGGGGGAACGGAACTGCGGCCGTCCGAGAGCGTGGTCTCGGACGGCCTCCGTGCAGTAGGGCTTGTTTGGGCTGCGTGGGGTTCACGCTGCGCTTGTGTCGCGTGGGGGCAGGCCGCCTGCGGCGGCGTGTCCGCCCGCGACGGGTTCGGCGGCGTCGTAAGGTCGCTTCGCTCTC
>CAZRTE010000076.1:0-5858 GCA_964602945.1 uncultured Gaiellales bacterium
GAGCCCGAGCCCGAGCCGGCCGGGTAACGACTTCCCGGCGACTTCGTCGCAGACGCGGACGCCGGCGGACCTCCGCGCTATCGTCGGCCCGTGCACAAGCGGACGGGCCAGAAGCTGCTGCGCTTCGACCGCCGCCTCGGCGCCCGCTTCGTCGCAGGCGCGGACGAGGCGGGACGCGGCTCGCTCGCGGGGCCGCTCGTCGTGGCCGGCGTGCTTCTCGACTATGGCTTCCTCCGCGACCATCGCGTGCGCCCGCTCGGCTTCCTCAACGACTCGAAGCAGTGCTCGCCGGAGCAGCGCGAGGAGCTGTACCGGGCGGTCGTCGGTTGCGCCGAGCGCGTCGCGGTGCGGATCGTCCCGCCGGGCGAGATCGACCGGAACGGCCTGCACCGCTCGAACCTCGCGGGCCTGCGGGCGATGCTCGAGGCCCTGACGCCGCCGGCCGAGGCGTGCCTCGTCGACGGCTTCCGGCTCGGGCCGGCGGCGCCGGAGCACACCGCCGTCGTCGACGGGGACGAGAAGAGCGCGGCGATCGCGGCGGCGTCGATCGTGGCGAAGGTGACGCGCGACCGTCTGATGCGCCGCCTGGACGCCCTCTTTCCCGCGTACGGCTTCTCCCGGCACGTCGGCTACATCACGCCGGGCCACTCGGCCGTCGTGCGGGAGCGCGGGCCGTCGGCGGTGCACCGCCTCAGCTTCCAGGCCCTGTGCTACGAGGGCACGGAAGCTGCCTAGGCGGGGAGCGGGGGAGGCGGCCGAGCGCCGTGCGTTGCGCTGGTACCGCCTGCGCGGGTGGCGGATCCTCGCCACGAACGCCTGGGTGGCCGGTAGCGAGATCGACCTGATCGTGCGCCGCGGCCCGACGCTCCGCTTCGTCGAGGTGAAGGCCAAGGGCGGCTCGCGCTTCGGCGACCCGCTCGAGATGGTGACCGCGGAGAAGCAGCGGCGCCTGCGGCGGGCGGCGGAGGCATGGCTCGCCGCGCGGCCCGAGCTCGCCCGGCTGGCGGTCGGCTTCGACGTCGTCGCCGTGCGCGACGGCCGGCTCGAGCGCGTACCGCAGGCGTTCTAGCTTCCGCGTCGAAGTCAGGCGCCAGTGGCCGTCACGCAGGACGAGCTGTACGCGACCCTGGACCTCGAGCTCTCGTGGTCGGAGGAGGCGCTGCCCGAGCGGGAGCGGACGAAGCACGTCCACCGGCTCCACCCGTACCACGGCAAGTTCATCCCGCAGCTCGTCGAGGCGCTGCTCGACCGCTATCTCGCTCCGGGCGGCCGCGTGCTCGACCCCTTCGCCGGCTCCGGCACGACGCTCGTGCAGGCGCTCGAGTCCGGTCTCGACGCGACCGGAGTGGACGTGGCCGCCTTCAACTGCCTGCTCATGCGGGTCAAGACGGCGCAGTACGACCTCGGCGAGCTGGGCGAGGAGCTGCGCGAGGTCCGGGCCCGAACGGAGTCGCTCGCCACGCCGCGGGCCCGGCGGCCGCGCCGGCGCTACCTGCGGGAGTGGTACGCGCCGCAGGCCGCGGCGGAGCTGCTCGCCTTCCGCGACCTGATCCCCGAGTACCGGCACGAGGACGTCCTGCGCGTGATCCTCTCGCGTGCCGCGCGCTCGGCCCGGCGGGCGGCGCACTTCGACCTCGAGGCGCCGCGCGAGCCCCAGGTCGGGGCGTACTGGTGTCACAAGCACCGCCGCTCCTGCCGCCCGGTCGAGTCGGCGGTGGGCTTCCTGCGCCGCTACACGCTCGACACGCTCGCCCGGATCGAGGAGTTCGCCCGCGTCCGCGACGTCGAGCGGGAGGCCCGGGTCGTGCACGGCGACACCCGCGAGACCGAGCTCGGGGAGGACTACGACGGCGTCCTCACCTCGCCGCCGTATCCCGGGCTGATCGACTACCACGAGCAGCATCGCTACGCGTACGAGCTGCTGGGGCTCGACGACCGGCGGGAGCGGGAGATCGGAGCGGCGGCGTCCGGAACGTCGCTCGCAGCGCTCGAGGCGTACCGGAACGGCGTTGCCTTCGCGCTCGAGCGGGCGGCGGCGGCGCTGCGGCCGGACGCGCCCGTGCTCGTCGTCGTCAACGACCGCCGCGACCTGTACCCGGAGATCCTCGCCCGCGCCGGGCTGCAGCTCGAGGCGCGGCTCCGCCGCCACGTCAACCGGCGCACCGGACGCCGGGCGGGCGAGTACTTCGAGGACGTCCTCGTCGCCCGCGCGGCCTAGCGCGGCCATCCGTACTTCCGCCCCGCGGGTGACGGGGCGACCCTGACGCGCCGGGCCGCCGCGCAGCGTTATCAGAGGAGTGTGGCCATCTCCATCCCGTCTCCATGACGCCTGCATGGGAGCTGCGTCGCCCTTCGCTTCGATGAGCACGTCATCGAAAGGAAGGGAGTTCGAGATGAAGACCATGAAGAAGCGCACGCTCGTGACGCTCGGGGCGGTGACCGGCGCGCTCGTGCTCGCCGGAGCGGCGATCGCGGCCGGCCCGCCGGCCTCGGCGCCTCGGCTCGGCCAGCAGGCCCAGGCCGCGCACGCGTACGGCTTCGGCCACGGCCTGAGGGCCGGCGCCGTCGTCACCCGGGCGGCGGCCAGCTACATCGGCATCAGCAGGACGGCACTCGCGGCTGCCCGGCACGACGGGCTCTCGCTCGCCCAGATCGCGGTCGAGAACGGCAAGACGGCCGCGGGCCTGCAGAAGGCCGTCGTGGCTGCGGTGCAGACTCGCCTCGACGCGGCGGTCGCAGCCGGCAAGGTGACGCAGGCGCGGGCCGACCGGATGCTGACGCAGTTCAAGGCACGTGTGCAGACGATGCTCGAGCGCACGGCGACCGGCCCCTTCGCCGGTCAGGGCAACGGGCCCAGGTCGGGCTCCGGGCCCGGCTCGGGCCTCGGGCTCGGCCCCTGTGGCGGAGTGAACCGCTGATGCGGCGAAGGCCGTGAACGGTCGCGCCGCCACCGTCCTCGTCGTCGAGGACGAGCGCAAGATCCGCGACCTCGTCCGCGGCTACCTGGAGCGCGAAGGCCTCGGCGTCCTGACCACCGAGTCGGGCGCCGAGGCAATCGTGCTCGCCCGGGAGTCCGCACCCGACCTCCTCGTTCTCGACCTGCGCCTGCCGGACGTGCCGGGCGAGGAGGTCGCGCGCGAGGTGAGGTCCTTCTCGGAGGTGCCGATCCTGATGTTGACGGCGAAGTCCGCCGAGGAGGACCGGATCCGCGGCCTCGAGCTCGGGGCCGACGACTACCTGACCAAGCCGTT
This sequence comes from uncultured Gaiellales bacterium, assembly GCA_964602945.1. Lineage (GTDB taxonomy): Bacteria > Actinomycetota > Thermoleophilia > Gaiellales > Gaiellaceae > Palsa-739. The sequence goes on from CAZRTE010000076.1 coordinate 3,252, forward strand.
CAGCCCCCGCGAGCTCGTCCTGAGGACGAAGTCGATCCTCCGCCGAGCCCGCGCGGACGACGGCGGAGCGCGACCGCTGTCGTTCGGCGCGGGGCGTCTCCTGCTCGACGAGACCCGCCGCGAGGTGCATGTCGACGACGAGCTCGTGCAGCTGACGCCGACCGAGTACGGGATCCTGCTGTCCCTCGCGCAGGTGCCCGGCCGCGTCTACTCGCGCTACGAGCTGATCAACCGGGTGCGCGGCTACGAGTTCGAGGGCTACGAGCGGACGATCGACTCGCACGTCAAGAACCTGCGCCGCAAGATCGAGCGCGAGTCGCGCCGGCCCGAGATCGTCCTCACCGTCCTCTCCGGCGGCTACCGGCTTGGACTCTCCCGTGACACGTGAGCGCCGCAGCGGCGGGCCGAGCATCGCCGCGCGCCTCCTCGGCGCGTTCGTCGGCGTCGCGGCCGTCGCGATCGCGGTCTTCGCGGGTCTGACCCTCTGGGCGGGCCGCTCCGACGTCAACGACCTCGTGCGCTCGCAGCAGCGGGCCACGATCAGCGACACCGTCGGCGCGCTCACCGATGCCTACCTCGAGGCCGGCGCCTGGAGCGCCGCGGATCTCCGGCCCGCCCGCGCCGTCGCCGTCGCCGGCGGTGCGTTGCTCGAGGTGCGGAACGCGCAGGGCAAGCTCGTTCTCCAGGCGGGCCGTGGCCTCGGGCCGGGCCCGCCCGCCGGCACCTGGTCGCAGGAGCTGCTCCACTCGACCTTCGGTGCGCCGCAGACCCGTCCCGTCGTCGTCGGCGGAGAGCGCGTCGGGACGGCCGCGATCCGCTTTCCCACGAACACGCTTCCCCCGGCAGAGCACCAGCTGCGCCAGGCCCTCACGCGGACGACGGCGATCGGAGCCGGAATCGCGATCGCGGTCGCCCTCGTCGTCGGGTTCCTCGTCGCGCTCGGGATCACGAGGCCTCTGCGTCGCCTGACTGCGGCCGTGCGCCGCCTCGGTGCCGGGGAGCGAACCGCGCGTGTCAACCTCGCCGCTCCGGGGGAGCTGGGCGAGCTGGCTGCGGCCCTCGACCAGATGGCGGGAACGCTCGAGCGCGAGGACGAGCTCCGCCGCACGCTGACCGCCGACGTCGCCCACGAGCTGCGGACACCCGTGACGATCCTGACGGCTCATCACGAGGCGCTCGTCGACGGCATCGAGCAGCCCACGCCCGAGCTGCTCGCCTCGCTGCACGAGGAGGTGCTCCGGCTCGGCCGCCTGATCGAGGACCTGGAGGCGCTCGCCGCCGCAGAGGCCGCAGGGCTCCGGCTCGAGCGGAAGCCGACCGACCTCGGGGACGTGGTCGCGCGGGCCGCCGAGCTGCTGGCGCCGCAGCTGCACGTGGCCGAGATCGAGCTCAGGCTCGACCTCGATCGAGACGTCGTCGTCGCGGGGGATCCGCGCCGTCTGGCCCAGATCGTGCAGAACCTCCTCGCGAATGCGATCAGGTTCACCCCCGCCGGCGGCAGGATCGAGATCGGGGTCGCAGACGTGGACGGATCGGCGCGGCTGTCGGTCTCGGACAGCGGCATCGGCATCGCTCCCGACGAGCTGCCGCACGTCTTCGACCGCTTCTGGCGCGGCCGCGGCGCCGGCGGCACCTCGGGAAGCGGCATCGGCCTCGCCGTCGTCGACGAGCTGGCCCGCGCCCACGGCGGCCGGGTCGAAGTGGCGAGCGAGCCGGACCGCGGTACGACCTTCACCGTCGAGCTTCCACTCGCGTCTTCACACGATCTCCACATCGCCTCCCCGGCACGTGCACCGGGACACGCTTCACTCGAGGCAAGCGGAAGCGCGAAGAACAGGGAAGGGAAGTGACGGCATGCGTCCCCGGCTCCTCGCAACCATCGCCGTCGCCGGGCTGGTGCTCACCGGCGCGGCAGCGGCGGCGGACAGGATCGGCACCTCCGCCGGCGACACCCTGACCGGCACGCGCTTCGCGGACGTGATCAAGGGGCACGCCGGCGCAGACACCATCTACGGCCTCGCGGGCCGCGACCGCCTCTACGGCCAGCGAGGCGCCGACGCCGTCTACGGCGGCACCGGCAGGGATCGCATCTACGGCGGAGCCGGCAACGACTTCCTCTTCGGCGGCACGGGCCGAGACGCCGTCTACGGTGGCGCCGGGAACGACCGCATCGACGTCCGCGACGGCATGCGCGACGTCGTCGCGTGCGGACGCGGCGACGACACGGTGATCGCCGACCCGCGCGACCGGGTCGACAAGGCTCAGTGCGAGTCGATCGACACCGGCACGACGCCCGCGCCGCCCGCGCCGCCGTCACCGACCGGCATCGCCGGCACGAACGGCGACGACATCCTCCACGGCACTCCCGGCAACGACGTGATCGACGGTCTCGGCGGCGACGACCGCATCTACGGCCTCGCCGGCGACGACGCCATCACCGGCGGAGCCGGCAGCGACCTGGTCTACGCGGGCTCGGGCGACGACACGATCGACGTGCGCGACGGCGAGCGCGACTTCGTCGCCTGCGGCGTGGGCACGGACAAGGTCCTCGCGGACGCGGTCGACCAGGTCGCGCGGGCCGAGTGCGAGACGGTCGAGATCGGCTCG
>CAZRTE010000076.1:5958-12380 GCA_964602945.1 uncultured Gaiellales bacterium
GCCAGCTCGCGCTCGATCGCCCGCTCGAGCTCCTGCGGCTTGAAGCCGAACGGCCCCTCGCCGCCCTGGTAGGCGATGCGCCCGTCCCGGGCGACGAGGTAGAGGCGGTCGGGCCAGCCTCCGTACGCCGACGCGACCGCGTTGTCGAGGCCGTCGACGACCGTCGGGATGCTCAGCTCGAGCTTCTTGGCGCACGTCGAGGCGACGGTGCGCCGCTCCTCGTCCGTGGTCGGCTCGTGCACGGCGACACCGGAGCGGCGGTTCTCGGGGAGGATCCAGCCTTCCTCGGGGTGCGCCTCACGGATGTAGACGACCAGGAACGAGACCCGATCGCCGTATCGCGCCGCCAGTTCCTCGAGCGTCCCAACCTGGGCGCGGAACGGCGGTCAAGTGTAGGAGCCGAAGACGAGGGCGACGGGCCGCTCCGCGAGGAGCGTTCCCAGCCGCACGCTGCCGGCCCCGTCCAGGCGGGCGAGGTCGAAGTCGGGTGCGGGATCTCCCACCGCGACCTTCGCCGTCATCAGGTTGCGGTAGTCCTCGCTCGCCATCACGTCCTGCAGGGTCAGCGGCGAGTCCTCGGCTGCGTTCCCGCGACGGAGCTGCGAGAGCACCATTCCTGCGACCGACCAGCGCTCGTCGACCGGGCTCCCGCGCGAGACGGTGCGCATGTAGCCGAGGATGTCCGCGACACCTGGCACCGGTCCAGGCTATCCCACGAACCGGCACGAAGCCTCCACACCGGCGTCACGGCTTCGTTCGTAGCCTCGATCCGTGCTTGCACGCGCGGTCACCCACGCGCTCGTCGGACTCGAGCCGCGGCGCGTCGACGTCGAGGCCCACATCCGCGAGGGCGTCCCCGGCTTCGCGATCGTCGGTCTCGCCGACCGGGCCTGCCAGGAGGCGCGCGAGCGGGTCCGTAGCGGGATCGCGGCCGCCGAGCTCAGCTTTCCCAGCGGCCGCCTGACCGTGAACCTCGCGCCCGCCGGGCTGCGCAAGGAGGGCTCCGGCTTCGACCTCCCGATCGCGCTCGCGGTCCTCGCCGCGTCGCAGCAGCTGCCGCGCGCGGAGCTCGAGCGCTCCGCCGCCGTCGGCGAGCTCGCCCTCGACGGGCGCCTGCGTCGCGTCGGCGGCGTCCTCGCCGTCGCAGAGGGGGCCCGCCGGCTCGGCGTCGAGCGCCTCCTCTGCCCGGCCGACTCGGCCCGGGAGGCGGCGCTCGCAGGCGTGCCGGCTCTCCCGGTACGTCACCTCGCCGAAGCCGTCGCCTACCTCCGGGGCGAGCTCGAGCTGGAGCCCGAGCCGCCGCAGTCCCCGAACGGGAACGGTGCCGCTCCGGGGCCCGATCTCGCCGACGTGCGCGGCCAGGAGCGCGGGCGCCGCGCGCTCGAGCTCGCGGCGGCCGGCGGCCACAACCTCCTCCTCGGCGGGCCGCCGGGCACGGGGAAGACGATGCTCGCGCGTCGCCTGTCCGGCATCCTGCCGCCGCTCGGCGCCGCCGCCGCGCTCGAGGTGACGCGGATCCACTCCGTCGCCGGCCTCGTCGACGGCGAGCATCCGCTCGTCTCGGAGCCGCCGTTCCGGGCCCCGCACCACAGCGCCTCGACCGCCGCGATCGTCGGCGGCGGGCCGGGCCTGCGTCCCGGTGAGGCGAGCCTCGCCCACCGCGGCGTCCTGCTCCTCGACGAGCTCGCCGAGTTCCAGCGGCCGGCGCTCGAGGCGCTGCGCCAGCCCCTCGAGGACGGCTTCATCTCCGTCGCGCGCGCCGCGGGCCGGGTCGTCTTTCCGGCGCGCTTCCAGCTCGTCGCGACCATGAACCTCTGCCCCTGCGGCGGTCGCGGCGACCCCGGCGCCCAGTGCACGTGCTCGGCGCAACGGCTCGCCCGCTACCGGGACAAGCTCTCGAGGGCGCTGCTCGACCGCTTCGACCTCGTCGTGGCCATGCCCCGCGTGCGGGGAGAGGAGCTCGCTGCGGCGGCCGGGGAGCCCTCCGCCGCCGTCCGTGCCCGTGTCGAGGCCGCCCGCGCCCGCCTCGGGGCACAGCCGCCGCGCCGCGACCGGGAAGCGGACGAGCTGCTGCGCCGCGCCGCCGACCGCCTCCATCTGTCGGGGCGCGGCTACGCACGCGTCGGCCGGGTCGCACGAACGATCGCCGCCCTCGCCGGCTCCGAGTCGGTGCTCGCCGAGCACGTCGCCGAGGCGCTCTCCTACCGCTCGCCCGAGGAGCTCCAGCGTGTCTGAGCTCGCGCTCGCCGTCTTCGCGTCCGAGACGGGCACGCACCTCGTCCGGCCGCCGGGCGGCGCACGCTGGAGCGCCTTCCGGCGCGGCTTCGACGAGCGCGAGTTCCTCGTGCGCCTCGCGGCCGGCGGCTATCGCTTCCTGTCCCGCACCTCGCCGGGCTTCCCGCCGCTGCTGCGGGCGATCCACGATCCGCCGGCCGGGCTCTTCCTGCGGGGGGAGGCGGATCCGGAGCTGCTCGCGCGGCCGGCCGTCGCCGTCGTCGGTGCCCGAGCCTGCTCCGGCTACGGCGCGTCCGTCGCGCGCAGCCTCGCGCGGGAGCTCGCGGCGGCGGGGCTCGTCGTGGTCAGCGGGCTCGCGCGCGGCATCGACGCCGAGGCCCACCGCGGGGCGCTCGAAGCGAGTGCGCCGACCGTCGCCGTCCTCGGCTGCGGCATCGACCGCGACTATCCCGCGGCCCATGCGGAGCTCGCGCGGCGGGTCGCCGCGAGCGGCCTGATCGTCTCCGAGTACGCCCCCGGGGTCGAGCCGGCGCCCTGGCGCTTCCCGGCGCGCAACCGCATCGTCGCCGGCCTCTGCGCCGCGACCGCCGTGGTCGAGGCGCGCGAGCGCAGCGGGGCCCTCATCACCGCCGACCTCGCACTCGAGGAGGGGCGGGAGGTCTTCGCCGTTCCCGGCGAGATCACGTCGGCCCTGAGCGCCGGGACGAACAACCTGCTCAAGCTCGGCGCGGCGCCGCTCACGGCTGCTGGCGACGTGCTCGCCTCGTTCGGAATCGAGCCGGAGCCGGCCGGGGAGAGCTCGTCGCCGTTGCTCGAGCTCCTGCCGGCGAGCGCGGACGAGCTCGTGCGCAGGACCGGCCTCGCCGCGGACGAGATCGCCCGCGCCCTCGTCGAGCTCGAGCTCGAGGGCCACGTGGCCGTCACCGAAGGCGTCTACCGCAGCCTGCGCGCGGTGTAGCCTCGGTCCAGTGGGCATCCCGTACTGGCTCGAGGAGGCGAGTCCACCGCGGCCTCAGAGGCGGCTGGAGGGTCGCGTGGATGTCGCGATCGTCGGCGGAGGCGTGACCGGCTGTACGGCGGCGTGCAGGTTCGCCGAGGCCGGGCTGCGCGTCCGCGTGCACGAGGCGCGGGGCATCGCGGAGGGCGCGAGCGGGCGCAACGGCGGCTTCGCGCTGCGCGGCGGCGCTGCGCGCTACGACGTCGCCCGCGAGACGTACGGAGCCGAGCGAGCGGCAGCGTTCTGGCGCTGGACGGAGGAGGCGCTCGACCGGATCGAGGAGCTCGCCGGCGATGCGCTGCGCCGGCCGGGGAGCTACCGCCTCGCCGGCGACGAGGAGGAGCGCGACGGGATCCGGCTCGAGTACGCGGCGCTGCGGGCGGACGGGTTCGAGGCCGAATGGCTCGACGACATTCCGGGTGCCGCCGCCGGCCGCTTCCACGGCGCGATCTCCCACGCGTGCGACGGCTCGCTCCAGCCGGCGCGGCTCGTCCGCCGTCTCGCGGCGCGGGCCGCTGAGGCAGGGGCGGAGCTCCGCGAGCACGACCTCGTCGAGGACGTCGAGGCGCTCGACGCCGACCGCGTCCTCGTCGCCACCGACGGCTACGGGCACGGTCTCGTCGCCGAGCTCGCCGACCTGATCTGGCCGACACGGGGCCAGGTGATCGTGAGCGAGCCGCTCGACCGCGTCCTCTACGACCGGCCGCACTACGCGCGCCAGGGCTTCGACTACTGGCAGCAGCTTCCGGACGGCCGGATCCTGCTCGGCGGCTTCCGCGACGTCTCGATCCTCGGCGAGCTGACCGACGTGGAGGAGACGACGCTGGCGATCCAGGGGTCGCTCGAGCTGTACCTGCACGAGCTCGCCGGCGCGAACGTCGAGGTCACGCACCGCTGGGCCGGGATCTTCGGTCTCACGCAGGACCTGCTCCCGCTCGTCGGAGCGGTGCGGGGCCACGACGGGAGGATCTGGGTCGCCGGCGGCTACTCCGGCCACGGCAACGTCCTCGGCTTCGCCTGCGGGGAGCTCGCCGCGGATGCCCTGCTCGGCCGTGAGTCGCCGCAGCTCGAGCTTCTCGACCCGGCCCGCTTCGCCTAGACCGGGCCGACGAGATAGCGCTCGAGCGTCGGCGCGACCGCCTCCGCGACCCGGCGGGCCGGAGTCGAGGCGAGCGGCTCGATCGCGACGACGTTCCGGGCCATGAGCAGCCCGACCACCTGGGAGCCGACGAGGTTCGCGCGCAGGAGCGGCTCGTCGCCTCCGATCGCCGCTGCGAGCGGCTCGAACACGGCCCGCGCGAGGAACTCCCGGATCATGCGCGCCATCTCCTCGCTGCTCGCCGCGCCGCGCACGATGCCGGTCACCCGCTCGCGGACGGCCGGCTCGCCGAGCACGAGGGCCAGCAGCTCGGTGAGGCGGGCCTGCAGGTCTTCGCGCGGGGCGTCGAGCACGGTGGGGAGGATCTGGGCGGGATCGAGCGGAAAGCCGATCGCGGCCACGAACAGCTGCTGCTTCGAGCCGAAGTAGTGGGCGATCAGCTTCTGGTCGACGCCCGCCTCGGTCGCGATCGAGCGCAGGGAGGCGCGGTCGTAGCCGGCGGCGGCAAAGCGGCGGGCGGCCGCTGCGAGGATCGCTTCTCGGGTCGTCGTCGGCCCGCGGCGCCTGCCCCTTGACGAGCGACTGCTCATCTGCGATATTCAGCGCTTGATGAATTCAGCACGTGAGGAATTATAGAGTGGCGGCGGTCGCCGTCAAGGATCTGCGGGTCGTGCGGGGCGGGCGCGTGGTCCTGCCCGGGCTGACCTGCGAGGTCGAGGCGGGTGCCGTCACCGGGCTGCTCGGCCCGAGCGGGAGCGGCAAGTCGACGCTGCTCCGCTCCATCGTCGGCGTGCAGCGGGTCGCGGGAGGCGAGATCGACGTGCTGGGCGCGCCGGCGGGCTCCCGGCGCCTCCGCTCCCGTGTCGGCTACATGACGCAGGCGCCGTCGGTCTACGGCGACCTGACCGTGCGCGAGAACCTCCGCTTCTTCGCGCGCGTGCTCGGACTGCCCGTCACGGTGGTCGACGAGACGATCGAGGCCGTCGCGCTGGCCGACCACGCCGACTGGATCGTCGGCAGGCTCTCGGGCGGTCAGCTCACCCGCGTCTCGCTCGCGACCGCGCTGCTCGGCAGCCCCGACCTCCTCGTCCTCGACGAGCCGACCGTCGGCCTCGACCCCGTGCTACGCCGGGACCTCTGGACGGTCTTCCATCGGCTCACCGGGGAGGGCAAGACGCTGCTCGTCTCGAGCCACGTCATGGACGAGGCCGATCGCTGCGACCACCTGCTCCTGTTGCGGGAGGGGCGGCTGCTGGCGACCGGGACGTCCGCCGAGCTGCGGGCCCGCACCGGCGCCGAGAAGCTCGACGAGGCGTTCCTGCGGCTGATCGACGAGGCGGGGGAGGCGGCGTGAGCCCGCGGGTGACGTGGGCAGTCGCGGTACGCGTCCTCTCGCAGCTGCGGCGCGACCCGCGGACGCTCGTCCTCATCCTCGGCGTTCCCTGTCTGCTGGAGACGCTGCTCGAGCAGATCTTCAAGCAGCGTGGCGAGGTCTTCCAGCACATCGGGGCGCCGCTGCTCGGGATGTTCCCCTTCGTGACGATGTTCCTCGTCACCTCGATCACGATGCTGCGCGAGCGGAGGTCGGGGACGCTGGAGCGGCTGATGACGATGCCGCTCGGCAAGCTCGACCTGCTCGCCGGCTACGGGATCGCCTTCGCGGTGCTCGCGGCGCTCCAGGCAGCCGTCGTCTCGGCGCTGACGTTCGGGCTGCTCGGGCTCGACGTGGCCGGGCCGTACTGGCTCGTGGGCGTGCTCGCCGTCGCCAACGCGGTCCTCGGCACCGCACTCGGGCTCTTCGTGAGCGCCTTCGCGCAGACGGAGTTCCAGGCCGTGCAGTTCATGCCGGCGATCGTCCTGCCCCAGATCATCCTCTGCGGGCTCTTCGTTCCCCGGGACGCCATGGCGGGCTGGCTGCACGGTCTCTCCGATGCGTTGCCGTTCACCTACGCGTACGACGCGCTCGCCCGGACGACGACGAACTCGCTCGGTGGCAGCTTCGCGATCGACGTCGCGGTCGTTGCCGGCAGCGTCCTGCTCGCGCTCGCCCTCGGCGCGGTGACGTTGCGCCGCCGCACCGGGTAGCTCGCG
>CAZRTE010000077.1:0-12376 GCA_964602945.1 uncultured Gaiellales bacterium
GCCGGCTTCCAGGGCGGCGCGCACCAGCGTAAAGCCCGGGTCGGAGACGCCCGGCAGGCCCGCGTCCGAGACGAGCGCCACCCGTTCCCCGGCCTCGAGCCGCGGCAGCAGCTCCGCCGTCCGCTTCGCCTCGTTGTGCTCGTGGTAGGAGAGGAGGCGCGCCCTGATCCCGTGGCGGTCGAGGAGGCCGCGCGTGTGCCGGGTGTCCTCGCAGAGGACGACGTCGGCGACCGCGAGCTCGGCGAGGACACGGAGCGTGACGTCCTCGAGGTTGCCGATCGGCGTGGCGCAGACGGCGAGCGGCATCAGCCCTCCCGGAACGGAAAGCTTGCGAGGTGCTCCCAGCGCTCGCTCTCGGCCCGGTCGAGGAGGGCGGCTCCACGCGCGCGCCCGCGGAGCGGCAGCTCACGAGCGACGGCCTCCTCCGCCTCGTCGAGCCCCTCGCCCCACGCGACGGTCAGGTGCGGCACGACTTCGGCGAACTCGCCGCGGAAGGGGAGCCAGCCGGGGAATCGCTCCGCCAGTCGCCGGGTGAGCTCACTGAACGGGCCCGCCGGTTCGGGCGCGAGGTAGACGACGCCCTGCGGAAAGCGTCGCAGCTCACGGAACTCGACCTCGAACGCCTCGGCGCCGGCGAGGACTTCACCGATGCGGGCCGGCTCGTTCGGGCACGGGAAGAGCAGCGTCACGTGCGGCGGAATGCCGTGGAAGGGCCGCGCTCCGGCGGAGTGCTCCAGCCACGGCTCGACGACGCCCGCCAGCTCCGGGAACGGGACGAGGAGGACGTGCTCGGGCTCAGACGACATGCCAGTCCTCGGGCAGCGGCAGCGGCCCCCACTCCGGCGGCGGCCGCCAGTCCTCCCACCCCGTCGGCCACGGCTTGGCCGCGATCACGCGCTCGCCCTCCGCCCGCACCTCGGCGGCGGCAGCCGCGTCGAGGATCCCGAGCGCCTGGGCCTCGGCGAAGTCGTGCTCGTCCTTCCAGCGCCAGCTCCCGTCCGGCTCGACCCAGACGTCGAGTGCCCAGTCCGTCTGGTCGAACCGGTCGCCCCGGACGACGAGCGGCGCCTGGAGGTTCACGTACCAGCAGACGAGACGCCAGTCGTGGTCCCAGCAGACCTCGATCGTGTGCGCGTCGCCTGCGCGCATGAAGCGGAGCACGTGGCCCTTGTCCCAGATCGCGTCGAGGGGAGGGACGCCGTTCGCCCAGTCCTCGAGGTAGCTCCCCCGGGCGTCGCGCCGCATGCTCTTGCCGGCGCTGCCCGGCTGGCAGTAGAGCCCGTGCCGCCCGTTCCAGTCGCCGACGTAGCGGGACGGGAAGCACCACCGCACCTTCCCCCCGTAGATGCTGCGGAAGAGGACGGCGTCGCCCGGCTTCACGCCGCGTCCAGCGCCTCGAAGCCGACGAAGGCGGCGCCGATCAGCCCGGCCGCCGTCCCGAGCTCGGCCTTGACGACGCGCATCGTGCTCCGCATCGGCTCGAGCGCCTCGCGCCGCGCGACCTCCTCCGCCGGCTCGCGCAGGTGGTCGAACGCCGCGACGCCGAAGCCGCCGCCGAGCACGACGAGCCGCGGCCCGAAGACGTTGACGAAGGAACCGATCCCGGAGCCGAGGCGACGGCCGATCCCGCCGAGCAGCTCCCGCGCCGTCGCGTCGCCCTCGTTCGCGAGCCGGACGAGCCGGTGGGCGTCGGCCGACGGCCCGAACGCCGCGCGGGCCGCCACGGTCGCCGCGGTGCCGCTCACGTAGGCCTCGAGGTGCCCGCGCCCCGTGCAGGCCCCCTGGCAGGGCAGGCCGTCGTCCACGATCACGACGTGCCCGAGCTCGGCGCCGGCGCCGTTCGCGCCGCGGAACGGCCGGCCGCCGGAGATCACGCCGCCGCCGACGCCCGTCCCGAGCGTGAGCAGGACGAGATCGTCCGACCCGCGGCCGGCGCCCGCCTTCCACTCCCCCACCGCCGCCGCGTTCGCGTCGTTGTCGAGCCCGACGGGAAGCCCGAAGCGCTCGTGCATCCGGTCGCGCAGGGGCGCGTCGACGAGCGGCACGTTGACGCAGCGCACGACGACGCCCCGCTCCTGGTCGATCGGCGAGGGGGCGCCGAAGCCGAGCGCGGCGATCGAGTCGTCCACGAGCTCGGCCACCGCGGCCTCGAGCTCGGCGAGGACGTGCTCCTGCGAGTCCTGCGCCGTCGCGCGCTCGTGCCGCCGCACGACGCTCCCGTCGGGGCCGACGACCCCGGCGAGGATCTTCGTGCCGCCGAGGTCGACCCCGATCGCATGCCTCTCTTGCACTGCGGGTACCGTAATCGTCCGCATGGCCTCCGAGGAGAAGCCGTACCGCGTCTATCGCGGCGGCCGCGACAAGGGGAAGGTGCCGCTCGCACGGCGCGATCGCCAGGAGAGGCACGCGGTCCGCAGCGACGGGCGCGCGCCGGGCCGGATCGTCGAGAAGCGCAGGGGCGTGTGGCTCGGCTGGAGCTGGCGGCGCTGGACGCTCGTCGGCGTGCTGGGCCTCGTCGTCCTGTTCCTGGCCTGGGGGGCCGCCGGCTACCTGTCCGTGTCGAGCGGCGTGAGCGCGGCGAACTCGAGGCTGCCGAAGAGCGTCCGGCCGGTGCTCACGCCGGACAAGGGCCTCCTCTACTCGAACCCGACGACGATCCTCCTGCTCGGCACCGACCACGCGACCGGGAGCGGTGCGGCCGGCCGCAGCGCCGACCAGCACTCGGACTCGATCACGATCCTGCGCACCGAGCCCGGCCGGCACCGGCTCGTCTATCTCTCGATCCCGCGCGACCTCCGCACGACGGTCCCCGGCCACGGCGACCAGAAGATCAACGCGGCGATGCAGTTCGGGGGCGCGAGGCTCGCGGTGCGGACGGTCGACCGGCTCCTCGGCTCCTCGCTGCCGATCAACCACGTCGTCATCGTCGACTTCAACCAGTTCGAGAAGCTGATCGACGCGATCGGCGGCATCACGGTGAACGTGCCCGAGAACATCCTCTCGAACCGGTTCGACTGCCCCTACCCGACCCAGCAGCGCTGCCTGCAGTGGAAGGGCTGGCGCTTCAACAAGGGGCCGACGCACATGAGCGGGCACCAGGCGCTGATCTTCTCGCGCATCCGCGAGAACCGGCTCGACCCCGCCTGGACGGACTTCGCGCGCCAGCACGACCAGCAGCTCGTCGAGCAGGCGGTGCTGCACAAGCTGTCGAGCCCGTCGCTCTTCTTCGGGCTCCCGTTCTCGGGCAGCTCGCTGCTCGCGCCGATCGCGACCGACCTCTCCACGTGGCAGCTCCTCCAGCTCGCGTGGGTCAAGTTCCGGTCCTCGAACGGGAACACCCTGCACTGCCGGCTCGGCGGGACGGCGGAGACGATCGGCGGCGGCTCGTACATCGTCGGCAACGAGCAGAACATCCAGGTGCTCGACGAGGTGCTCGGCCGGTCGGCGCCGCAACCGCCCGCCAAGGGCAACCTCTACGCGCCGGGCTGCACCGTCGGCAGCTCCGGCGGCTGGAAGTAGGCCGGCGGCCTAGTCGCCGCTCGCCGCCGCCTTCTTCTCGGCCGGCTTCGAGTCGCTCTTCTTCTCGCCGGAGGAGCCGCCGTCCCCCGCTTCCTTCCTCGCCGCCTTGCCCTTGCCGTAGTCGGTCGTGTAGAAGCCCGAGCCCTTGTAGTGGATCGCGACCGGGTAGAGGACGAGCTCGACGGGCGCGGCCTCGCAGACGTCGCAGCGCTCCGGCGGCGGCGCCGTCATCGACTGGAAGCGCTCGAAGTGATGGCCGTTCGGGCAGCGGTACTCGTAGATGGGCACGGTGTGAGGACGGTACCAGCGAGCCCGGAGCCGACCCTGCCGACTACCTCGGTGGCGACTCGCCCGCCGCCGGCTCCGCCTCGAAGCTCGCCGGAGCGAGCACGCGGACGGGAGCCGGTGCCGGCGCCGGCGCGAAGTGGGCGAATGCGCACACGACGGCGATGCCACCCGCGAGCTCGTATCCAGCCGAATCGTTCACGAGCAGCGACGCGACGAGGCCGGCCCCGAACGCGAGCAGCAGATCCCGCGTCGCCCGCTCCTCCGCGCGCCGCCAGGCGACGATGAACGAGGCGGCGAGCACGAGGGCGAGCGGCACGACGAGCGGCCAGTAGTGGAGGGCCGGCACGTAGGCGAGCGGCACCCGGCTCTCGATCGAGGCGATCAGCCCGGCGCCGTGGTCGGCGAAGGCGCTGCGCAGGTGATCGGGGCCGTGTTGCGCGAGACCGCGCGAGACGATCCAGAGGACCGCGGTCGCAGCGGAGGCGAGCAGGCCGACGAAGCCGCTGGTGCCGAGGCGGAAGACCCGCGTCCCGAGCACGGCGAGCGCGATGCCGAGGGCGATCGCGCCTCCACCGTCCGCGCCGAGCCGGTTGTCCGTGATCACGATCAGGCCGAAGATCCCGAACAGCGCGAAGCCGAGGAAGCCGAAGCGGCGCCGGGCGAGCAGCGCGCCCGCGAGCAGGGGCGCGAGCAGCAGCGTCTCCAGCTGGTTGCCGATCCCCCAGAAGCGCGAGTTCTGGGTCGGTCCCAGCGGGTTGATCGCCTGCCACTCCGGCCGGACGACCATGACGAACGCGTAGAGCATGACGACGCCCCCGTAGAGCGCGAGCAGCGCCGCCTCGCTGCGGCAGAAGCGGGCGAGCACGAGAGCGACGAGCGCCGTCCCGGCCGAGATCACCGCCACGAGGAGCACCTCGCTCGAGACGTGTCCCACCCCGAGCGCGAGGTTGACGAGGAGCACCGCCGGGATCGCGGTCGCGCCGGCGCGCAGTCCGAGCAGGGCGAACAGGAGCAGCAATCCCGCGACGACGAAGAGCACGGCGAACTTGAGATGGTTGTTCGACTGGATCTGCCCGTCCAGCTGGCCCAGGGTCGAGACGGCGTTCGGGGAGGCCGTCCAGGACAGGTCGGTCAGGGAATGGCCGAGCGCGGTCGGCTCGACGTCGACGATCGAGACGAGGCCGGGGATATGCGTCGTCGGAGACGTGAGCAGTCCGTGGAAGTTGCGCCCGATCACGGCGATCCGGTACAGCCGGTCGTTCGCGAGCGGGCGGCCCTTCGGCGGAAGCTGGAGGACGATGCACATGTGGCAGGTCGGGATCCGATCGCCCGTGCCCTTGCTCGCGGCGATCAGCGGCTTGCCGGGCGGGATGCCGCCGAGACGGGCGTTCACCTCCGCGCCGCGCACGAGCTCGGCGAGCGCGCGCCGCCGGTTCGTCGTCGGCCCGACGCCCGGCCGGAGCAGCCCGACCGCGCCGCGGTGAGCGAGCACGCGGAACATGGAATCCGAGATCCGGTCGAGGACGACGACGCGGAACTGCGCCCCCGGAGGGCCGTACCGGGCCTGCGCCTGCCCGGGCGACCCGAGGGCGGCGACGACGGCGGCGACGAGGGCGAGCAGGGGCAGGAGACGACCCGGCCGAAGCATCAGGGCCTCATTCTCGCGGATCCTCGGGGAAAAGCCAGGGGCGGGCCGTCACGAGTCGGCATCGGCCTCACGCTGCTCGAGCAGCTCCTCGAAGCACGGCGCACCCTCGAATGCGGCGAGGCCGGCGGGCCGCTCGGGTGCCCTCTCGCGCGCGCGCCGCAGCGCGCGACGCCGCGCGGCCGCGACCGCGGCCGAGGCGCCGACGAGACCGCCGAGCAGGAAATCCCTCGTTCTCCCGCGTCTCCGCTCGGCAGCCATGCTTCGATTGTGCCTTGCGCATCGCGACGTTCGGGGACGCGCTGCTCGACGTGGTCGTGCAGCTGGAGGAGCCGCTCGCTCCCGGCGGTGACGTGCGCGCCTCGACGCGCGCCGGCGCGGGGGGCCAGGCGGCGAACGTCGCGGCGTGGGCGGCCTCGCTCGGAGCCGAGGCGCGCTGCATCGCGAAGCAGGCCGACGACGCGGCCGGGGAGCTCGTCGGACGACAGCTCGCAGCGCACGGCGTCGAGCTCGCAGGGCCGGTGGGCTCGGGCGCGACCGGCATCGTCGTCTCCCTCGTCGAAGCCGGGGAACGGGCGCTCGCCTCCGACCGCGGGGTCGCTCCGTCGTTCGCGCCGGAGGAGCTCGAGGCGCGCTGGGTCGACTGCGACGTCCTCCACCTCTCGGGCTACGCCCTGCTGCGCGAGCCCATCTGCCGCACGGCCCTCCTCGCCGGCCGGCTCGCGCGGGAGAGCGGCGCCCGCGTCGCGGTGGACGTCGCCGCCTGGACCGAGATCCGCCGCTACGGCCCGGTGGCCTTCCGCGGCCTCCTCGACGAGCTCGCGCCCGACGTGCTCTTCGCGACCGAGGCGGAGTGGGAGCTGCTCGGGGGCGCGTACCTGACCGCGCCGACCGGCGTGCTCAAGCGCGGCGCCCGTGGCTGCACGGTGCTCACCGTGGACGCGAAGCTCGACTTCGCCGCCGTCCCGGCCGAGGTCGTCGACCCGACCGGTGCCGGCGACGCGCTCGCGGCCGGCTTCCTCGTGGGTGGCTCGCTCGAGGAGGCGGCGCGGCGCGGGCTCGAGGCGGCGGCTCGCTGCGTTGCCCGCGTAGGGTCGCTGCCATGAAGGTCGTGGAGTGGAGCGACGCGTACACCCACGAGGTCCTGCGGTGGGCGTACGAGCCTCCCTACGACTTCTACGACCTCGCCTCGGATCCCGAGGACGAGGCGGCGCTGCGGGATCCCGCCCGCGCCCATCACCGTCGCGCCGTGCTCGCCGACGACGGGCGGCTCGACGCGTACTGGTACTTCGACTGGCACGACGACGTCGTCGAGGTCGGGATCGGCCTGCGCCCCGACCTGACCGGCCGGGGACTCGGGGAGTCGTTCCTCCGCGCCCAGCTCGACTACGCCCGGCGCACCTGGCGGCCGGCGACCTTCCGCCTCTTCGTCACGGCCTGGAACGAGCGCGCGATCAGGCTCTACGGGCGGCTCGGCTTCCGGGAGGTCGACCGCGAGACGCGCCGCTTCGAGCTCGTGGGCGAGCACGAGTTCCTGCGGATGGAACGCGCCGCATGAAGGTCGTCCCGCTCACCGACGGGCAGGCAGCCGCGATCGCGGGCTGGCGCTACGACTTCCCGTACGAGTGGTACGACACGTCGGCCGACCCGCGGCGCGTGGAGCTGTTCGCCGACCCGGTTCGGCGCACGCACCTGCGCGCGGTCGTCGACGACGCAGGCGAGCTCGTCGGCTTCTTCAACTTCGTCCCGGAGGGGCGCGAGGTGCGGCTCGGGCTCGGGATGCGTCCCGACCTGACCGGGCGCGGGCTGGCGCAGCCGTTCATCGCGGCGGGCCTGGACTACGCGCGGCGCGAGTGGCGGCCGCGCACCTTCCGGCTCTGGGTCGCCCGCTGGAACGAGCGGGCGCTGCGCGCGTATCGCCGCGCGGGCTTCCACCAGGTGGAGCGGAGCGAGGAGAGCCGCTTCGTCGAGATGGAGCGCCCGGCGTGATCCGCCTCTCCGAGGAGGTGCGCGAGGCGCTCGCCGCAGGCGGGGCGGTCGTCGCGCTCGAGACGACGCTCGTCGCGCACGGCTTCCCACCCGGCGAGGGCGTCGCTGTCGGGCTCGAGTCGGAGCGGCAGGTGCGGGAGGCCGGCGCGGTGCCCGCGACCGTCGGCGTCCTCGAGGGAGAGGTGCGCGTCGGGCTGACGGCCCGGGAGCTCGAGCGGTTCGATGCGGACGCACGCAAGGTGGGGCCGCGCGACCTCGCGGCGGCGGCCGTGCAGCGGGTGGTCGGCGCGACGACGGTCGGCGGCACCCTCGCCGCCGCCCGTGCGGCGGGAATCCGCTTCCTCTCCACCGGCGGCATCGGCGGCGTCCACCGGGGCTTCCCCGACCCGCCCGACGTCTCGGCCGACCTGGCCCAGCTCGCCCGCACCCCCGCGCTCGTCGTCTCGGCCGGCGTGAAGTCCCTCCTCGACGTGCCCGCCACGGCGGAGCTGCTCGAGTCGCTGGGCGTGCCGGTGCTCGGCTTCCGCGTCGAGACGCTGCCGCTCTTCTACGGAGCCGCAGGCGGTCCGCCGGTCTCCGCGCGGGTCGAGTCGGCTGCAGAGGCGGCGAGCATCGCGGCGGAGCACTGGCGACTCGGCGGCGCGAGCCTCCTCCTCGGGCGCCCGCCGGACGAGCCGCTCGAGGACGTCGACCCACTCGTGGAGGAGGCCCTCGGCGCCGCGGCCGCCGCCGGCATCTCCGGCCAGGCGGTGACGCCGTACGTCCTCGCCCGTCTCCATCGCTCCAGCGAAGGGCGGACGGAGGCCGCGAACAGGGCACTCGTCGCGGGCAACGCACGCCTCGCCGGCGAGGTCGCAGTCGCCGCCGCGGACATGTTCCCTTCCGCCAGTCCTAGAGGTCGCGCCGGGTGAAGGCCAGCAGCGCGAGTCCGAGCGCGACGACGAGGTACCCCGCCGCCCAGACGCGGATCTGCCAGCCGTGCACGTAGGCGCCGCCGAACGGCCCGAGCTGGAGCAGGAAGCCGGTCAGCCCGGTCGCGTTGCTCGAGATCAGCCGCAGCCCGTCCTGATACAGCGCCTCGAACGGGAGCGCCCACGCCGCGATCGTCGACCAGTGCTGGATCGTGTGCGAGGAGAGAGCATGGCCGATCGTGCCTAGCAGGCCCGAGACGAGCCCGGCACCGAAGAGCATGAACACGGCGATGCCGTTCGCGGTCGCGGAGAGCACGACGGAGCCGAGCAGGGACAGCGCGATCACGATCATCACGCCGCCGGCGAGCTCGAGCCCCGGCGCGACGCTCGAGGGCGGCAGCCAGTGACCCGTCCGGTCGATGATCGCGAGCGCGCTCCCGTAGACGGCGAGGACGTAGACGACGCAAACGGCCGACGCGCCGAGGAAGCGGGAGAGGAGCAGCGTCGTCCGGCCGACGGGACGGACGACGAGCGGTTGCAGGAGGCCGCGCTCCGCGTCCCCGCTCACGACGCCGAGCGTGAGGAAGACCGCGAGGACGACGCCGAGGAAGAGCGTCGCGAACATCGCGAGCCCGAGCAGGAAGGCGCCCGCGAACGTCCTCGTGTCGACGTTCACGTCCGCCGGAGGCGAGATGTTCGCGAGGTTCGTGAAGACGTAGTGGCTGGCGAGCCAGAAGAGGAAGAGGAAGACCGCCGTGAGCACGAGGACGACGGCGAACACCTTGCGCCGAACCGCCTCGCGGAAGCCGTAGCCCGCGATCGCGAGCACCGTCGTCACGAGACCTGGCCCCCCACGGCCTCGAGATACGTCTCCTCCAGCGTCGAGCTCAGGACGCGAACGCCGTAGACCTGCCTCCCGGCGGCGACGGCGTCGGCCACGAGCCGCGCCGCGTCCTCGCGCGTGGCGCCCTCGACGATGTGAGTCCCCTCGTCGGTCTCGAGCTCGACGCCGCGCGGCTGCGACAGCTCCGCGGGGCTCCCGGCGGCGACGACCTCGCCGCCGACGAGGATCGCCACCCGGTCGCAGACGAGCTCGATCTCCGAGAGCAGGTGCGAGTTGAGGAGGACGGAGACGCCCTTCGCGCGGAGGTCCTCGAGCAGGACGCGGACGATGCGGCGGCCTGCCGGGTCGAGCGCGGAGGTCGGCTCGTCGAGGATGAGGACCGGCGGCGAGCCGATCAGCGCCTGGGCGACCCCGAGCCGCTGCTGCATCCCCTTCGACATGCCGTCGACGCGGCGGTCCGACGCGTCCGCCAGCGCGACGAGCTCGAGCAGCCGCTTCCGCTCCGCGGCACCCCCGTCCGAGCGTGCGAGCCGCTGGTGGAGCGTGAGCACCTCGTCAGCCGTGTACCAGCCGGGGAAGCGGAAGAGCTCTGCGAGGTAGCCGAGTTGCTCCCGCGCCGCAGACGACCCCGCGCGGGCACCCGCCACCTCGGCCCGGCCGCGCGTCGCCTTGACGAGGCCGACCGCGATCTTGACGAGCGTCGACTTGCCCGCGCCGTTCGGGCCGAGCAGGCCGACGAGCTCTCCCTCCTCCACGGCGAGGTCGACGCCCCTGAGCGCCTGCACCGAGCCATACCGCTTCTCGAGGCCGTGGACGGCGATCGCCGGCACGAGCCGAGGGTACAGCCACTACCCTCGACCTCATGGCCCGTGGCTATCTCGAAGGACCTGCCGCCGAGGAAGCCGAGCGCCGCGCCGACGAGGCTGCGCGCGCCCAGGATGCAGCGCCGGTGCCGGACGTGCACGCCGCCGTCTACGGCTGCACGGACGACGACCCCGAGCCCCACTTCCTCGGCTGGCTCGGCGACGTCGACCCCGAAGAGCTCTTCTCCTCGGGAGAGGCCTGGGGCGTCACGGTCCGCCGCATGGCGGTCGCCTAGTTGTAGTTCCTAGCCCGCCCGCGCCGACTGGTCGACGTAGAGGAGCGCCGCGCCGACGAACAGGAGCGGCGAGACGACGACGTTGGCGAGGAAGAAGGCGGTGGAGATCGCGGCGCCCCCGAAGCCGCGCAGCACGAAGGCGAGCACGGCCTGCGCGAGGAAGACGACGAGCCCGAGCGTCGCGAGGGCCCCGACGGCGTGGACGTAGTCGGCGCGCGCGAGCTGCCACGCCTGCCGGACCGCCTCGCGCAGGGGAGCATCCCCGACCACCAGCACCGGGACGACGAGCCCGACCGCCGCGAGCCAGGCGAGCCCGGGCAGGATGAAGGCGAGGACGAGGAACGGCACCGGCGCGAAGACGAGCCAGCCGGCGAGCCACGCCACGAGGAGCCGCTGCCGCGGTGGGCGCCGCCCGAGCACGAGCACGCAGGCACCGACGAAGCTCGCGCTGAGGAGCGCGCCCGAGAGGGTCGGCGCGAGCACGACGCTCGTCGTCCGGGACACGTTCGCCGCCACGACCGCGAGCACCGCGGGCGCGAGTCCGAGCAGGAGCACGTGCCAGAAGCGGTCGCCGTAGAAGCGGATCGACTCGGCGACGAGCTGTCCGACCGTGCGCTCGGCGGGCGGAAGCGCCACTGGACGGAGCTCGGCCATGCGCGGCAGGGTATCGTCGGGCCGTGGCCTACGACGTCGTCCACGAGAGCGATCTCGTCTGGGAGGAGCGGCCCGGGCACGAGGGGCAGGCGCCACGGCAGGCTGCCTCGCTGACCGATCCCGCGCACCTGACCGAGTCGCGCGCACGGATGTGGCGCTACGCGGCTCACACGCGCGGCCGGCGCCACCTCGACCCCGACCAGGAGGAGGTCTTCGTCCCCCTGCGCGGCACCCTGACCATGCTGCTCGGGGACCCGGGGGAACGGGTCGACGTCGAGCCGGGAGGCGTCGTCGTCGTCCATCCGGGCACGCCGCTGCAGGCGCGCAACGAGACGGACGAGGAGATCCTCTTCCTCGCCTACGGCGCTCCGACGCGCCACGGCAACGCCGAGTTCCTAGAGGACGTCGAGTCGCTCTAGCGCGTCGGCGAGGACGGCGAGCGCCTCGTCGATCCGCCACTTCGCGCGGTCGCTCTCGTCCGGCGCGTTCGAGACGACCCGCAGCTCGACCGCGGGGACGCCGGCCAGCTCGCAGGCGCGGAGGACGCCGAAGCCCTCCATCGCCTCGACCTCGCAGCCGGTGCCGCCGCCGACGCGCCCGGTCGTGCCGATCGGCAGGACGCGCGCGTCGGGCAGACCGCCACGGATGCGCTCGAGCAGCGCCGGGTCGGGGTAGGCGCGCTCGACCCGCGAGAGCGTCGAGGTGGGGTCGAGCACGTCGCAGTAGACGGCCTCGCTGCCGACCACGACGGTGAGCGGCTCGATCCCGTGCGCGCCGGCGATGCCGGCGTGGAGGACGGCGTCCGGCCGTTGCTCCGCGAGCCGGCGCGCCGTCCGGAGCCCCGCCTCGACCGGCCCGATCCCGCAGCAGAACGTCTCGACTCCGTCGAGGAGCGCGAGCTCGCGCTCGGTCGCGGCGACGATCAGCACGCCGAGAGGCTACTCGGGCCCGGGCGGCGGAGGATGTGGGAGACTCGCTGCATGCCGGGCTACGCGATCAGCCGTCCCGACGACCGCGCCTGGGTCGCGACGCGCACGCGCGCGGAGCACGGACGGACGATCGTCGACCTCACGACCGCGCTCGGCCTCGAGAAGTCGCGCGCGCGGCTGTGGCGCTACCCGCCCGGCGCCACCGGCGTTCCCCACGTGGAGCGGGAGCAGGAGGAGGTCTTCGTCGTCCTCGACGGGACGCTGACCCTGCTGCTCGGCGACCCGTTCGTGCCCGAGACGCTGCCTGCGGGCAGCGTCGCCGCGGTACAGCCCGGGACGCCGATCTACCTCCGCAACGACGGCGACGCGGAGGTGACGTTCCTCGCGTACGGCGCACCGCCGATCGCCGACGCCGCCGAGTACCTGCCGGAGCCGCCGGCGGACTAGTGTCCTGAGTCGTTAATGCGCTGGCAGTAGGCGGCGAGGCTGTCGAGGATC
>CAZRTE010000078.1:0-8989 GCA_964602945.1 uncultured Gaiellales bacterium
GCTCGCGCCGGCCTCCGCCGCGCGCGAGCACACGAGGCAGGCCTCCCATCCAGACAACCTCAAACCAACACAGCACGGAGCCGCCGGGAGACCACGCTCTCCCGGCGGCGCAGTTCCGTTCCCGCAGCGAGCGAAGCCGCAAGGCTTCGCGAGCTATCTCCCGAGGTAGGCCTTGCGGAGATCCTCGTGCTCGCGGAGCTCGTCGGCCTTGCCCTCGAGGACGAGGCGTCCGGTCGAGAGGACGTAGCCGCGGTCGGCGATCGAGAGCGAGACGTTCGCGTTCTGCTCGACGACGAGCATCGCGACGCCCGACTCGTGCACCTGACTGATGATCTCGAAGCTCCGCTCGACGAGGATCGGCGCAAGGCCCATCGAGGGCTCGTCCATCAGGAGCAGCTGCGGTTTCGCCATCAGCGCCCGGCCCATCGCGACCATCTGCTGCTCACCGCCCGAGAGCGTGCCCGCGAGCTGCGAGCGCCGCTCGTGGAGGAGCGGGAACAGGTCGTAGACGCGGTCGAAATCCTCCTTCGAGCCGCCGCCGTAGAGGTACGCACCCATCTCGAGGTTCTCGAGCACGGTCATCGGCGCGAACAGGCGCCGATTCTCCGGGACGATCGCCATCCCCTTGCGGATCCGATAGCTCGTCGAGCGCCGGGTCACGTCCTCGCCGCGGAAGCGCACGGCCCCGTTGCGCGGCTCGACGATGCCGAGGATCGTCTTCAGCGTCGTCGACTTGCCGGAGGCGTTGCCGCCGAGGAGGCAGACGAGCTCGCCCGGGCCGACCTCCAGGCTCAGCCCCTGGAGGATGTGGATCGGCCCGTAGTACGTGTCGACGGCCTCCAGCCGGAGCAGGGGCTCGGGCGCCGCTCCGTTGCCACCGCTCACTTCGTCGCCGTCGCCTTCGTGCCGAGGTACGCCTCGACCACGCGCGGGTCCGTCGCCACCTGCGCGAACGTCCCCTCCGCGATCTTCACGCCGTGGTCGAGAGCGACGACGCGGTCGGAGATGCCCTCGACGACGTGCATGTCGTGCTCGATCACGAGGATCGTGTAGCCGCCCTCGTCGCGCAGCCTTCCGATCAGCTCCGTGATCTCGTGCGTCTCGACGGGGTTCATCCCGGCGGCCGGCTCGTCGAGCAGCAGCAGCCGCGGCTTCGTCGCCGTCGCACGGGCGATCTCGAGGCGGCGGCGGTTCGCGTACGAGAGGCTGTACGCCGGCTGGTCCCAGCGGTAGCCCATCAGGCGCTCGCCGAAGAACCCGAGCCGCTCCTCCGCGAGCCGCGAGATCTCCGCCTCCTCCCGCCGCATACCGGGCGTGCGGAAGATCGAGCGCCAGATCCCGGCGCGGGTGTGCGAGTGCGCGGCGGCCATGACGTTCTCCTTGACCGTCATGTTCAGGAACAGGCGGAGCATCTGGAAGGTGCGGGCGATGCCGCGCGCCGTGATCCGGTGCGGGTCGAGGCCGACGATCGACGCGCCCTCGAAGACGATGTCGCCCGCGTCGGGCAGATAGACACCGGTGATGAGGTTGAAGAGCGTCGTCTTGCCGGCGCCGTTCGGGCCGATCACGCTCACGATCTCCCCCGTGTCCACGTGCAGGTCGAGCTCGGAGATCACGGTGAGCCCACCGAAGTGCTTCGACACCTGCTGCAGCTCGAGGAGCGGCTCGGCCATCAGACGATCTCCACTTTCGCCGTCCCGAGCAGCCCCTGCGGCCGCGCGTTCATCAGCACGATGAGGATCACGCCGATGAGGATCAGGCGCGTGATGCTCGGCTCGACGACGAGCCGGTTCTCCCAGACGAACGCCGCGAGGTAGAGCGTCGGCACGAGCGCGAGATCGCGCTGCCAGCCGTGGAGGAGCGTCAGCCCGAGCACCGCGAGGATGAGCACGACGAACATCATGTTGCCGATCTGCTTCGGGTCGGACGGAAGCACGACCCAGCTGCCGAGCCCGCTGCCGAGGAAGCCGCCGACAACGGCCTGCCCGGCGACCGCCGACGAGGAGATCGCGGACACGATCGCGTGCACGACGAAGCCGAACGCGATCGTCCCGCCGATCACGGCGGCGAGCCGCTGCCAGGGGCGCATCCGCAGGACGAGCCCGAACGCGAGCAGCGTGTAGAAGACCCAGGTCGCGTGGTCCGGCGTCCGCAGCACCTCGAGCGAGATGTTGACGACGAGCGCCCCGATGATCACGCCGCCCAGGCTGCCCGCGCCGCCGAGGATGAGCATCGAGTAGACGACGATCAGCGTCGGCACGTCGAAGTCGGTCGCGAAGGTGGCCGTGTTCAACGCGACGAAGACGGTGCCGGCGATCCCGGCGACCGCTGCGCCGACGACGAAGGCGACGAGCTTCAGCCGGTTGACGGGGATCCCCATCAGCTCAGCGGCGAGCGAGTCCTCGCGCAGCGAGCGCCAGGCGCGGCCGGTGCGCGACCGGTCGACGAGGTACATCGCGATCAGCGCGATCATGAACACGATCAGCGCGAGGTAGTAGTAGCCCTGGAGCGACTGGATGCTCTGCCCGAAGAGATGCCAGGGGTCGACGTTCACGATCCCGTTCGGACCGCCCGTGAGGTCGTAGGGGCGCGTGAACCCGAGGAACGAGATCCGCTCCCCGTTCGTGTAGACGGCGACGAACAGCTGCCCGAAGAAGAGGGTCACGATCGCGAGGTAGTCGCCCACGAGCCGTCGTGACGGCAGGGCCACGAGCAGGCCGAGAATCGCGGTCGCGACGACCACGAGCGGGACGACCGCGAGCGCGCTCCAGTGCAGCCCGAACTTCGGCGAGGCGAGCATCGCGTAGCCGTAGGCGGCGAAGCCGAAGAAGGCGACGTAGCCGAGGTCGAGCAGCCCCGCGTAGCCGACGGCCACGTTCAGGCCGAGCGCGAGGAGCATGTAGATCAGCGTGTCGAAGCCGACACGGACGATGTAGCCGTTGCTCGTCAGCGCCGGCAGCAGCGCCGCGACGACGCCGAAGCCGAGGTAGAAGCCGAGAGGCGGCAGGCGCTGGAGCTCGCGGGCGAACCGGCCGAGCTGCGTGCGCCCGGCATGCGTCGCCACCCACTCGTCGGCGCCGATCCGCGACGTCTGCGGCTCGTCCGGGACGGGCGGGGTCTCGTTGCCGTCGCCGCTCATACCTTCTGCGCCACGGCGCGCCCGAGCAGGCCGCTGGGCCGGACGATGAGGACCGCGATCAGGATCGCGAAGACGATCGCCTCCTGGAACGTCGACGAGATGTAGCCGGTCGAGAACGACTGCGCGAGCCCGATCACGAGCCCGCCGAGCACCGAGCCGGGCAGGTTCCCGATCCCGCCGACGACCGCCGCGCTGAAGGCGTACAGCCCCGCCTGGAAGCCCATGTACGGCCAGACCTGCTGGTAGGCGAGCCCGTTGAACACGCCCGCGGCGCCGGCGAGCGCCGAGCCGATGAAGAACGTCGCCACGATCACGCGGTCGACGTCGATGCCCATCATCGCCGCCGCCTCGCGGTCGAACGACGTCGCGCGCATCGCCTTGCCGAGCTGCGTCCGCTGCACGAACAGCGTCAGCCCGACCATGAGCACGATCGCGCCCACGACGACGATGATCTGGGCGACGCCGACATGAACGCCGGCCCCGAGGCTGAAGCCGTTCGACCAGAGGGAGCCGCCCGCCCAGGAGAAGCTGTTGTAGCTCTGGAACTGGCCGCCGAGCAGGAGCAGCGCGGCGTTCTCGAGGAAGAACGACACCCCGAGCGCGGTGATCAAGGGCGCGATTCGAGGGGCGTTGCGCAACCTCCGGTACGCGAAGCGCTCGATCATCACACCGAGCAGCCCGCCGCCGAGCATCGCGGCGAGGAACATGAGGATCAGCAGCACCCAGACGTTGACGGACAGGGAAGTGGCGCCGCCGAACACCGTCAGGATCCCGAAGCCGATGAACGCGCCGACCATGTAGATGTCGCCGTGCGCGAAGTTCAGGAGCTTGAGGATCCCGTAGACCATCGAGTACCCGAGCGCGATCAGGGCGTACACCGCACCGTGCGTGATGCCGGCCACGAGCTCGGTGAGGAACAGGTTCCAGTTCATGCAACGGAACGGGCGGGGCGGGAGCGCCTCATACGGCGTCCCCGCCCCGCCCGGATAGAGCTATGCGACCGTGACGTACTTCCCGTTCTCGATCTTGAAGATGTGGAACTTCGCACCCTTCACGTCGCCGTTCGGCGTGAATTCCATGGTGCCGCCGAGCAGCGAGTCCATGATGTCCACCTTCGGGATCTGCGCCCTCACGGTCGCGCGCGTGGCGCTCCCGTTCTGGCAGGCCGCGGTGATCGCCTGCGCGAGGATGTTCGCCGCCTCGTAGTTCGGGGCGCCGAACGGGCTCGTCGCGCCGGGGAACTCCTTGTGGAACCCGTCCACGATGGCCTTCTTCGACGCGACGGTCGTCACGTCCGGAGCGAAGAACGAGATGTAGCTCCCGTTGACGTTGAAGTTCTTCGAGTCGAACGTGCCGTCCGAGCCGAACACGACTGCCGACTTGCCCTGCGACTTGAGCTGCTGGGCGAACAGCTGGGCCTCCGAGGAGATCTGGAACGGCAGGAACACGACCTTCGTGCTGGAGGTGATCTTGCCGATCAACGACGAGAAGTCGGTCGCCTTCTGGCTCACCGACTCGCGGTCGACGTTGACGCCCTTCGCCTTGAGCTCCTTCTGGACGATGTCGGCGAGCCCGGTCGAGTACGACTCCTGGTCGTCCACGATCATCACCGTGTCGCCCTTCTTCACGCCGAGGTTCGACATCATGTAGGCCGCGTCCGTCGGGCCCTGCACGCCGTCGTTCGGGACGTCCCGGAAGAAGTAGCCCTTCAGGCTCCCGTCGGTCAGCGAGACGCGGGTGGCCGAGCCGGAGATGAAGGCCAGGCCGGCCTTCTTCAGGATCGGTGCCACCGCCTCGACGACGTCGCTGCCCGCCGGTCCGATCGTGGCCACGATGGACTTGTCCGAGGCGAACTGCTGCGCGATCGTCGAGCCCTGCTTCGGATCGAGCTGCGTGTCGCCCTGCGTGAGCTTCAGCTTCGGCGTGTGCGACTTGTTCCACTGGTCGACGAAGTACTCCGCCCAGTGCAGCTGGTCGCCGCCGATCGAGGCCGCGGGCCCCGTGATCGGCCCCATGAAGCCGATCGTGACGGTGCCGCAACCGCTCGCGGCGGTCGTCGCCGCGGTCGAGCCACCGCCACCGTTACCGCCACCGCCACCGCATCCGGCAGCGACGACGGCCAGTGCCACAGCCAATGCGGCACCGAGTCCAACCCTCCTACGCATCCAGCCTCTCCTTCGTCTCGGGGGGTTTCGAGTATGGCGCACCTGCCGCTTCCCCTCAACGCCAGGCGCGGAGTAATGGGGAGAAGGATCGTACGCAGCAGTACCCGCGAATAGCAAGCCGCATCGGTCGGTTAGGCTGCGCATCGCGTGGATCTCTACTGCCTGGACAGTGCCGATGCGAAACCAACCGCGGCCCGCGGCGCCGATACGCGCACCCTGTTCGGACCGGCCCGCGGCTGCGACGTCTTCGAGCAGCGGCTGCTCGAGGTCGCCGCTGCGACGGAGGACCGCCTCGACGCCGAGCGCGACGAGGTGCTCTACGTCCTCGAGGGCCGGGGGCAGGCGACGATCGGCGGCGAGACGCATGCTCTCGAGCCGGGAACCGCCGCCTTCGTGGCGCGCGGGACGACCTGGCGCGTCGAGTCCTCCGCGGGCCTGCGGCTGCTCTCCGTCCTCGTCGCGGAGCCGCTGCCGGCGGGCGCCGCGCAGGCGGTCCTCGCGAGCGGCGAGCGGGGCAGCGCAACGGCGGGACGCGAGTTCGAGCTGCTCGCGCGGCCGGAGCACGGCTGCGCCACGGTGACCCAGTTCGTCGGGCACATCCCGGTGGGCCGCGCCCCGGACCACTTCCACCGCTACGACGAGGTCGTCTACGTGCTCGCCGGCGAGGGAGCGCTCCACATCGGCGGAGAGAGCGCGCCGCTGCGGCCGGGAACCGCGGTGCACCTGCCGGCCCGCCTCGTCCACTGCCTCGAGAACTCCGGCCCCGACGAGATGCGCGTGCTCGGCGTCTTCCGTCCCGCCGGCTCCCCGGCCGAGGCCTACTACCCGGACGGCACGGCGGCCGTCGTCGCCTAGAGTTCGTCTCGATGCCACGGATCGAGCGCACCGCCAGGGGCGGCTGGGACGGGAACCTCGCCCGCGGAGTCGGCACCCTCGACGCCGACAGCGGCACCTTCGCCCGCCTGCCCTTCTCCCTCCCGTCACGGATCGGGGACCCCGACGGCAAGACGAGTCCGGAGGAGCTGCTCGCGGCGGCGCACACCGGCTGCCTGACGATGTCGCTCGCGGGAGAGCTCACGGCCGCGGGGACTCCACCCGGCCGGCTCGACACGACGTGCACGATCATCATGGACGAGATCGAGGGCCAGGGCCATCAGATCGTCGGCTCCCGGGTCGAGATCGTCGCGCAGGCCGACGGGCTGGACGAGGACGCGCTCCAGGCGGCGCTCGCGCAAGCGGACGAGAGCTGCCCCTTCTCCGCGCTGCTGCGGCGCGCGGGCGCGGACGTCCAGGTCGCCGCCCGGCTCGCGTGAGCTTCGAGGAGCTCGCGTCCGCCCGCCGGACGCACAAGGCGTTCGGGCCGGAGCCCGTCCCGCGCGACACGCTCCTCGAGCTGCTCGCCGTCGCGCGCTATGCCCCGACACACCATCTGAACCAGCCGTGGCGATTCCGCGTGCTCGGCCCGGAGACGCTCGCCGAGCTGAAGCGCGTCGCCGGCGAGAAGGAGGCTGCGAAGCTCGACCGTGCCCCCACGCTCGTCGTCGCCACCGCGGCGCTGACGGGCGACCTCGCGCAGGACGAGGAGGACGTCTGCGCGACGGCTGCGGCGATCGAGCTCGTCCTCCTCGCCGCGACGGAGCACGGCATCGCGACCTACTGGCGCACGCCGAAGGTGCTGCGCACGAAGCCGGGGCGCGAGGCGGCCGGGATCCCGTCCGGCGAGCGGTTCCTCGGCCTCCTCCACTTCGGGACTGCCGCGCGCGAGCCGGCCCCGCGCGAGCGGGAGCCCGTCGAGCGCTACGTCGACTTCCTGCCCTGAGGCCCCGGCAGGGGACCGGTCTACGAGGTGCCGGCGATCTGGCTCTCTCGTAGCGGGCGCACGTGATCGCGAACCTTGACGAGTGCCCGGGCGAGGGTCTTGACCTCGGAGGCGGTGAGGTGCCCGGCGAAGTGGCGCTGGATCGCGTCGCGGTGGAGGGGGCGGGCGGCCTCGAGGGTCTCCATGCCCTTGGCGGTCGGGACGACCTCGATCGCCCGCCGGTCGCTGGGCGGCCGTTCTCGCCGGACGAGTCCGGCGCGTTCCATCCCGTCGACGACGCGGGTGAGCCCGCTCGTGCTGGCCACGATTCGGCGGGCGAGCTCGTTCATCCGCAGGCGCTCGTCCGGGGCCTCCTCGAGGTGGACGAGCACGTCGTACCAGCGCAGCGAGATCCCGGACTGCCGCTGCAGGTCGGCGTCGAGGATGTCCACGAGCGCCTGAGAGCTCTCGAGGAAGAGCCGCCACGTGGCGAGCTCCTCGTTCGTCGGGCTTGACAAAGATCCTTCGCTTTGCAATTATCGGCTCCGCACTATTCGGTTCCGCAACTGCTGCATAGCGTAGCAGGGCGAAGGGAAGGAGTGGACATGTCAGATCCAGGCGTCATCTTGGTGACCGGAGCAACCGGGAACACCGGCTCGGGAGTGGCCGCTGCACTGCTCGACCAGGGGCGGCAGGTGCGGGCGCTCGTCCGGGACGAGGCGAAGGGAGCCGGCCTGGCCGAGCTCGGCGCCGAGGTCGCGATCGTCGACCTCGACCGGCCGGAGACGCTGACCGGCGAGCTGCTGGACGGGGTGAGCGAGGTCTACTTCGTCACCTGGAACGGCCCTTCCGCGCTGCAGCAGTCGCGCAACCTGCTCGAGACGATCGTCGGCTCGGGCGCGACGCCGCACGTCGTCAGGCTTTCGGGCTACGGCACGCTCGAGAGCCGGATCATCTCCGAGCTCGCCCACTGCGAGGAGGACCTGAAGGCGTCCGGGCTGCCCTGGACGATCCTCAAGCCCACCTTCTTCATGCAGAACGCGCTGATGGCGGCCCAGACCGTGCAGGAGCAGGGAGCCATCTACTTCGACTGGGGAGCCGGCAAGGCCGGGATGATCGACGTCCGCGACATCGTCGACTGCGCCGTCGCCGTGCTCACCGGTGAGGCAGAGGCGGTCGACGGCGAGACCTTCATCCTCACCGGCCCGGCCTCGATCGGCTTCGCCGACGTGGCCGCAGCCGTGTCCCGGGCGACCGGCCGCCCGGTCGAGTACGTACCGGTGCCGCACGCGGCGGCGACCGAGGCCATGACCGCGATGGGCGTGCCGGAGTGGATCGCCCAGGGCTATGCCGAGCTCGATGCCGGCTTCGAGCAGGGCTTCGCCGACCTCACCACCGGCAACGTCGAGAGGCTCAGCGGCCACCGGCCGCGCGACATCGAGCAGTTCGCCCACGACCACGCGCACCTCTTCGGCGCTGTCACCGCGATCGCGTAGCGGCCGCGGCCCACGCAAGACACACACTCGAGGGAAAGGAAGGAAGACACCATGACCGCAGCGATCGCTCTGCACCGTGTCGCCGACTACGACCGGTGGCGGCCCGTCTACGACAGCCTCGACGGCGTCCGCAAGAACGCCGGGGTCACGCACCAGGAAGTCCTGCGCTCGCAGGACGACCCCAACCTCGTCGTCATCCGCCACGACTTCACCGACCGCGCAGCCGCCGACTCCTTCTTCGGCTCCGCGGAGCTGAAGCAGGGGATGACCGAGGCGGGCGTCGACGTCTCGACGCTCCAGGTGCACTTCACCGACCCCGCCTGACCACCGGCACGTCGGCCGGATCGACGACGAAGAGGGGCCCCGCCGGCGCGGGGCCCCTCGGTCACCG
>CAZRTE010000078.1:9089-12088 GCA_964602945.1 uncultured Gaiellales bacterium
CCCCTAGGACCGGGCGAGCGCAGCAGGCTCGCGAGCCAGGTCGAAGCGGTCGAGGTTCATGACCTTGGCCCAGGCGGCGACGAAGTCGCGCACGAACATCTCCTCCGCGTCGTCGCAGGCGTAGACCTCTGCGATCGCGCGCAGCTGCGAGTTCGAGCCGAAGACGAGATCGACCCGGCTGCCCGTCCACTTCGCCTCGCCGCTGCGGCGGTCGCGGCCCTCGAAGGTCTGCTCCTCCGCCGAGACGGGCTCCCAGTCGAGGTTCGCGTCGAGCAGGTTGACGAAGAAGTCGTTCGTCAACGAGCCCGGCCGCTCGGTGAGCAGGCCGACCTCGGAGCCGCCGTGGCTCGCCCCGAGGACACGGAGCCCGCCGACGAGAGCGGCCGTCTCCGGCGCGGTCAGGGAGAGCAGGCCCGCCCGCTGGACGAACAGGTGCTCGGCCGGCTGCGCCCGGCCGTCGCCGAGGTAGTTGCGGAACCCGTCCGCCTTCGGCTCGAGCACGGCGAACGACTCCGCGTCCGTCCACTCCTGCGTCGCGTCGGTCCGGCCGGGAGCGAACGGAACCTCGACCTCGTGCCCGGCGTTCCTCGCCGCCTGCTCGACCGCCGCGCAGCCGCCGAGCACGACCAGGTCGGCGAGCGAGACGCGCTTGCCGCTGCCGTTCTCGGCGGCGTTGAACTCCTGCTGGACGCGCTCGAGTGTCGCCAGCACCGTCGCGAGCTCGTCCGGCTCGTTCACCGCCCAGCCCTTCTGCGGCTCGAGGCGGATGCGCGCGCCGTTGGCGCCGCCGCGCTTGTCGGAGCCGCGGAAGGTCGAGGCTGCCGCCCACGCGGTCTTGACGAGCTGCGGGATCGAGAGGCCGGAGGCGAGGAGCGTCTCCTTGAGCGAGGCGATCTCCGCCGGGCCGATCAGCTCGTGGTCGACGGGCGGCACCGGGTCCTGCCAGATCTGCGGCTCGGCGGGGACGAGCGGCCCGAGGTACCGCGTGACCGGCCCCAGGTCGCGGTGCGTCAGCTTGAACCACGCCTTCGCGAACGCGTGGGCGAGCTCGTCGGGATGCTCGTGGAAGCGCCGGGAGATCGGCTCGTAGACCGGGTCCACGCGGAGCGCGAGGTCGGTCGTGAGCATGACCGGCGGGCGCCGCTTCCCGGGGTCGTGCGGATCCGGGACCGCCTGCTTCGCCTCCGGATCGGTCGGCTCCCACTGCCACGCGCCGGCGGGGCTCTTCGTCAGCTCCCACTCGTAGCCGAACAGCGTCTCGAAGAAGCTGTTGTCCCACGCCGTCGGCGTCGGCGTCCACGGGCCGTCGAGCCCGCTCGTGATCGTGTCGTTGCCCTTGCCGGTGCCGTAGTCGTTCGGCCAGCCGAGCCCCATCTGCTGCAGCGGGGCGGCCTCGGGATCCGGCCCGAGGTGCTCGGGCGGCGCGGCGCCGTGCGTCTTGCCGAACGTGTGCCCGCCGGCGATCAGCGCGACCGTCTCCTCGTCGTTCATCGCCATCCGGGCGAACGTCTCCCTGATGTCGCGGGCCGCCTCGAGCGGGTCCGGCTCGCCGTTCGGGCCCTCGGGGTTGACGTAGATCAGGCCCATCTGGACGGCCGCGAACGGGTTCGCGAGCTCCCGGTCGCCGCTGTAGCGCTCGTCGCCGAGCCACTCCGCCTCGGCACCCCAGTCGACGTTGTCCGGCTCCCATGTGTCCTCGCGGCCGCCGGCGAAGCCGAACGTCTCGAAGCCCATCGACTCGAGGGCGCAGTTGCCGGCCAGGATGAGGAGGTCGGCCCAGGAGATCTTGCGGCCGTAGCGCTGCTTCACGGGCCAGAGGAGGCGGCGCGCCTTGTCGAGGTTGACGTTGTCGGGCCAGCTGTTGAGGGGAGCGAAGCGCTGCTGTCCGGCGCCGGCCCCGCCGCGGCCGTCGCTGATGCGGTACGTGCCGGCGCTGTGCCACGCCATGCGGATGACGAGCGGCCCGTAGTGGCCCCAGTCGGCGGGCCACCAGTCCTGCGAGGTGGTCAGGACCTCGATCACGTCCCGCTTCAGGGCGTCGAGGTCGAGGGTGGCGAACTCGGCCGCGTAGTCGAAGTCCTCGCCCATGGGGTCGCCGAGCGGGTTCGGCGGGGAGAGCTGCTTCAGGTCGAGGGCGTTCGGCCACCAGTCCCGGTTCGTCCGGCCGGTGGCCGGCTCGTGTGCGTTGCCGTTCGTGCCCGTGCCCGGGCGGGTGCTCGTGTCGTCCATGGTCTCCTCCCTCAGTGCCGGCAGTCGGGGCGGCGGCCCCGGTAGATGACCTCGGCGTCGTCGATCTCGCAGCCCTTCCCGTCGACGGTGAATACCTCGCCCAATCTAGTTGCGCCGGACGGTCGATGGGCGAGCCGACCTGCGGCGCTACGGACGAGGGACGGGCGGCCTGCCGCTCAGGACACGGCGTCTTTGAGCGCCTGCGCCTCCGGCAGGTGCTCGAGCTTCTTCAGCGTGTTGTTCTCGATCTGGCGGATCCGCTCGCGCGTGACGCCGAACGCGCGCCCGACCTCCTCGAGCGTGCGCGGCTCGCCGCCGAGCAGGCCGTAGCGGAGCTCGATCACCTGCCGCTCGCGCTTCGGCAGCGCGCTGAGCGCGCTCTCGACGTCCTCGCGCCGGAGCGAGAGCTGGGCCGTGTCGTACGGCGACTCGGCCGCCTCGTCCTCGACGAAGTCGCCGAGGGCGGAGTCCTCCTCCTCGCCGATCGGCTTCTCGAGCGAGATGGGGAGCTGCGACATGCGGAGGATCTCCCGCACCTCGTCGGTCGTCATCTCGAGCTCCTCGCCGATCTCCTCCGGGCTCGGCTCGCGCCCGAGCCGCTGCACGAGCTGGCGCTCGATGTGCACGACCTTGTTCAGCTTCTCGACCATGTGGACGGGGATCCGGATCGTCCGGGCCTTGTCCGCGATCGCGCGTGTGACCGCCTGGCGGATCCACCAGGTCGCGTAGGTCGAGAACTTGTAGCCCTTGCGGTAGTCGAACTTCTCGAC
>CAZRTE010000079.1:0-11594 GCA_964602945.1 uncultured Gaiellales bacterium
CGCTAGCTGTAGTTACCAATGACGTTGTTCAGCCGTGATGCTGGTGGCTGGTGGTTGAGGCTGCCGTGTGGTCGGCGGTAGTTGTATCGGTCGAGGTAGAGGGGCAGTGCTGCTGTTCGTTCGGGTGAGCTGCCGTAGATGCGCGCGTATGCCCATTCGTTGAGCAGTGTCTGGATCAGCCGCTCTGCTTTTCCGTTGGTGCGTGGACGTCTCGGCTTGATCCGTAGGTGTCTGAGACGCAGGGTGTGCAGGGCCCGCGCGTAGTCGTGGGCGATATAGGCGGCGCCGTTGTCGCTCATCACGGCGCGGACGCGGATGCCGCGTGCGGCGTACCAGGCGACCGCGCGTCGGAGAAAGGCGATCGCGCAGGCGGCGGTCAGATCGTCGAGGACTTCGGCGTAGGCGAGGCGGGAGTAGTCGTCGATCATCACGTGCAGGTACTCGTAGCCGGTGAGGCGTGTCATCCGTCCATCGACGCGGCGTGAGTACTGGCTGGCACGACTGCCGACCATCCGGTGACCGGCCCCCAGCGCCGAGATACGTCCAAGTCGCTTGATGTCGACATGCACGAGCTCGCCGGGATGGCGGCGCTCGTAGCGGTTGGGCGGCTCGAGCGGATCAAGCCGCGAGCGCTTGCCGAGCCCGATCCGCTTCAGCCACAGCGACACCGTCGAAACAGGCAACTCGAGCACCTCGGCGATCTCGGCGGCTGTCATCCTGACCCGGCGCAGCCGCTCGATCGCGACCACCCGCTGCTGGGGCAGCTGCCGCGGCGAGTGTCGCGGCCGCGAGGAGCGGTCGAGCAGGAGCTGGTCGCCCTGCCGGTAGCGAGCCAACCACTTCGATGCCGTGCGCACGCTGCAGCCGGCGGCCTCGGCCGCCTGCTGCAGCGTCCAACCCTCCTCAAGCACCCGACGGCAGATCAACCGACGACTGCTCGGACAGGTCCGATGATTAGCGTGGAGCTTCATCCGGTGCCCTCCTCTGGAGCTGGTGGCTTCGACACCCCCAGCCTCCAGAGAGGCCCGGATGAACAACCTCCTCAGGAACTACAGCTAGTGCACGAGCTGGTACATCTTGAACATCGGCAGGTACATCGCGACGACGATGACGCCGACGACCGCGCCGACGAGGATCATCATCACCGGCTCGATGATGCTCGTGAGGGAGTCGATGGCCGCGTTGACCTCGTCCTCGTAGAAGTCCGCGATCTTGTCGAGCATCGTCTGGAGCTCGCCCGACTCCTCGCCGATCTTCAGCATGTGAGCGACCATCGGCGGGA
Organism: uncultured Gaiellales bacterium; assembly: GCA_964602945.1. Lineage (GTDB taxonomy): Bacteria > Actinomycetota > Thermoleophilia > Gaiellales > Gaiellaceae > Palsa-739. The sequence goes on from CAZRTE010000079.1 coordinate 1,283, forward strand.
AGACGTCGTTCTCGAGCAGCGGCTGCGCGAGCCCGGCGCCCTCGTGCACGCGCTCCCGGACGTTCTCGAGCGCCACCTGCACGACGTAGTTGCCGGCCGTCTGCCCGGTGATGTCGAGCGCCTTGATGATGTCGACACCGGCGGCGACGAGCGTCGCGAGCGTGCGCGAGAAGCGGGCCATCGTCACCTTGCGCACCGTCTGGCCGATCCGCATCGGCACGCGCAGCAGGAAGCGGTCCCAGGTGCGGCGCCCGCGCTCGGTCTCCTTCCAGCGGCGGAAGGCGAACGGCGAGAGGATGATGAGCGGGATGATCACGAACCAGTACCCGCGCAGGAAGTTCGACGCGCTCACCACCACCTGGGTCAGCATCGGCAGCTGGCCGTTCAGCGTGGCGAAGATCTGGACGAAGATCGGGACGATGACGAGCAGCATCGTGAACAGGACGACGATCGCGAACGTCAGCACGAGGCTCGGGTAGATCATCGCCCCCTTGACGCGGCGGCGGATCGCCTCTTGCTTCTCGATCTGGACGGCGACGCGGTCGAGCACGAGGTCGAGGATCCCGGCCGCCTCGCCCGCCTCGACCATGGCGACGTAGAGGTTCGAGAAGACCTTCGGGTGCCGTGCCATGGCCTCCGAGAGGAGGAGGCCGCCCTCGACGTCCTGGCGCAGCTCGGTCACGGTCTCGGCCAGCCTCTCGTCGCTCGTCTGCTCCTCGAGGACGACGAGGGCCTGGACGACGTTGAGCCCGGCCTCGATCATCGTCGCGAACTGGCGCGAGAAGACCTGGAGCGCGCTCTGGCGGACGCGCCTGCGTCCCCCGATGCGCTTCTCGCCGAGTGACCCGCCCCCGCTTACCTCGGAGAGGCGCTGCGCGAGCAGCCCGCGGCGGCGCAGCTGCTCACGCGCGGCGGCGAGGTCGCCGGCAGCGATCACGCCGTCGATCTCCATCCCCTGCGCATTGATCGCCGTATAGGAGAAGGCGGTCATCCGCCCCGGCTCCCGCTCGTCGTCACAGGAGCACCGGCCTGCGAGGCCGCGGCGGGCAGCGGCGTCCCGTGCGGGAGCAGCATCAACGTGTGAAGCCTGCCCTGGAGGTCGGTCACGGTCTTCGGTACGTCGACCTTCAGCGTGAGGGCGCGCGACCTCCCCGCGACGAGGATCTTCGCGTTCTTGCGGGTCAGCGAGAGAACCCAGAAGAAGGGCTGGCCGGCATCCCCCAGGGCGTAGCCGAAGCCCTTGTGGAGGCGGATGCGCAGGAGCGTCCGGTCGAGGACGATGACTGCTCTGGTCGCCGGCGGGGACAGCTTCTTCGGCTGCGTCGTCGTCGGCTGGGTCGTCGTCGGCTGGGTCTGCTTGGGCTGTGTCTTCTGCGTCGGCTGCGTCTTCGTCGGCTGCGTGGGCGACGGCGTTGGAACGGCGGGCGGTGCGGAGACGACCGGAGCACTCGCAGGCGCCTGCCCTCCACCGCCGAACGGATCCCTGCTCGGGAGGAGCGCGAACGAGGCGACCTTGCTGGTCGGAGGAGCCGCCGAAGGAGTCGCGGCAGGCGAGGGCGTGGTGACGGCCGGCGCCGTCGAGGCCGACGTCGCCGCGGCTGGGGGCGTCGTGGACGACGACTGCTGGGACTTGGTCACCGTGTGATACGCGTAGAACATCGCCAGCAACAGCGGCACGACGAGGACGAGGAGGAGCTTCTTCTGCTTCGCCGCCTTCACGCGAGCTGCCTTCTGTGCGGTCTTCGCTGCCATTCCTCTCCTACCCTCCGCTCGTCGTCGTGCTGTTCGTGGAAGTCGATCCGGTCGCGCTCGGCAGCGGCGTCGCGCCGGCGACTGCGCCGTAGACGAACGCCTGAAGCGCGACGCTCGCTCGCAGCTTGGTCCCGGTCCCCGCCGGAGCCACGGTGACCGACGCCACGGAGAACAGCCGCCCCGATGCCACGACCTTCCCGTGCCGCAAGGCCACGAGTGTGCGCAGCCGGCGGAGGAAGTGCGTCAGCCCCGCGTAGGTGCCGTTGAGGCTGAGGGCCACGGGCACGACGGTGTAGCCGACGGCTGCCGTCGGCGTTCCCGGCGAGAGCGAGGCGACCTGGACGCCGTAGGAACCGGCGAGCTGGTCGAGGCCAAGCAGGAGATCCGGCTCGTCCTCCGTCACCGGCATCGCCGTCTCCAGTCCGTAGAGGGCCTTCGTGCGAAACGTAGGCGCCGCCGACGGCTGCGACTCGGCGGCCCGCGCGGCAGCCATCAGCTGCGCGATCTGGTCTTTCGTCTGCTGCACTTGACCGGCGGCGGACGCCGCGTGCTGGCGCTGCGGTCCCACGAGCAGTAGCCAGCCGCCCGCCGCGACCAGGACGGCGACGATTGCGAGAACGGCTACGAGCTGATGCCGGCGGGGGGAGACGGTCATCACGGCGAGCCTCCGGTCGTTGTCGACGTCGTCGTCGTGCCGGCCGTCGAGTCGGCCGGCGGACTCGGCAACGCGGGTACCGTCACCTGCGCCTGCACCGAGAAGGAGACGTCGCCGCTCGTGGGGTCGACGGTGGTCGCGCCGAGCTTGATCTGCTCCAGTTCCGGCACGAGCGTCAGCCGCGAGAGGAGCTGCGCTACGAGGAGCTTGGACGACGCCTTCCCGGAAAGCGACAGCGACCCGGGCGTCCCGGCGCCCGAGCTGCCGAGCGAGAGGTCGGAGAGGGTGACGCCCGCAGGGACGACCCGCGAGAGCTGGCCGAGCGTGTGGTCCCAGGAGACGCGAGTCGCGAGAACGCCCTCGAGGGCCTGCCGCCACGTCGGCGCCTGCGCAAGGGCCGATGGACCGGACAGCGCCTGATGACCCTTGGGCTGCTGCGCCTGTGCACGTGCAAGCTCCGTGTGCGCGGCTGCGAGTTGCCGCTGCTCGGAGTGGACGTGCGAGCGCTCGAGCGCGAAGCCGCCGCCGACTGCCGCCGCGACGGCGAGCACGAGGGCGACGCCGCCGACGACGACCGGGTCGATCCTCCGCGCCTCGCGACGGCGCAGGTTCTCACGCGGCAGGAGATTGACGGCCTTCATGCGTCGGCCACCTAGTCCTCGATCCCCAGGCCGATCGCGACGGCGAGCGAGCCGAGGTCGGACTCGTCGAGCCGCTGTGAGACCTCAAGCCGGTCGAGCGGGTTGCCAACCCGGACGGGGACGTCGAGCAGCCGCTCGAGCTCCTGCGCCAGCCCCCCGAGGCGGGCGGTGCCGCCCGTGATGACCACCTCGCCGATGCCGAGGCTGTCGTCCTGCGACTGGTAGTACCTGAGCGAGGAGACGAGCTCACGCGCGAGCGACTCCACACCGTGCCGCAAGGCGTCGACGGCAGCGTCGGCCTGCTCAGTCGTGAGGCCGGCCGGCGCCGGTCCAGGCTCGAGCGAGAGGCTCCGCTTCACGAGCTCGACCTCGGCCGGCGTCGAGTCGAGGACGCGGGCCAGAGCGACGTTGAGCACCCAACCGCCCCACTCGAGCACACGCGTGAACTCGCAGACGAGGCCGTTCGAGACTGCGAGCGTCGTCCGCTCGTGTCCGATCGAGATGGCGACGAGCGCCGAGCCCTCACGCTCCACGGGCGGCGCGAAGGCCCGCAGGAGCCCGAAGGCCTCGAGGTCGATCCCTGCGAGCGTCAGGCCGGCGAGGCGGCACGCCTCGACATAGCGCTCGACGAGCTCGCGGTGGGCGACGACGAGGAGGACGCGCCGCATGCGCTCGCCGTCCTCGCCGACGCGCTCGTCGAGCACGCGGTAGTCGAGGACCGCCTCCTCGAGCGGGATCGGGAGCGCCTCCTGGGCGCGGAAGCGGATGGCGTTGACGAACTGCCGCTCGTCCGCGATGCCGGCGATCTCGAAGCTGCGAACGCCGATCCGGCTGCTGGCGATGCCCAGCCTGACGCCGCGCCGCGGCAGCCTGTGCTCGGCGAAGAAAGACCTGAGTGCGGCGGCGAGAGTCTGCGGGTCGCGCAGCTCGCCGTCGACGACGACGCCGCTCGCGAGCGGCGTCCGCGCAACCTTCTCGAGGCGGATCCGACTCCCGTTCACGATGCAGGCGGCCGCGATCTGCGACCCGCCGATCTTGAGGCCGACGACGCGCTCACCCCGTCCCCGCGACCGCAGCCGCGACGGCTCCGACGACGGCTCCGACGACGGCTCCGACGACGACTCCGGTGACAGCGGCGGCGGCGGCGGCGGGAGACGCTTCGACTCCTTCAGCTCAGCGCGCGGCTCGGGCGTGGAGGGCGAGCGGCGCGGAAGGGAGATCTCCCTGTTCCACCAGCGCTCCTTCGGATCGGGGATGACGAACTCGCGCACCATCCACGGTTGCGCCGGCGGAGACGGCTCCCCACGAAGGTGGATCTCCTTCTCCAAGATCGAGCCACGTACGCCTGTGCGGTTCACGAAAGAGCCACCACCTTCGGTAGGTCGGCGTGGACGGGCAGGCCCGCACGCTCGAGGAGTCCGAGCAGCTGCTCGGAGCGGGTCGTCCGGGACACGGCTTCGGCGACGGTGACGACCCCGTCGAGGACGAAGCCGGCGAGGGCCTGCTCCATCGTCTGCATGCCGCGCGACGAGCTCGTCTGCATGACGGTGTAGAGCTGCTCGGCCTTCGCCTGGCGGATGAGGTTCCGCACCGCGTCGTCGGGGAAGAGGATCTCGAGCGCCGCGACACGGCCTTCGCCGTTCGCGGTCGGCAGCAGTGCCTGCGTGATGACACCCTGCAGCGAGTTGGCGATCATGATCCGCACCTGCTGCTGCTGGGCAGGCGGGAAGACGTCGATCATGCGGTCGATCGTCGACGACGCACTCTGCGTATGGAGCGTCGCGAAGACGAGGTGACCGGTCTCGGCGGCGGTGAGCGCGGTCGAGATCGTCTCGAGGTCGCGCATCTCGCCGACGAGGATCACGTCGGGGTCTTCACGGAGCGCGGCGCGGAGCGCGGTGGCGAAGTCCGTCGCGTCCGCTCCGATCTCGCGCTGGTTCACGATGCAGCGCTTGTGCCAGTGGAGGAACTCGATCGGGTCCTCGATCGTGAGGATGTGCTCGGCGCGGGTGCGGTTGATCTCGTCGACGAGCGCCGCGAGAGTGGTCGACTTGCCCGAGCCGGTCGGGCCGGTGACGAGGACGATCCCGCGCGGCTTCTCCGCGAGCATGTGCAGAACCGGTGGCAGGCCGAGCTCCTCGAGCGTCTTGATCTGTTGCGGCACGAGCCGGAAGGCGGCAGCGAGCGAGCCGCGCTGGAAGAAGACGTTGACGCGGAAGCGGGCGGCCCCGGGCAGCGAGTAGGCGAAGTCGAGCTGGCGGCTCAACTCGAGCTGCTTCTGCTGCTCGGAGGTGAGGATGCCGTAGAGCGCCCTGCGCGTCTCCTCCCCGTCGAGCTTCTCCGCGCCTTCGTCCGGGCGGATGCGTCCGTTCACGCGGAACGCCGGCGTCGTCCCGACCGTGAAGTGAAGGTCGGATGCGCCGAGGTCGATCATCCGCTCGAGCAGCGCGTCTATAGAGGTGGACTGCGGCATCTCCTGCGGCGCGTATCGGCACGGGCGCGGTGGTTCTTGAGTGATGGCGTGACTGTCCCGTGACGGTGGCTGCCACCGGTCGTCTCCCTCACGCGGAGTGAGCCGAATCCCCCAAAGGGGGCTAAGTACCTGAACCGCGCCGCCGATACGCAGCAAGCCATCCCCTGTTCCCTGTGGAAGGAGACCCAGCGAATGTTCGACCGCATCAAGACGCGTATGAGCTCTGACGAGGGTTTCACCCTGATCGAGCTCCTGGTCGTCATCGTGATCCTCGGCATCCTCGTCGCGATCGCGGTGCCGTCCTACCTCAGCCTCCGCGGCAACGCACAGGACGCGGCGGCCAAGTCCAACGTCCGCTCGGCGATCCCGGCGGCGGAGACCTACTACCAGACGACCGGCAACAACTCGTACACGGGTATGGACACCACGGCGCTCAACCAGTCGGCGCCGGGCGTCTCGCCGAACGTCCAGGTCACCGTCTCGAGTGACGGCGCGGCCTACTGCCTCAGCGACACCGAGGCCCCCGGCCACAACGCCTACTACGTCGGCGGCGACCAGAACCTCGGCAGCCCGCCGGACGGGTTCGGCTTCGCTTCCATCGGGAGCCTCCAGGTCTCGTCGGTCCAGGGCGGCTCCGACTGCAGTACGGCTACTGGCTAGTAGCAGCCCACCGGCTGATCGACGGAGAGGGCGCGGGAGACCGCGCCCTCTCCCGTTCGAGGGGTTCAGGTCGCCGCCTCCGGAGCCGAGAGAGGAAGTGCAATGCGCCGCTTACTGCACGACGAGTCGGGGTTCACCCTGGTGGAGCTGATCGTCGCCTCCGTGGTCATGCTCGTCCTCCTGGCCGGGCTCTCGAACATCTTCGTCTCGGGCCTGCGCGCGAGCTCGACGACGAACGCGACCCTCGCCTCGCAGACGAGCGTCCATGTCGCGTTCGACCGGCTCGAGTTCGAGACCCGCTGCGCCTCCCAGGCGACCCTCGTCTCGGGCGGCGCCGGCGTCGTGCTGACGCTGCCGACTCAGTGCTCGCACTCCTCGAGCGTCAACCTGGCCTGGTGCGTGACGGGCGGCGCGCTCGTCCGCTACGTGGGCTCCTTCTGCACGGGCACCGGCGAGACGTTCGCCTCCGACGTCACCTCCGCGGCGCCCTTCTCGTGCCTCGCGCCCGTCGGCAGCCACCCGCGGCTCCAGGTCGACCTGGCCGTCAACTCGGGCACGACGGGGGCCACCGCCGTCTCCGCGACCGACACGATCGCCATGCGCAACTCGGCGCTCACCACCTCGGACTCGGCGGGCTGCTCGTGATCCGGAGGATCGTGCAGCGGCTCGTCCGCGACGAGGACGGAATCGCCCTCGTGATGGCGCTCGCGATCGTGATGATCCTCGCCGTCACGACGACCGGGATCATCATCGCCGGCACCGCGAACCAGCGCACCACCCTCGTCTCGGACCAGCAGCGGCAAGCGTTCGCGATCGCGCAGGAGGGGCTCGCCTACGCCGAGGGGATGCTCTACAGCGCCGCCGCCCAGCACACGGAGCCGCCTCAAGGCGTCCAAAACCTCCCGACCCAACCGGTCGGCTCCGGCCAGTACTACGCGACCGTCGGGGGCGACGGGGTGACGTGGACGATGGTCGGCAGCGGCACCGTCGGCGGCATCACACGCGTCGTGAGCGCGCTGGCGAACGTCCCGAGCCCGGTGACGACGACGCAGAGCGGCATCTGGAACTACGTCTACTCCGATGCCTCCGGCAGTCCCTGCGTGAACTCGTTCAACGGCAACGTGGTGATCACCACGCCCCTGCTCACACGCGGCGACCTCTGCCTCAGCGGCCACTTCTCGTACAACGGAACGCAGCTCGAGGTCGGCGGCAACCTCAGCGTCACCGGAGCTGCGAAGATCGGCAGCGCGAGCAACAGAGTCGGCGAGGTCAGGATCGGCCTGACCTCGAGCTCGACGAACACGTGCAACGACGTCGTCCCGGGCACGGGGAAGTGCGACGGCAACCACAAGCCGATCTACGCCTCGAGTGTCGCCGAGGGCCTCGACGTGACGCCGTCGATGCCGTGCATCGGCCAGCCGTCCTCGCTCGACTCGGAGTGCACGGGCGCGAACGACGGCACGTGGTCGACGCTCCACTCCGTCTACAACACGCAGGCCGGGCTCGCGAAGACCGGCTGCCCGGCGAACCTGTTCGACAACGACGGGACGCTGAACAACAGCGACAACTCGATCAGCTCCGTGATGTTCGGCAACACGGCGTACGACTGCAAGATCGGCACGGCAGACGAGATCAAGTGGACACCGTCGTCGCACTCGCTGTACGTCAAGGGAGTGCTCTACTTCGACGGCAGCCTGAACATCAGCAACAACACCCTCTACTCGGGCCAGGCGTCGATGTACTTCACGGGCGGAATCAGCACGACCGGCTCGGGGAACTTCTGCGCCGCGAACAGCGTCTTCGGCGGCTCGAGCTGCACGCCGGCGTGGAACCCGGACGAGGACGGGATCATCGCCGTCGCAGCCTGCTGGGCGAACTCCACCGGCTCGTCGCTCATCAGCTCGAGCTGCGTCGGCCTCGGCGGCGGGACGACCGTCCAGCTGGGCGTCTACTGCACGACGGACTACTCGACGAGCGGAAACTCCTCGAACATGGGCCCGGTGCTCGCCCACTCGCTCAATCTCGGCGGCGACTCGCAGACGCTGATCCCGTTCCACGTGTTCCCGCCCGGCACGCCGCTCAACTCGTCGACGTCGTACCTACCCGCCTCCTCGCCGTCGAACTGGTCCGGCTGACGCCGTAGCTCGCGGGTGCTGCGCACCCGCTCGCTGGGGTGACGGAACTCCGCGCGGGCGAGAGCGTGGTCTCGCCCGCGCTCCGTGCTGTATTCGCCTTTGGAGCTGTGGATGGCTTGCCTACGGGGTGCGCTCGCGCGCGCGTAGGCATCCGCCTACGCTCCGGCCCTCGACCTGCGCAGGGGTCGAACGCTTCGAACCAGACCACGGCAGAAGCGGCGCACGCCCGCAGGCCTGCCCGCTCGCGACGACACAAGCGCCCCGAACCACGCAGCCCAAAGACAAGCCCCTACAGCACGAGGGCCGGGAGACCACGCTCTCCCGGCCCTCGTTCCTTGCACTCCAGCGAGCGGACGCGAAGCGTCCGCGAGCTCTATGCAGGTCCCTGGTCGAAGGCGGTCTGCATCGTCACGATCTCGGGCGAGCCGGCCTTGCTCAGGTCGCGGACGATCACGGTCACGACCCTCTCCTTCCAGGGGGTGCCGTTCGGATTCGCGAGCGAGCGGATGAACGTCTCGAGCTTGTACGTGTGGTGGTCGCTTCCGGTCAGTGTCTGCACCGGCGAGCACTGCGGGCTCGAGCCGCAGCCCGAGATCGTCACGTCCGCACCCGTTCCCGGCAGCGCAGCCTCGTCGGAGCTGTAGGTCGAGTCGCTCGCCTGGACGGAGGTGAGCGTCGTGGCATCGAGTCCGATCGAGGAGTACCGCTGGGAGGCATAGAGCTCGAGCTGGTTCTCGGCGAGCAGGCCGGCCGACGACGTCTTCGCCGCCGAGCGCAGGGAGAAGAAGGCTTGGTCGTAGGCGGCCATCAGGGCGAGAAGCGCGATCGCGATGATCACGATCGCCACCAGGAGCTCGATCAAGAGGAAACCGCCTTCGCTGCGAGTTCCGTTGTGCACGTAGAGGGAATCGGCAGGCGAGGGGAAGCGCTAAAGCCCCGAGCGCGTGAGCCGATAACCCCTCTGAGGATCGTGACCACGCAACTGAGCCCGCAGATCCGTGTCTTTGCCCTCGTCGGCGTGCTGTTGATCGCGCTCGGCGGCGGCACGCTCGTCTACCTGCAGCACTCGAAGGCGGGCGCCGGAAGCGTGACGGTCGCCACGACGCAGCGGGTGACGACGCCCGCGTCCACCACCGCCTCCACCGCGCCGACCAGCACCACCGGCTCCAAGGCGGCGAACACCGTCGGCAGCACCGCAACGACCGCGACAACGCCGCCCCAGACCGTGCCGGCAACCCAGCCCGCCAATCCGGTCAAGGTGGACTCGAACCTGCCGGCGCCGCTCCGGGCCGCTCTCGAGCAGCAGCGGATCGTCGTCGTCAGCCTCTACAACCCGCAGGTGCAGGTCGACAGGATCGCCGTCGGCGAGGCGCAGGCCGGCGCGGCCGAGACGCACGTCGGCTTCCTCCGGGTCAACGTCCTCGACAACCGGGTCGCGGGCACGCTGACCGCACTGCTTCCGGCAGGCGACCTTCTCCCGAATCCCGGCTTCCTCATCTACCGCAGGCCGGGGACGCTGGTCTTCCGCTTCGACGGCTACCTCGACCGGGCCGCGATCGCCCAGGCAGTGCAGGGGGCCAAGTGAGCACGCTGGAGACCGGGCGCGAGCTCTTCGTTCGCCACGCGAAGCGCGACGGACGCTCGGTTGCGCGGCTGCGGGCGGTCGACCACGGCGACTCGTGCGCCGTCGAGGCTGACGTGTTTCCGCGTGGCGCATCCGATCCGGTTCATCCGGGTCCGTACCTCTTCGCCGATGCAGCCCAGGCCACGGCGTTCGTGACCGAGGCGGTCGAGTCGCTGCTCTACCTCGGCTGCGACGTCTACGCCGCCTAGGTAGCTCGGGCGAAGAGCTGCGCTCTTCGCCCGGGGGTTAAGGAACTGCGCCGGCCAGAGAGCGCGGTCTCCGGCCGGCTCCGTGCCGTAAGGGCTTGCTTGGGCCGCGTGGGTTCGAGCGCTGTGCCGGTGTCGCGTGGGGGCAGGCCGCCTGAAGGCGGCG
>CAZRTE010000080.1:0-11352 GCA_964602945.1 uncultured Gaiellales bacterium
CGTTGGCGAGCAACTCCAGCCGGTCGCGCTTCTCGTTCGCGATCAGGACACGCAGATGCTGGGGCTCGGTCTCGGGCAATTGACCTCTGACTTTACTCCCGGGAAGCCGTGAGCCTGATGGCCACGATGGTAGAGTTCTTGGCGGTGCCGTATGCATCGGTGCCGCGGAGTGTCCGGCGGAGCCCAAGACGCGCGATCCGGCGAATGTCCTCCCACAGGCGATGCGGGTTGGAGTTGCAGGTGGCCGACCTCACGCAGCGCGGTCGGCGATTTCACCCGACCATCGGAGCCGGCATGTCCGCAGCACCCGCACCGTCGTTTCTCGAGCGCACCCTGAGGCGCCGAGCCCCCGTCCGCCCGGAGCGTCCGAGCCAGCCCACCGCCTGGAGCTCCGAGGGCCCTCACCGGGTCGAGATCGTCGCCCCCGACCCCGAGTGCGCCGCCCTCCTGCTCGAGTACGCCTCGCCGCTGTTTTCGGCCGAGCTCATCACAGGCCCCGAGCTGATCCTCCGGCTGCAGCCGCCGTCGACTGGACCGGAATGGGTGATCGAGCTTCTCGCGCTCGTCGAGCGCTGGCTGGAGTCGGTTCCGCTGCCCTGCGCAAGCGTGCTCTACGGCGGCCGCAGCTACCTCATCCGCTCCTCCACACACGTCGCACAGCTCGCGGTGGTCGAACCCGCGAGCGCAGTCCCGAGCTAGGAGGATTCTCATGGCTTCCAACCAACCGGAAGCGCCCACGCCGGCCCCGGGCCCCGACGCGCCCTCGACGCCCCATGCCGAGTCGCGGACAGAGCGGCTCGTCCGCCACGGACATCGGGCGCGCCTCTACACCGGAGCGGTCGTGTTCGTCGCGCTGGTCGCCGTCCTGATAGTCCTCAGCTCGAAGAACACGAGCAGCGTCAAGCTCGACTGGGTGGTCGGCTCGACCCGTGCGTCGCTCGTCTGGATCATCCTGGCGGCCGCCGTCATCGGCTGGCTGCTCGGAATCACGACCGCAGTCGTCTTCCGCCACCGAACGCGTAGGCCATGATCGTGCAGCGGACCGGCGCAGCGACCGGACATCAGAAGGTGCCGATTCCGGCATGAGGCCAGGCTCGTGAGCCGGCTCAGCCGGGGGGAGCGGCGAGTACGGCGTCGAGCACGTTGCGGAGGCTTGCGCTGGCGAGGCAGATGGAGCTGTCGGCGGCGCCGTAGTAGAGGCGGAGCTCGTCGCTGGCTGGATCGTGGAGGAGGCCGCAGGGGAAGACGACGTTGGGGACGTCGCCCGTGCGCTCGTACGGTGCGAGCGGGGCGATGACCCAGCCGGGGAGCCGGTGGAGGATGCGCGTCGGCTCGTCGAGGTCGAGCAGGGCGAGGCCGATCCGGTAGACATCGCCGGCGACGGTGTCCTTGACGCCGTGGTAGAAGAGCAGCCAGCCGTGCTCGGTTCGGAGCGGCGGCGGGCCGAGGCCGATGCGGAGCGAGTCCCACCAGGCGCCGGCGCGGGGTTGGAGCACTTGCTCGGGGGCGCTCCAGTTGACGAGGTCGTCGGAGCGGGAGAGGAGGATCTCGCCGTGGGCGCCGCCGAACTGGGTCTTGGGGCGGTGGAGGAGCACCCAGCGGCCGTCGATCCGGTGGGGCAGGAGCGCCGCGTTCTTGTCCTCGGGATGCCTGACGATGCCGTAGCGCTCGACGGATCTGAAGTCTTCGGTGGTCGCCAGGAAGACGGCCGGCCCGGCGGGGCCGTAGGCGGTGCAGGTGATCACGAAACGGCCGAGCTCCTCGACCCAGACGGCGCGCGGGTCCTCGAAGCCCCACCGCTCGCTGGCGCGCGTGTCGTCGGGTGCGAGCAGTGGCTCCGGCTCGATCGTCCAGCCGTCGATGCCGTTTGCCGAACGGGCGACGGCGAGATGCGAGATGCCTCTGCGATCCTCGACCCGCGCGAGCAAGACGGTTCGGCCGTCGACTGCAGCAGCGGCCGGGTTGAAGACGGCGTTGACGGGATAGGGCCAGTCCTCGGCGGTGAGGATCGGATTGTCCGGATGGCGCTCGAAGAGCTCCGGTCCGCTCATGCTGCTGTCGGCTGCAGCGCCTGCTCGCGGACAGCCGCCCGCACGCCCGCGGCGTCGAGGAGGAGCGCTGCGCGGTGGAAGGCGAGCGTCGACTCCGCGCCTTCGTTCTGGTTGAGTGCCTCACTGCCGAGGCCGTCACTGCAGCCGCCGGTCGCGAAATCGTAGAGCGGCTTCTGGAGACGGTTGCGGCCGAGGAACCACTCGAACGCGCGCGTCCCGCGGACTCCGTGCTCGGCGACGCCGGTGACGGCGAAGGCGGCGAGCTCGGCCTCGACCAGCGCGGCGGCGTCGAGGGGTTGCTCGTCGCCGGAGCCCTGTCTCGGTTCATACGCGCGGCGGCCGCGGTGGCCCGCGAGCTGGAGAACGTCGTCGCGCAGGCCAGACTCGTCGCCGAGCCAGCGGAGCGACTCGAGCCCGACCTCGATCAGGTCGTCGCGTCCGAGCGCGTCACCGCCGCTGATCAGCGCCTGGGAGAGTCGGGCGTTGTCGTAGCTGAGCTCGTCTTCGAACCAGCTCCAGTCGTCGGCCGCGGTGCTGTGGTAGGCGTCCGCAAGCTGCTCGACGAGTCGTTCGAGCAGGCGCTGGGCACGAAGATCCAGGCGGTCGGCGTCGAGCCGTGACAAGCCGAGCACCGTGTAAGCGGCCGTTCGCGGCGAGACCTCGCCGGCGAGGATGCCGACGAGTCGCGCGAGCAGATCGCGGACCGGGACGACGAGGGCGGGGATCCAGGCGGTGGCGAGGATCTCGCCCAGCGCCCAGACCGAGCGGCCGACGTGATCGCCGACGTGCGGCTCGTCGAGCCAGCGACGGTCGTAGCTCATGAAGTTGTGCATCCCCTCGCCGGCGGTGGCCGCGGAGACGAACGCGAGCGCCCGGTAGAGGATCGAGCTCCAGAGCCGCTCGTCGCCGCGACGCCCGAGCGCGAGCGCGACGACCGCGAGCCGCGCGACATCGTCGACGCAGTAACCGCTGTCGCGGTTGGGGATGATCCCGTCGGCGTGCTGCACGATCCCGACGTCGTCGACGAGCGTGAGAAGATGGTCGCTGCGCAGGCTCGTCAGGTGCAGGTCGGCGACGCCCGCCGGCCGGCGCCTGGGTGCGACCCGGTGCGCCTCGTCCAGTACCGCGGCGGTCGCCTCGGCAACTGCCGGCCAGGCGAACGCGGAACCGATTCGGCGGGCCTCGGCCCGCGCTGCTGCCAGCGTTTCCGGCTGGTCGATGTAGTCGCAGACCGCGTTCGCGAGCGCGGCCGGGTCGCCGAAGGGCACGAGCCGGCCGGCGCCGGAGGCGAGCATGTCCTGCGCGTACCAGTACGGAGTCGAGACGACGCCGCAGCCGGCTGCGATCGCAAAGGTGAGCGCACCGGAGGCAACCTGCTCGAGTCCGCGGTAGGGCGTCACGAAGACGTCGGTCGCAGCCAGCAGGCCCGAGAGCTCCTCGATCGTGAGGAAGCGGTCGTCGAACTCGACCTTGTCACCGAGTCCGAGCTCGAGCACGCGCCGCTCCAACATCAGCCGGTAGCGCTCGCCCTCTCGACGCGCGACGTCCGGATGCGTGCGACCTGCGATCACGTAGACGATCTCCGGATGGCGCTCGACGATCGCGGGCAGAGCCTCGATCACCGTCTCCAGCCCCTTCCCGGCCGAGATCAGTCCGAACGTGGACAGCAGGAAACGATTGCCGTCGGCGGTGTACGGACTCGGCTCGTCGGACTCCTTCGCCGCTCGGGCGGTGAGCCGGCTCGGCGCACCGTGCGGTACGACGCGCACCTTCTCCGCCGGACAGGCACCCGAGGCGACGAGGAGCCGCAGTGCCGTCTCCGTCATCACGATCACGAGCTCCGCCTCGCCGCACAGCTCGGCGAGGACTTCCGCCTGGTGCGGTGTTGGCTCCGACAGCACCGTGTGCAGCGTGACCACGAGCGGCTGGGACAGGTGGCGTGCGAAAGAGAGTACGTACTCGCCGTCCAGGCCACCGAAGATCCCGTACTCGTGCTGGAGCAGCACGACATCGACGTCGAGCCGACCCAGCATCCGGGCCGTGCGGACGTAGTCACCGCGGACGTTCTGCGCGATCGTCCCCAGAACGCCGTGCCGCTGGGGGCTCGACGGCTCGTTCACCACCGCGACGAGATCGGCGCCCTCGATGCCGGGAACCCCGAGCAGCGTCGCCCGGATGTCGGCTGCGAAGGTGCCGATCCCGCAGGCCCGCGGCGGATAGGTCGAGACGATCGCTGCGCGCACGGGCGGCTCTACGACCGCCCGTGGCCGTGCATCTGCTGGGGCGTCTGTAGGTCGCCCCGGACGGCCGTCCGGTTGCGGAACGCGTCGTTCGTCCTTGCGCGCAGCCGGTCGAGCACACGCTTCAAGCTCTTCCTCATCATGTCGCTCCCTCTTGCGACTCCCCCGAAGCGGCGAACGGCGGGCTCGTGTGGGAGTCAGAACACGGGGACGCTGAACCCACCCTAGCGGAACGAGTGCGGAGCGCAGGCGCGGCGGGGTCAGGTCTTGCATTCACGCACTTGCCGGAGAGTTGCGAGCGAGTGGTGGCTCCTTCGGGTCTAGCCTCGAGTCATGGTTCGTCCGTTGCGTGTTGTCTTTCCAGGCGCGCTCTATCACCTGACCTCGCGCGGCAACAACCGGGCCCGGGTCTTTCTGGGGGCGTCGGATCGCGAGAGTTTCCTCGAGGTCCTCGCAGGGGTCGTCGACCGTTACGGCTGGCTTTGTCACGGCTACTGCATTCTCGGGAACCACTACCACCTGCTCGTAGAGACGCCGCAGCCGAATCTGCCGGCGGGAATGCGTCAGCTGAACGGCGTGTTCACGCAGCGCTACAACCGGCGCCGCGGACGCTGCGGCCACGTCTTTCAGGCTCGGTACAAGGCGGTCCTCGTGGAGGCCGAGTCTCATCTTCTGCAGGTGGTGCGCTACGTCGCCTGGAATCCGGCTCGCGCGGGTCTTTGCCGCGAGCCCGCCGAGTGGAGGTGGAGTAGCTACCCGGCGCTTCTCGGCCGGGTCCCGGCTCCTCCGTTCCTGACGACGTCGTGGATCCTTCGGCACTTCGCCCGCGATCGGACAACGGCGCGCGAGCGGTTGCGGCTGTTCGTGGAGAGCGGCTCCCCGCCGGCGCCGCCGCTCCTGTCGGGCGTCTACGCGGCGGACGAGGAGTTCGTCTTGGAGAAACTCGGTGTGCTCGACCCGATCGAGGAGGTTCGGCGCCGCGAGTGGCAGCCCGTCCCACCGTCGCTGGGCGAGATCTTCGCGAGCCGCGAGCGGCCGGTCGCAGTCGCGTACCGCGATTACGGGTACACGATGCGTGAGATCGCCGGCCACCTCGGCTGTCACTACTCGACGGTGAGCCGCCGGCTGAGGCGGGAGGAGAGTGCTTGAATGCAAGACCTGACCCCGGGCGAGTCGCCGCTCTCTCTGCTACACCAGCAGTCGGGTGAAGAGGGTCCTCCTGTCCGTGCTCGCGGCCGGCGCGATCTCGCTGCTCGCTGCCGGCGGCGCTTCCTCCGACCCGTCCTGGGCCGGCCAGTGCGGCATCGCCGCCCAGCAGACCGTGTGGGGCGAGTACGGCTGGCCGACGCTCCTGCCGATCCTCGCGCAGCCGGGAACGCTCGTGGCCGTGACGCAGCATCCCGGCAGCAACTACGCCGCCGAGGTGCGCGCCCGCGGCGCCGCGACGTACTCCTTCGACCTGAAGCTCAAGAACAAGGTCGGGACGCCGAACGCGCCCGTCGATCGCTCGGCGATCGTCGATGCCGCGGTGAAGGAGGTCAGGCTCGCCGTCGGCCGCACGGGCTGCTCGACGCCGTTGATCGTCGAGAACGAGCTCTTCGGCGCCGCGACACCGACCCCCTGGAACGGCCCGACCGCCCAGTACCGCGCGAACGTGCTCGAGTTCCTCCAGGATCTCAAGGACCTCGGCGGCCACCCCGTGCTGCTCATCAACGCCGCGCCGTTCACGGACAGCAGCGAGGCCGTCGCCTGGTGGCGCGCGATCGCCAAGGTCGCGGACATCGTGCGGGAGGACTACATCCCCGCCACGAGCATCTGGCCGCTCGGCCCCGTCCTCGGCAACCGGCTCCTGCGGCAGCGCTACCGGGCGGCGGTGACGGACTTCACCTCGATCGGCATCCCGGCGAGCAAGCTCGGGATCATGCTCAGCTTCCTGAGCCAGAAGGGTGTCGGCGGCCGCAACGGGCTCCAGCCGGCCTCGGCCTGGTACCAGGTGGTGAAGTGGGAGGCGCTGTCGGCGAAGAGGGTCGCGGCCGAGTTCCATCTCGGCTCCGTCTTCTCGTGGGGCTGGCAGATGTGGAACCCCAAGGAGGTCGACCCGACCAAGCCGGACGCCGCCTGCGTCTGGCTCTGGGCGCGCAAGCAGAGTCTCTGCGACGCGCCGAAGATGCTCGGCAAGGGGTTCGACGACTCGCTCACCGAGGGCCAGATCCTTCTGCCGCGCGGCGCGATCTGCAGCGTGCCGTCGTTCGGCACGATCGACGTCGGCGAGCTCCGCTCCCTCCGGGCCCTCACGGGCGATCGCGAGGCGGCGCTGAGCGCGCTCTTCGCCCGGCTCGTGGAGCAGGCGTGGGCTCCCGTCTCCCGGCGGGACGTGCTCGCCGCGGAGCGGACCCTGATCTCCACCTCGTTCCACGGCAGCCGCGCCGCATACCGCGCGGCCCTGCGGAACGCGCACACCAGCGTCCAGGTCGCGCGCGGCGTGCTCGCGGACGAGCTGCGGGGAGCCGTGCTCGCGCAGCACCGCCACGTCGCGGCGCCGAAGTCCAAGGACGTCTCCGCCTTCTACTCCGCCTATCCCGACCTGCTCGTCCGCCGCGTCCACGTCTCGCCCTCGCCGCCGTGGCTCGGCGGAAACGGGAGGGGCTACGCGCTGTCCGAGGCGGCGCCCGAGCAGCTGTTCACCATGCCGACCCGGACGAAGGGGCGCATCGGGACGCTGCTCGGGACGTACAAGGTGCGGACGCTCGGCGCTGCGCAGCCGCTCGGATCGCTGCCGCTCTCGGCCGTGCGCCCGGCGATCCGCGCTGCCCTGCGCGGCTACGCCCGTGCGCAGGCCTTGGAGCACTGGACGATCGCCCGCCAGAACGTCGTCCTCGGCCGGACGACCTGCCGGCGCGACGTGCTGCCCGAGCCGTCCGACGTCGACCTGACGCAGGACCTCCCCTTCCTGCGCCTGCAGTAGCGTGTCGCTCGCTCGCCTCCTTGCGAGCGGAGCCCCAGGAACGGGCGCGAGCACGTAGCTTGTCGGCATGCTCGAGAAGCTCTGGGGCAACATCCCGGTCAGCCCCGAGACGCAGGGCGTGCAGGTCGTCGGGGCGCTGGGGAGGCGCTGGCTGCACGTCGTCGCCCGCTACGTGCCGCTGCCGCCGTCCACCCGCGCGACGCTGCACCGGCGGCGCGGCGTGCACGTCGGCCGGCGGGTGTTCATCGGCACCGAGGTCTTCATCGACGACGCCGTTCCCTCCTCGGTCACGCTCGAGGACGACGTCACGGTGATCGCGCAGACCACGATCCTCGGCCACACGTACTACCCGCGCCACTTCCACGAGCTCCTCGGAGACGAGGAGACGCGGGCCGGGCTGCGGACGACGATCCGTCGCGGCGCCTATCTCGGCCTGCGCAGCACGATCCTCGCCGGCGTGACCGTGGGGGAGTACGCGATCGTCGGCGCCGGCAGCGTCGTGACCGAGGACGTGCCGCCGTACACGATGGTGGCCGGAGTGCCCGCCCGCGTGATCCGCGAGTACGGCCCCGACGACGTCGCGTAGCTTCCGGGGCCTCGCGGTCCCGTCCAGCGCCCGATCAGTTCCCGACGGCCGGGTCGGGCATGAACTCCCGGACTTCCTGCGCGCAGCGGCAGGCGCCGGCGTTCCTGGCGGCCCACGCCAGTGCCTCCTCGCGGGAGGGCACGTCGACGACGCAGAACCCGCCGATGGCCTCCGGGTACGGACCGTCGGTGACCGTCCCGTCGGTGGCCACGATGCTCGCCTTCTGGTCTTCCAGCCCGCCGCCGAAGACCCACACGCCGGCGTCCATGGCCTGCTGGACGACCTCGTGCGCGGCCCTGGCCACGGCGGGCATCTCCTCGTCGGGGATGTGGTCCATCGCGTGCGCATCGAACGAGATGAGGTATCGCGTCATCTGATGGCTCCTTGTGCCGGCGGCCTGCTCCAGCCGCGTCGCGGTAGAGGCTGACACACGCGCAGCCGTGGACAAATCGTGTCTGCCGCCGCAATGCGGGGCGACCGCTCTCGTCGGCGGCGACGCGCCCAGCTTGCGCTGCCGGACGGCGTCTCATACGGTTCTGGGCAACTGACCGAGGGAGGAGCATCGAGATGATCCTTGCCACGACGAGAGTCGCCGACTTCGACCAGTTCCTACAGACCTTCTCGACGCGAGGCGCGGAGAAGAGGAAGGAGTACGGCTGCACGGGATCGACCGTGTTCCGCGATCCCGACGACCCGGGCCGGGTCATGGCCGTCTTCGACTGGGACCTGGACGGCTGGCAGAGGTTCCTGGGCGATCCCGAGGTGCCGGGAATCTTCGCTGCGGCGGGACTCCAGGAACAGCCCGTGGTGATCGAGGCCACGGTCGAGCACGAGTCCTGAGCAGCCGCACCGGATCGAGTAGTCCCCGAGCCTGGCGGCGCATCCGGTCGCCGGGCTCGCCTGCGAATACCGCCGTGCAGGCCTGGCTCAGTGGTCGAGGCCGAGCCGCCACTCGCTGCTCGGGAGCACGGCGAAGCTCTCGCCCTGCTCCGGCTCGCGCCCCAGGGCGTCCCTGACCGCCTGCCCGCGCGACCTCCGGGCCGGGAGACCCGGCCGCCGGGCGACCTCGCCGACGACGCGCCACTCCTCGGCTCCGACCTGCTGCAGCACCACGTACTTCCCCGCCTGCGGGCTCACGCCCGGACCCTACGCGCCGGAGCTGCCTACTCGGTCGCCGCGATCCCGCGCCCCTTGCCGGCGGCGCGCTTCGCCGCGTAGAGCTTGCGGTCGGCGCGCTCGAAGAGGCTCGCCGGGTCGTCGTCCGGCTGCAGCTCGGCCGTCCCCGCGGAGATGTTGACACGGCCCGCGCGGGCGACCGGCCGCGACGCGACGGCGTGCTGGATCCGCCGCACGAGCCGGTCGGCCTCGTCGAGGCCCGCCTCCGGCACGATCACCCCGAGCTCGTCTCCTCCGACGCGACAGGCGACGTCGGCGCTGCGCACGACGTCGCGCACCCGCCCCGCCGTCTCCGCGAGCACCGCGTCTCCGGCGAGGTGGCCGATCCGGTCGTTGATCGCCTTGAAGTCGTCGATGTCGGCGAGGACGAGCGAGAGCCGACGCTCGTAGCGGTGGGCGCGCGCGACCTCACGCTCGAGCGTCTCGTGGAAGTAGCGGCGGTTGTGGAGGCCGGTCAGGGAGTCGAGGTCGGCGAGCAGGCGGGCCTCGCGCAGACGGCGCCCGCTCTCGAGCGCCGGGGCGACGCGCCCCGCGAGCTCCTCGAGCCGGCGGGCATCCTCGTCGCCCAGCCGGATCTGTGAGCTGCGCGAGAAGACGCCGAGCCAGCCGATGCGGCGGTCGCGGTCGACGAGCGGGACGCCGACCGCCGTGCGGAAGGCTCCCGCGGCGCCCCCGGCATAGCGGAACGAGAGCTCGACGGCGCGTACCGACTGCCCCTCCGGCGAGCCGAACAGCGCGACCGCGTCCGGCTCGTCGCCCTCGAAGCCGCTCACGGCGACGAGCGGCTGCGCGTCGTCCTCCCCCTCGATGTGCACGAGGGCGGCGTCGACACGCTCGGGCAGGAGGGCGGCCTCGAGCGTCGAGCGGAGCACGTCCTCGAGCTCGAGGCTCGACGCGATCTGCGCGAGGAAGCGGTTGCGCCGGGTCTCCTGCTCGGCCCGCGTGACCGCATCCGTCAGCTCCCGGGAGAGCTCGGCCATCCGGGTCTCGAGCCCCTCGACCACCGAGTCGAGCTGCGCTTCGGCACGCCTCGAGGGGCGCTCCGCGAGTAGGCGAGAGAACCAGACGGCCACGGCGATGGAGACAGCGAGGGCCGCAGCGAGCGCGATGACGACCGCATTCATCGGCAGCCGGACTGTAGAGCCGGTTCACCGACTCCCGCTACCCCTCGAACGAGCTATAGGGGCTCGAACGAGCTAAAGGGGGGTGGGAGGGCCGCCCTGCCGTCCCAGCGCGGGGAATCTTCGCTACCATGCCGCGGGCCGGTTGGCGGGGGCGATTGTGCCCCGGCCGACCGTCTCTTCACGAAAGGACTCATTTGCCGACCGTCAATCAACTCGTGCGCAAGGGTCGCAAGGCCCCACAGGCGAAGACGAAGACGCCTGCGCTCGCGGGTGCGCCGCAGAAGCGCGGCGTCTGCACGCGTGTCATGACCCAGACACCGAAGAAGCCGAACTCGGCGCTCCGGAAGGTCGCGCGCGTCCGCCTCACGAACGGGGCGGAGGTCGGCGCCTACATTCCCGGCGAGGGCCACAACCTGCAGGAGCACTCCGTCGTGCTCGTGCGCGGGGGCCGCGTCAAGGACCTGCCGGGCTACCGCTACAAGGTGATCCGCGCCGCGCTCGACACGGGCGGCGTCTCCGACCGGAAGCAGGCGCGCTCGAAGTACGGCGCCAAGCGGGGCTCGTGATGCCGAGGCGCGCAGAGATCCAGGCTCGCACGCCCGAGGCCGACTCCGTCTACGGCTCCGTGCTCGTCACGCAGGTGATCAACAAGGTCATGCTCGACGGCAAGAAGTCGATCGCGGAGCAGATCGTCTACGACGCGCTCGAGACCGTGGGGACGAAGACCGGCCGGCCGCCCGTCGAGGTGCTCGAGCAGGCGGTGAAGACGGTCACGCCGGTGCTCGAGGTGCGCAGCCGCCGCGTCGGCGGCGCGAACTACCAGGTGCCGATCGAGGTGCCGCAACGCCGCGCGCGCACCCTCGCGGTGCGCTGGCTCGTCCAGTTCTCGCGCGAGCGGCGCGAGAAGGGCATGTCCGACAAGCTCGCCAACGAGATTCTCGACGCGCTCAACCAGCAGGGCGGCGCGTACAAGCGGAAGGACGACGTCTACCGGATGGCGCAGGCGAACAAGGCCTTCGCCCACTATCGCTGGTAGACGAGGCAAGGAGAGACTTGAGCACGAAGACGACAGAGCAGGCGGTCGCGCTCGACCGCGTCCGCAACATCGGGGTCATGGCCCACATCGACGCGGGCAAGACGACGACGACCGAGCGGATCCTCTACTACACCGGCCGCACCCACAAGATGGGTGAGGTGCACGAGGGCGCCG
>CAZRTE010000081.1:0-11219 GCA_964602945.1 uncultured Gaiellales bacterium
CCGCGATCCTCGACCGGGTGGCAGCGCTCCTGCAGGAGCGGCACGAGGAGGTCGCGCAGACGATCTGCGCCGAGGCGGGGAAGCCGATCTCCACCGCACGCGGCGAGGCGTCGCGCGCCGTCGCGACCTACACGTTCGCGGCCGTCGAGGCGCGCAAGCTCGCGGGAGACGTCGTGCCGATGGACGCCTCCGAGGCCGGCACCGGCAAGATCGCGTTCACGCTCCGGCGCCCGATCGGGATCGTCGGCGCGATCTCACCCTTCAACTTCCCGTGCAACCTCGTCGCGCACAAGCTCGCGCCGGCGCTCGCGGCCGGCTGCCCCGTCGTGCTCAAGCCGGCGAGCCAGACGCCGCTCTCGGCGCTCCTTCTCGCCAAGCTCGAGCAGGAGGCGGGCCTCCCCGCCGGCTGGCTGAACGTACTCGTCGGCCCCTCCGCGGAGATCGGCGACGTGCTCGTCGAGGACGAGCGCGTCCGGATGATCACCTTCACCGGCTCGAGCGACGTCGGCTGGGGCCTCGCCGCGCGCGCGGCGAGCAAGCGCGTCCGGCTCGAGCTCGGCAACTCGACGCCGGTCATCGTCGCCGCCGACGCGAACCTCGAGACCGCCGCCGCCAAGCTCGCCGCGACCGCCTTCTCCTTCGCCGGTCAGAGCTGCATCTCGGTGCAGCGGATCTACGTCGAGCGACCCGCTCTCGACGGCTTCCTCGAGCACTTCCTCCCGCGGGTGGAGCGGCTCGTCGTCGGCGATCCCGCGGACGCTGCGACCGACGTCGGCCCCGTGATCGACGCCGACTCGCGCAGTCGCATCGCCGAGTGGGTCGAGGAGGCGCAGGCTGCCGGGGCGACGCTGCTCGCCGGGAGCACGGACTCGGATCTCATCCGGCCGATCGTCCTCGGCGAGGCCCCCGAGACGGCACGCGTCGTCTGCGACGAGATCTTCGGCCCGGTCTGCGTCGTCAACGCCGTCGACTCGCTCACCGACGCCTACGCGCGTGCGAACGGGACGAGCTACGGCCTGCAGGCGGGCATCTTCACGGCCTCGGTGAGCACGGCCCTCGCGGCCGCCGAGGCGCTCGACTTCGGCGGCGTCACCGTGAACGAGGCGCCGACCTTCCGCGCCGACCAGATGCCCTACGGCGGGATCAAGGGCTCCGGCAACACGAAGGAAGGCCCCGCCTACACCGTGCGCGAGATGACCGAGGAGCGGCTCGTCGTCCTCCAGGGCTGAGAGCGCCGCCGCTCTCCAGCCCCACGTTTTCCTTTCCGATCCCGCGGAGACCCGGAGTGCATGATCGGGGTCGCGGTCGCGTTCATCGTCGCCGGGCTCGTCCTCCTCTTCCTCATCCCGTGGGCCGGAATCGCGGTGGAGATCGTCGGGCTCGTCCTCGCCGTTCTCTGGGTTGCCGGGTTCAGCCGCCGCGTGGTCGCCCGAGGCCCCCGCACCGGGCGCCAGTGGCCCTGAGCGGCTGTTGGCAGCAAGGGCAACGCATTCGGCGACTTTGTGACACGTTGATTACGATGTAGTATCGAGTGCCGGGCGAGGCTCGCCCCAGGTGCGGAAACCCGCTTAGAACCGGGCCTTGCGGGGTCCCGAACGAGGAGAGGCAAACGGTTTGATCGACGAGAGGAATGCCCAGCTGCAGCAGTGCATGTATCAGTACTCGCGCGCCATCTACCGCGCTGTGAAGGACATGATCGACCCGTACGCGCCTCGCAAGACGCAGCTCGCGTCCCGCCGCGCCGTCCTCGTCGCGTGCGAACTGACGATGGAGCGCCTCGCGAGCGACCCGATGTACTTCGCCAAGCCGGATCGCGCCCTGTTCCAGGACATCCGGCGCTACTTCCCGATCACCGCGCAGGCGCAGGTCGCATGGGTCGTGCAGGAAGGCGTGAAGGCCGCGGTCGACTTCATCGAGGAGCAGATCGAGTCGGGCCTGTTCGACGGCGGCGTTCCCCGCTGCCGCGCGACCACGCGCAAGGGCAAGCCGTGCCAGAGGACACCACTGCCCGACCGCGACTACTGCCCCTCGCACCAGCACCTGGAGACGAAGGCCGCCGCGGCGTAGCCGGCTGAGGCGGCTCAGGCGGGGACTTCGGCCGCAAGGCCTGCTTCCGCGCCGCCGAGCCGGTCGAGCCACGGCTTCGCCCCCAGCCGCCCGAACGTCTCCCGCGCCTCCGCGAGGAAGGGCTCGGCGTCGGTCGGCCGGCCTTGCCTGCCGAGCCACTCGCCGTGCTCCAGGAGGACGACGGCGAGATGGAAGGGCAGCTCGAGCTCACGCAGGGTGGCTGCCGCTGCGGTGAACTCGCGGTCCGCGCCGGGGTCGTCGCCGGCCAGCCGGGCGCGAAAGCGGTGCGCGAGGGCATCGAGGAACGGCGGGCGGAGACCGAGCGGGAGCTCCTCGACGAGCCCGAGCAGCTCCTCCGCCTTCGCCCCGTCGCCGAGCGCGACGGCGGCCTCCAGGGCGTGCAGGATGCCGAGCTTGGCGTCCTGGGACGCGATCCCGAGCACAGCCTTGGTCGCGATCGCCTGCTCGGCGCTGCGCGAGGCCTCACGGGGATTGCCCTCGGCGAGCCGCACGGCGGCCTCGGCAGCCCGGTAGGAGCCCTGGACCTGAGGTTCGCTGACGGCGGACACCAGGAGCTCGTCGAAGCGGGCGAGCAGCGCGCGGGCCCGGTCGATCTCCCCGCGGTGCAAGTAGATCTCGAGCACGCCGGACAGCGGGCTCAGGACGTCGATGAGACGCCCGAGCTGCTCGTCGGGGATCTCGGCGAAGCGGGCGAGCGCCTCGTCCCAGCGCCCGAGCATGGCGAGCGCATAGGTCATCTCACTCAGCGCGAACGACTCCTGCCCGCGGATGCCGACCCGGCGGGCGAGGGCGAGCATCTCGTCGAGGTGCCCGAGCGACTCCGCGTAGCGGTCGGCGAAGAAGCCGATGTCGGACAGGTCACCGTGCGCGATGTTCACGTGCGTGTGCAGTTCGTGCGCGACCGCGGTGCGGAGTATGAGCTCGTTCAGGCCGCGCGCCTCCTCGGGCCGCCGCGCCCGGCTGAGCCTCACCTTCGTCAGCCAACCGCGGACGAGCACCTCGGGCAAGCGGAGCGCCTCGGCGATGTCGAGGCTCCTCTCGGTGAGCTCGGTCGCCCGCTCGTTGTTCCCCACGGTCAGGTGAGCACCGCCCAGGCGGCTGAGCAGGAAGGCCAGATCGGCACCGGGCTCGTCGTCGCCGATCGCTGCGTAGGCTCGCTCCATCCGCTCGATCGCCTCCTCGGTCCGCCCACGATTCGCTTCGCTCGCCGCCAGCCAGCTCGAGGCCCGGGCGGCGGCATGGGAGTCCCCGAGCTCCTCGTACAGCCCGATGACCCGCTCGAACAGAGCGCCGGCCCGCTCGAAGTCCGTCGCGCCGAGAGCCGTCTCGCCGGCGCGGCTGAGAGCTGCTGCCTCCTCTCTCGGGTCGGTCGCGAGCTCCGCGGCCTGCTCGAAGTAGTGTCCGGCCTCGGTCAGGGCCCCGAGAGAGGCGCCGCGCTCGCCGGCCCCCAGCAAGGCCTGCTGCGCCCTGCCCCGGAGCTCGGCGGCACCCGCTGCGGCGGGGTCGAGCCGGTAGGCCGCAACGAGATGCGAGGCGATCACCTCGACCACCTCTTCCTCGCTCATCGCTGCGGCGAGATGCTCGGCTGCAGCCAGGTGCTTCGCGCGCCGCTCCTGCCGGGGCAGCGTCTCGTAGGCGACCTGGCGGAGCAGGTCCTGCAGGAAGGCGTACTGGCCGTGCTCGGGGGAGCGTGGATCCGCCTGCAGCCCGAGCAGCTCCTTGCGCACGAGGCCGCCGAGCAGCGGGTCGAGTGCCTCCTGCTCGACCCCCGCCAGCGCCGCGAGCGCGGCAGGCGCGAACGTCTTGCCGAGCACCGACGCGTCGCCGACCAGCCGGCGCTCCTCGGGCGAGAGGCCGTCAAGCCTGGCGGCGACGAGGGCGTGCAGCGTCTCCGGGACCTCGAGCTTGTCGACTTCGCCGACGAGCTTGTAGCTCGAGCCGTCCTCCACGAGCAGGTCGCGGTCGAGCAGCATCCGCACCGTCTCGACCGCGTAGAGCGGCACGCCTTCCGCCCTCGCGAGGATCTGGTCGCGTAGCTGGGCGGGCAGGCCGGGAACGAGCCCGGCGAGGAGCTCGGACATCGCCTGCTCGGACAGCGGCTCCAGGTAGAGGGATGTGAAGTTGCGGTGCCCTGCCCCCCAGGTCGGCCGCTTCTCCAGCAGCTCCGGGCGCGCCAGGGTGACGACGAACAGCGGCTTGTCGCGGGACCACTCGAGCACGTACTCGACGAAGTCGAGGAGCGAGGCGTCCGCCCACTGCGTGTCCTCGAAGACGAGCACGGTCGGATAGGCGCCCGCGAGCCGCTCGAAGAACAGGCGCCAGGCGGCGAACAGATCCTGGCGGTCGCGGGTCTCGTGGTCGCCCAGGCCGAGCAGCTGCGCGAGCCGCGGCTCCACGAACGTCCGCTCCTCGGGATCGAGGACGTGTTCGGAGAGCGCCGCGTGCAGCTTTCCGAGCGCCTCCTCCTGCGGGTCGTCCTCGGCGATCCGGCAGCGCATCCGCACCATGTCGGCGAGCGCCCAGTACGTCACGCCCTCCCCGTAGGCGAGGCAGCGACCGCGGTGCCAGTAGACGGTCTGCGCGAGCCCGTCGAAGTACTTGTAGAACTCCCAGGCCAGGCGAGACTTGCCGATGCCGGCGATTCCGGTCACCGAGACGAGCTGCGCCCGCTGCTCGTCGGCGCAGACGTGGAAGAGGTCCTTGATCTGCCGCAGCTCCCGGTCCCTGCCGACGAACGGCGCCTCCAGCCCCTGCGACCGTTGGTCGCCGCCCCGGCCGGACACGACCCGCAGCGCCTGCCAGAGCTCGGTCTCGCCCTCCTTCCCCTTCAGCTCGAAGCTGCCGGCGCTCTCGTAGACGATCGTGCGCTCGCTCGCGCGGCGCGTCGCCTCCCCCACGAGCACGGTCCCCGGCGCGGCCACGGACTGCACCCGTGAGGCCGTGTTGACGATGTCGCCCGCGACCATCCCCTCGGTGCTCGCGCCGAGCGTCACCGCCGCCTCGCCGGTGAGCACGCCGGCGCGCAAGCGCAGATCTTCCGCGCCGACCTCCTGGCCGAGCGCCGAGACCGCGGCGACGAGATCGAGCGCCGTGCGGACGGCCCGCTCCGCGTCGTCCTCGGTCGCCGTCGGGGTCCCCCAGACCGCCATGACGGCATCGCCGATGAACTTCTCCACCGTGCCGCCGTACAGCTCGATCAGGCGCCGGCACGTGTCGAAGTAGCGGGAGAGGAGCGCCCGCACCTCCTCCGGGTCGCGCGACTCGGACAGCGGCGTGAACCCGACGAGGTCGGCGAACAGCACCGACACGAGGCGGCGCTCGGACGTCGGTGCCTCGACCGGTTCCGGCGTCGCGGCAGGCGCGGGAGGTGCGGCTGCCCCCTCGAGCGGGGCGCCGCACTCGCCGCAGAACCGCTCGGTTCCGGCGATCGCGGCGCCGCAGGCCGGGCACGAGAGCCCGAGCGGCGTCCCGCACTCGGTGCAGAACTTCTTGCCGGTCGCATTCTCCGCGCCGCAGCTTGTGCACAGGGCCACGGACGCAAGCCTAGATCGGACGCAGGCTCTCCACCAGCACCGCCCCGTCCACAGGCTTTCCACACCTACGTTCCACAGCCTCACGACTGTAGGCTCAGCCGAGGTTGTCACACGACACCGACAAACTGATCCGGCAGCTCTCGCTCGTCGCCTTTCTCATGGCCGAGCGCCGCGCGCTCACCGCGCGGGACGTGAAGTCGAACGTCGAGGGCTATTCGGAGATGTCCGACGAGGCCTTCGCGCGCCGCTTCTACTCGGACCGGGCGGAGCTCCTCTCGCTCGGCGTCCCGCTCCAGTCGCAGCGCGACGAGTTCACGGGCGAGGAGCTGTACACCCTCCGCTCCGAGCAGTACTTCCTCCCCCAGCTCGAGCTCGAGGACGAGGAGCTCGCGGCGCTGCAGACGGCCTTCTACCTGCTCGAGGGGAAGTTCGCGTACGCCGAGCCGCTGCGGCTCGCGCTCCAGAACCTCGCCCTCGGCCGCCCGGGCTTCGCCGAGGCCCGCACCGAGACGGCGAGCCGTGTCGAGGTGCTCGACCCCGACTACTCGCCGGAGACGCGGGGCCGCCTCGCCAAGCTCGAGAACGCGATCTCGAAGCAGCGGACGGTGCGCTTCGACTACTGGACGATCTCCCGGGACAAGGTGAGCGAGCGCACGCTCAACCCGTACGCGCTGCTCAACGACAACGGCCTCTGGTACATCGTCGGGCACGACCTCGACCGCGACGACATCCGCACCTTCCGCGTCTCGCGGGTGCGCGGCGAGATCAAGTTCGCGACGCGGCGCGAGCGCGACTTTCGCGTGCCGGCGGACTTCGACGTCGAGCGCTACCGCGGACGCCCGCCCTGGCAGATCGGCGACATCGCCGGCACGGCGAAGATCGAGGTGCGGGGCGACACGGCCTGGTGGGTGCGGCGCACCTACGGCACGACGGGACAACTCGACGGCGACATCTTCGTCACCGACTACTCGGCGCTCTCGCAGCTCGCCTCGTGGGTGCTCCGCCAGAACGGCCGCGCGGTGCCGCTCGAGCCGCAGGACCTGCGACGCGAAGTCGCGGCCGCGTTGCGGCTCGTCCGCGAACGGCACGAGGGAGACGCCCCGCTCCCCGCCCGCGAGAAGCCGGCCCGCGGCGGCGACGGCGTGGCGGAGCGTCCGGCCGGGCCGGTGGTGCCCGAGCGGTTCGCCGTGCTCCAGGCGCTGCTCGCGTACCTGCTCGCAGCGTGCGGCGAGAACCGCGCGGCGCAGATCCCGGCAGGGGAGCTGCTCGAGCGGTTCCCCTCCATCCCGCCCGACGAGCTCGAGGAGCATCTCTCGCTTCTCAACCTCGTCAACTTCGGCGGCGGCTGCTACACGGTCTACGCCGAGCTGCACGACGACTCGGTGCACGTCGACAAGGAGCTCTGGGGCGACACGTTCCGCGCAGCCCCGCGCCTGACGCCGCTCGAGGCCCGCGCCATCCGGCTCGCCCTCGAGTACGTCGGGCCGATGATCGCCGCCGAGGCGCACTCGCCTCTCTCGCGCGTGCGGAAGAAGCTCGAGGAGACGTTCGGCCAGTTCGAGCTCGCCCGGACGCCCGAGCCGAACGTCGTCACCGCGGAGGTCGACCTCGTCTCCACGCTCGCCCGCGGCATGCGCGAGCGCCGTCTCGTCGAGATCGAGTACCAGAAGGAGGCCGACTCGGCCCCCTCGACGCGGCTCGTCGAGCCGTACTCGCTCGAGCGCCAGCTCCCGAACTGGTACGTGCACACCTGGGACCGGTCCAGTGACGGAGCGCGGTCGTTCCGCCTCGACCGGATGCGGAGCGCAAAGCTCAGCCGCGAGCGCTTCGAGCCGCGCGAGGGCTTCGAGCCCACACGGCTCCGGGACGCACGGACCGCGAAGCTCCTCTACGACAAGGCGATCGCCCGCTGGGCCGTCGAGCGCGGCGCCCGGCCGCTCGCCGACGGCACCGCGATCCGGGAGCTGCCGGTCGGGAGCGACGAGTGGCTCGAGAGCGAGGTGCTCGCCCTGCGCGGCGAAGCGGTCCTGCTCGAGCCGCCGGAGCTGCGGCAGACCGTCGCGACCCGGGCGAAGGAGCTCGCGAAGGAGCTCGGCGTCGAGCGGCTCCGCGCGCGAGCGTAGGCTCCCGGGCCACCTTCCGGCCTACGCCCGACGCTCTGCGATTCGCGTGAGCGCCCAGCCCGCGTGCTCCCTCGCGACCCCGTCCGTGTCCGCGCCATACGCGGCGACCGCTTCCCGCTCCTCCTCGCCGCCGACGTTGCCCGCCGCCACGAGGGCGTTGAGCTGGAGCCGACGGCCGTCGTGGCGTGGGACGTAGAGCCGCCCGAAGCTCCACCTGAGCTCCTCGGGGTCGCTGCGGAGCCAGTCGACGAGGGAGACGTGCGGCGTCGCCTCCTCGGGTAGCGGCTCGCCGCTGCGCCGTTTCTCGACGCCCCGGTTCCAGGGGCACACGTCCTGGCAGATGTCGCACCCGTACACCTGCGCCCCGAAGTGCTCGCGGTACTGCTCCGGCGCGGGGTCGCTCGCCTGCGTCCAGTAGGAGAGGCAGCGCGTCGCGTCGAGCGTCCCGGGCTCGTCGAGAGCGCCCGTGGGGCAGGCGTCGATGCAGAGCCGGCAGTCGCCGCAGTCGAGGTCGAGGGGCGGCGTCGGCTCGAGCTCGAGATCGGTCACGAGCGTGCCGAGCACGACCCACGAACCGTGCCGGCGTGTGATGAGCATCGTGTTCTTCCCGTAGAAGCCGACGCCGCTGCGGGCGGCGGCCTCGCGGTCCACGTGCTGGTTCGCGTCGACGAGGACACGGTAGCTGCCGCCGGCGGGCTCGCAGAGCCGCCGGCCGAGCTCGTCGAGCTTCTCCCGCAGGTCCGCGTAGGCGTCGAGCCACGTGTAGCGCGGCAGCCGCCCGTGGCCGGCGGGCCGCTCCGGCTCGGGCAGCCAGTAGCAGAGGGCTGCGGACACGACGGTGCGGGCACCCGGCAGCAGCGTCTCCGGATGGCACGACTCCTCGGGCCTCGCCATCGTGAACCGCATGTCGGCGAACAGGCCTCGCGCGCGGCGCTCGCGGATGTGGCGCTCCGTGTCCGCATACGGCTCGGCGGCCGCGGCCCCCACCGCGTCGAGTCCGAGCCGACGTGCGAGCGCCTGCAGCTCCGCCGCGGTCATGCCGATAGTGTGCCGTCGGTGCGCGCGGTTCGGATTCACGAGGACGGCGGCCCCGAGGTGCTCGTGCTCGAGGAGGTGCCCGACCCGGAGCCGGAACCCGGCGAGGTGCTCGTGCGCCTGCGGGCCTCCGCGCTCAACCACCTCGACGTCTGGATTCGCAAGGGGCTGCCCTCGGTGCCGAAGCCGCGCATCCTCGGCGCGGACGGCGCCGGCGTCGTCGAGGCGCTCGGCGCCGGGGTCGACCGCTTCGCGCCCGGCGACCGGGTCGTGCTCAATCCCGGCATCGAGCAGGAGGACGGCCGGATCCACGTCCTCGGCGAGCACGGCGACGGCACGAACGCGGAGCTCATCGCCGTCCCCGCCACGAACGTCCACCCGCTGCCGGACGGGCTGAGCCTCGAGGAGGGCGCCGCCTTCCCGCTCGTGTTCGAGACCGCCTATCGCATGCTCGTCACCCGCGCCGGCCTGCGCGAGGGCGAGTGGGTGCTCGTCTGGGGCGTCGGCGGCGGTGTCGGCACGGCCTCGCTCGCCATCGCCAAGGCGCTCGGCGCCCGGGTGATCGTCACCTCCTCGAGCGAGGCGAAGCTCGAGCGGGCCCGCGAGCTCGGGGCCGACGCGACCGTCGACCACGCCACGGACGACGTGAAGGCGGCCGTGCGGGAGGCCACCGGCGGCCACGGCGCGGACGTCGTCGTCGAGCACGTCGGCGAGGCGACCTGGCGCACCTCCCTCGACGTCGCGGCGACCGGCGGCAGGATCACCGTCTGCGGCGCGACGACCGGCCCGAACCCACCCGCCGCCCTGCACCGCATCTGGTGGAAGCAGCTCTCGATCCTCGGCTCGACCATGGGGACGAACGCGGACTTCGCCGGTGCCTACGAGCTCGTCGCGAGCGGCCGCGCGCGTCCCGTCGTCGACGAGGTCTTTCCCCTCGAGGAGATCCGCGCCGCGCACGAGCGCCTCGAGGCGGGCGAGCAGCTCGGCAAGGTCGTCCTCTCGATCTAGACGCGGCCGCGGGCGAGGTCGAGCAGCCGTGCGAGCACGCGCCGGTCCTGGCGCAGGCCGTCATGGTCGAACTCGTTCGTCAGCCACATGCGCAGGCCCTTGACCCGGGCGGCGGTCTCCTCGGAGAACGCGCGCTCGACGTACATGTCCTCCGCGTACACGACGGCAGCGGCGGGAACCTCGTTCCGCTCGAGCCGCTCCCCGTCGTACAGCCGTGGCCACTCGTGCGCGGCGAGGAGCTCGGCCGCCTCGCGCAGCGGCGCGAGGGCCCCGTACTCCTCGAACATCCACGGATAGACCATCTCGCCCGTGAAGAGCTCGGGGCTCGACGCGAACTCGTCCGGCAGCACCCGCTCCGCCGCCCAGCGGGTCGCACAGCCGTCCGCGTAGCACGCCTCGTGCACGATCGCGTAGAGAGGATTGCGGGCGAAGCGGCCCGTGGCCTCGACGTCGTGCAGGAAGGCCGGCGAGTCGGGAGGCAGCTCGAGCAGGTGGTGCAGGCGCTCGGCGCCGGTGCTCATGCCCAGCACGATCCCGAGCTGGCGGAAGCGCCGCGACGTGAGCACGTCTCCCGACGGTAGCCTCAGGTCGCCGGCGGCGAGGCGCTCGTGCAGCGCCCGCACCCGTGCGAGGTCCTCCGGATAGCGCTCGTAGAAGCGGCGGTTGCGCTCCCGCACGCGCGCGTACGTCGCGCGGTAGACCTCGTCCGTCGGCCGCTCGAGCGGCGGCAGGCCCCCCGTGAGGTACGCCTCGCGCAGCGAGCCGGGATAGAGGGAGAGGTACGTCGTGACGCAGAAGCCGCCGAAGCTCTGGCCGAGCACGCTCCAGCGGTCGACGCCGAGCTCCTGCCGGATCGCCTCGGCGTCGCGCACGATCGCGTCGGCGCGGTGATGGCGGAGGTACTCGAACTGCTCCTGCGGCGTCAGGCCCGGCAGGGTCCCGACGGGCGTCGAGCGGCCGGTGCCGCGCTGGTCGAGCAGCAGGACGCGGTAGTCCTCGAGCGCTCGCGCGAGCCACGGCGGCGACTTCGGCCCCGTGGGGCGCGGTGCCTCCGTGCCGGGGCCTCCCTGGAAGTAGACGAGGAACGGGCGGTCGCGCCCGTCCGCTGCGGCGACCTCCCGCGCGAACACGTCGATCCGCGGCCCGGCCGGGTTCGCATGGTCGAGCGGCAGGGAGAACTCGTGGTCGGTGAGGACCCGCCCGTGGCTCTCGTGCGTGAGCGGCACGCCGCGGCTAGCCGAAGCCGAGGATGAACTTCGCGTCGTCGGACATCCGGTCCGGCGTCCAGGGCGGGTCGAAGGTGAGCTCGAGCTCGACCTCCTCGATCCCCTCCACCTGGCGGACGGCGCTGTCGATGTCCTGCGCGATGAGCGGCCCGGCCGGGCAGCCCATCGAGGTGAGGCTGTAGGTGACTTTCGCGGTCGAGTCCGCG
>CAZRTE010000082.1:0-11177 GCA_964602945.1 uncultured Gaiellales bacterium
CGGCCTCTGCCGCGCGCGAGCACACCAGGTACCGGCTTCATCCAGACAACCTCGAGACAAACAGCACGGAGCCGCCGGGAGACCGCGCTCTCCCGGCGGCGCAGTTCCGTTCACCCCCCGGGCGAAGAGCGCAGCTCTTCGCCCGGAGCCGCCCGACGGCCCAGCTACACTGCGGAGCCAATGGACGTCCTTGTTCTGATCGACAAGCTCGACGACCTCGTCCACAACGCGAAGGCCGTCCCTCTCACCGACCAGGTGCGGATCGACCGCGAGGAGATCTACGACATCCTCGACCAGATGCGCGCGACGATCCCCGAGGAGATCAAGCAGGCGCGCTGGATCGTCAAGGAGCGGCAGGAGATGCTCGCGGAGGCGAAGCGCGAGGTCGACCGGCTGCTCGCCGAGGCGCGCGAGCAGGCGGTGCGCGAGGCGTCGCAGACCGAGATCGTGAAGCTCGCCGAGCGGCAGGCGGACGAGATCGTCGACGAGGCGCGGCGGAACGCACGCGAGATGAAGATGGAGATGGAGGACTGGGCCGACAACCAGCTCGCCTCCCTCGAGGTCAACCTCGAGCGCTTCCTCACCGCAGTCCGGCGCGGCCGCGAGCGCTTGCACGAGCGTTCCCAGGAGTCGGTGGTCGCGGGCCTCGGCCCGAACGGCGACATCGCCGACGAAGAGCGCTTCTAGCCCGCGCCCAGCACCTGCCCGGCCGGACCCGGCCAGGTTGCAGATTGCGACGTGTTCGGCGGCGCTACGGTGGCGGGCATGACCACGTTCGACCTCCGCACCCTGCGGATTCGTTCAGGCGACCAGGCGCGGGAGCGCGTCGAGATCGCGCTCGAGCCACTCCTCCTCGCCGGCCAGGCGTACGAGCCGCGGCCGAGCCCGGTGCCCGCCGAGCTCGCCGTGACGCGCGCCTCGAGCGGGACGGTGCTCGAGCTCGCGTTCGACGTCAGGCTCGAAGGCCCCTGCTTCCGCTGCCTCGCCGGGGCCGAGCTGCCGCTCTCGCTCCGCCTCCGCGAGTATCAGGCGACGAAGCCGGAGGGCGAGGACGACCGGATCGAGTACCTCTCCGACGACCGGCTCGACCTCTCCGCCTGGGCGCGCGACGCGATCGCGCTCGCGCTGCCCGACCAGATCGTCTGCCGGCCCGAGTGCGCGGGCCTCTGCCCGGTCTGCGGCAAGGATCTCAACGCCGAGCCGCACGAGCACGTGGAGGAGCGCCTCGATCCGCGCTGGGCCGCGCTCGAGTCCCTCCGCGATTCCGAGTAGCGCTAGCGGTCGATCGTCGACATGTCGGGATAGCGCTCGCCGGCGGCCGCTCCCCGCGGAAACGCCTGCTCGAGCCGCTCGAGCTCCTCCTCGGTCAGCTCGATGTCCACCGCCTCGGCGTTCTCCTCGACGTAGCGGCGCCGCTTCGTCCCGGGAATCGGAACGACGTCCTCGCCCCGTGAGAGGACCCAGGCGAGGGCGACCTGCGCCGGCGTCCGTCCCCGCTCCTCGGCGATCTCCTCCACGCGTCCGACGAGGTCGAGGTTCCGCTGGAAGTTCTCGCCCTCGAAGCGCGGGTTGCGGCGGCGGAAGTCGCCCTCCTCGAGGTCCTCGGGCGAGCGGATCCGTCCGGTCAGGAAGCCGCGGCCGAGCGGGCTGTAGGCGACGAAGCCGATCCCGAGCTCGCGGCACGTCCGCAGCGGCCCGTCCTCCGGATCGCGGGTCCAGAGCGAATACTCCGTCTGCAAAGCCGAGATGGGGTGCACGGCGTGAGCGCGCCGGACCGTCTCGGGCGACGCCTCCGAGAGGCCGAGATGGCGGACCTTTCCCGCC
This sequence comes from uncultured Gaiellales bacterium, assembly GCA_964602945.1. GTDB lineage: Bacteria > Actinomycetota > Thermoleophilia > Gaiellales > Gaiellaceae > Palsa-739. The sequence continues at coordinate 1,825 of CAZRTE010000082.1, forward strand.
TCGACGAGCTCGGCCATCGCCCCGACCGTCTCCTCGATGGGGACACGGAAATCCACGCGGTGCTGGTAGTAGAGGTCGACGTGGTCGAGCCCGAGGCGGCGCAGCGACGCGTCGCACGCCTGCCGCACGTACCCGGGGTCGCCGCGCACCTCGCGCGTCCCGTCGTCGTGCCGGACGTTGCCGAACTTCGTCGCGAGCACGACCTGGTCGCGCCGGTCGCGGATCGCCTTCCCGACGAGCTGCTCGTTCGCACCGCGGCCGTACATGTCCGCCGTGTCGAGGAAGTCGATCCCGAGCTCGAGCGCCCGCTGGACGGCCGCGATCGCCTCGCCCTCGTCGGTCGTCCCGTAGAACTCCGACATTCCCATGCACCCGAGGCCGAGGGCGGAGACCTCGAGTCCCTCCGTTCCGAGTCTGCGCTTCTCCATGAGCCGACGCTACCCGCGCCGGCGAAAGCTATGCCGGGAGCACGTACGGCGTCGTCGTCGTGATCGCGACGAAGCCGAGCCGCTCGAGGATGGGGCGGCTCGTCGGCAGCGCCTCGACGTACAGCCAGCGATAGCCGTGCTCCCGCGCGAGCTCGGCGCGCCTCGCCACCGTCGCCCGGTACAGGCCGCGCCCGCGGAACTCGGGCAGCGTGACCCCGCCGAAGAGGCCGGCGAACTCGACGCCCGGTTCGAGGTGCACCCGGCCGCCCGACACCGGCTGCCCGTCCACGTAGGCGACGGCCGCGACGGAGTTCTTCGGGGAGCCGGAGCCGTGGCTCCGCCCGAAGACATGTGCCGCGAGCCGGGAGAAGATCTCGGGCTCCTCGCGGAGGTCGACGTCCGCGGGCGGAGGCGGGATCGACGCCGGCTCGGCCACGAGCACGGTCTCCTCGTCCTCGGGCTCGAGCCCGGCCGCGACGAGCCGCTCGGGCAGGTCGGCGGGCTCGTCGTGCGAGTGGTACTTCCACTCGACGTGCCCCTGGATCTCGCGCATCCGCTCCACGAGCGGCCGGACGTTTCCGTCGGCGGGCGGGCGCACGACGGCGCTCCAACCGTCGCCGATGTAGAAGCCGTCGGGCTGGTTGGGCCGGCGCATCTGCGCGTCGAACAGCGTGAGGATCTCGGTCGTGTCCACGGCGGGAGGCTATAGTGGCGCGCGGTCATGGCCGTCCCGAAGCGGAAAACCTCCAAGTCCCGCCGCGACAAGCGGCGCGCGACGCACGCGATCGCTGCGCCGAAGGTCAACGTCTGCCCGAACTGCGGCCAGCCGAAGCGTCCGCACCGCGTCTGCCCGACCTGCGGCACGTACAAGGGCCGCGAGGTCGAGCCCTTCCGCTACCAGGCTCCGTAAGCTCTCGAGCATGATCCGGGTCGCGGTCGACGCAATGGGGAGCGACCGTGGAGCCGGCGCGGTCGTCGAGGGGGCGCTCGCCGCGGCGTCCGGCGAGATCGTTCCCGTGCTCTTCGGCTCCGCGGAGCTCGACAGCCGCGGGCTCGAGCTCGTCCCGACCACGCAGGTCGTCGGCATGCACGAGAAGCCGGCGGATGCGTTCCGGAGCAAGGAGGACAGCTCCCTCGTGCGCGCGGTCAAGGCCGTCGCGGACGGGGAGGCGGACGCGGTCGTGTCGCCGGGCAACACCGGCGCGATGCTCGCCGCCGGGCTCGTCCTGCTGCGGCGCGTGCCGGGAGTCCGCCGGCCCGCGATCGCCGTGCCGATCCCGGCCCGCAACGGCCCCTCCGTCCTCGTCGACTCGGGCGCGAACGCCGACTGCCGCCCCGAGCACCTGCTCCAGTTCGCGACGATGGGAGCCGTCTTCGCGGAGGAGATCCTCGGTGTCGCCGGACCGCACGTGCGCCTGCTCTCGATCGGCGAGGAGCCGGAGAAGGGGAACCGGCTCTCGCTCGAGGCGCATGCCCTCCTCGCCGCGTCGGATCTCGACTTCCGCGGCAACGCGGAGGGACGCGACATCCTCGCCGGGGCCGCCGACGTGCTCGTCGCGGACGGCTTCACGGGCAACGTCGCGCTCAAGACGGTCGAGGGGACGATCCGCACGGTGCTCGAGGGGCTCCGCACGGAGATCGAGGCGACGCCGGGCGGCAAGCTCGGCGGCCTCCTGATCCGGCCCGCCGCGCGGCGGCTGCGCAGCCGGCTCGACCCGGACACGTACGGCGGCGCCTATCTGCTCGGCCTGCGCGGTCTCGTCGTGATCGCGCACGGCAACTCGTCCCCGACTGCGATCGCGAACGCGATCCGCCTGGCGGCCCGCGGCGTCGAGCACGACGTCGTCGGCCGTCTCGCTGCCCGCCTGTCCCAACCTGCGGAGGTTGTATGATCGGCGCGCTTTCAGCCCCCGACGACACAACGAGGTGACATGGCAGCGCCGCGCGAGGAAGTCTACGAACGGGTCAAGGAAGTCCTCACCGAGCAGCTCGGCATCGACGAGGCGGACATCACCGAAGAGGCCTCCTTCCAGGAGGATCTCGACGCCGACTCGCTCGACCTCGTCGAGCTGATCATGGAGCTCGAGGACCAGTTCGGAATCAAGATCTCCGACGAGGACGCCCAGAAGATCCAGACCGTCGGCCAGGCCGTCGACTACGTCACCGCGCACCAGTAGCCGCGGACGCGACCTCGCGCAGTTGATCGGGGCGCTTCCGCCGGAGCGGGCGGAAGCGGTCTTCACGCACGCCTCGTGGACGAGCGAGCGTGGCGACTCGTACGAGCGGCTCGAGTTCCTCGGCGACAGCGTGCTCGAGCTCGCCGTCGCGCACGAGCTCTACGAGCGCCACCCGGAGTTCTCGGAGGGCCGGCTGACGAAAGCCCGGGCCCACGTGGTCTCGCGTACGACGTGCGCCGAGGTCGCGCGCCGGCTCGCTCTCGGCGCGGGGCTGGCGGAGCGAGGAGCAGACGTGCCGGCGGACGAGGTCGAGCGGCTGGCGGACAACCAGAACGTGCTCGGGGCCGTGCTCGAGGCTGCGCTCGGCGCGCTCTTCCTCGAGCACGGCTTCGCGGCGGTACAGCCTGCGATCGTGGACGCGTTCGCCGACGAGATCGAGCGGGCGGTGACGACGCGCGTCGACCACAAGACGGAGCTGCAGGAGGTGCTCGCCCGCAGCGGGCGGCAGGTGACCTACGTCGAGATCGCAGCGGAGGGGCCGTCGCACGACCGGTACTTCACCTGCGCCGCTCTCGTCGACGGCGACGAGCTGGGGCGGGGCGAGGGGCGGACGAAGAAGGCGGCAGAGCAGGAGGCCGCCCGCGAGGTGCTCGAGCGGCTCGACCACGCTGCCGAGAGCTGACCGGGAAGAGTTCCGGCGGCAGTAGCATCCTGCCCCCTCTTTAGGCTCCGGTCCGGTGTTTCTGCGCGCCGTCAAGCTGCGTGGCTTCAAGTCCTTCCCCGACCCGGTCGAGCTTCGGCTCGAGCCGGGCGTCGGGGTGATCGTCGGACCGAACGGCTCGGGCAAGTCGAACGTCTCCGACGCGATCCGCTGGGCTGCCGGCTCGCTCAGCCCGAGCGAGCTGCGAGCCGAGAAGCCGGACGACGTCCTCTTCGCGGGCGGCGGCGGCCGCGGCCACGCCGACTTCTGCGAGGTCGAGCTCCTGTTCGACAACGCCGACGGGACGCTGCCCGTCGACTATGCCGAGCTCGCGGTCGCACGGCGGCTGCATCGCGGCGGCGAGGGCCAGTACCTCGTCAACCGGACTGCGGTGCGGCGGCTGGATCTCGTCGAGCTGCTCGCCGACCTCGGGCTCGGGCAGGGGATGCACTCGATCATCAGCCAGGGGAAGGTCGAGGCGATCCTCGCCTCGCGGCCGGGCGAGCGCCGGGCCCTGATCGAGGAGGCCGCGGGCCTCGGCCGCTTCAAGGCGCGCCGGCACCGGGCCGGGCTCAAGCTCGCGCGCGTCGCCGTCCAGGTCGAGCGGGCCCGCGACGTCGAGCAGGAGCTCCGGAAGCGGCTGCGGCCGCTCGCGCTCCAGGCGACGGCAGCCGAGCGTGCGCAGAAGCTCGGGGTGGAGATCGCACGCCTCGAGGCGCGCATCGCGGAGCTCGACCTCGAGGTGCTCGAGGAGCGCCTGCGGGAGGTCGGGGCCCGTCGCGCCGCCGCGGCCTCCGTGCGCGGCGAGGTGGAGGAGCGGCTCGAGGCGGTGCTCGCGGAGCGCGGCCGTGCGGAGGAGGAGCTCGCGGACGCCGCCGGCGCGCGTGAGCAGGCGCTGCAGACGCTCTACCGGCTCCGCAGCGCCGCCGAGCGGCTCGAGCTCCGCCGCGAGTCGACGGCAGCCCTGCTCGAGCGGGCCCGCGCACGACACGACGAGGCAGCGGGGCAGGCCGGCGATCCCGCAGCGGAGCTCGGTGGGCTCGAGCGCGCCTCCGAGCAGGCCGCGGCGGCGGCGCGGATCGCGGCTGTCGAGCGGGAGGCCGCGGCCGAGCGGGCGCGGCAGGCGCTCCACCGCCTGCTTCCGGCCGAGCAGGCTGCGCGCGCCGAGGCCGAGGCACGGCTCCGGCAACTGCTCGGGGAGCGGGGGGAGATCGAGCGCGAGCTGACCGGCGCGGCGGGCGAGCGCGAGGCGGCGCTGTCGGTCTCGTACGAGCTGCGCTCCCGGACGGCTGCGCTCGCGGTGCAGCGGGAGTCGGCGGCGCGGCTGGTGCGCGGGCTCGACGGCGAGCTCGCGGAGGCCGAGGCGGAGGCGGCCCGCGGCGGTCCGTCCCCGCGCGAGCTCGAGCAGGAGGCACTCGACGCCCGGGCGGCTGCCCGCGAGGCGGCGCACGAGCGCGACACGCTCGCCGAACGGGCGCGGACCGCGGCGGAGCGCCTGGCGACGCTCGAGCGCTCGCTCGCGGAGCGCGAAGGGATTCCGCCGGCGGCACGCGCGCTCGCGGAGGAGGGCGAGCGGCTCGTGCTCGCCGAGCTCGAGGTGGAGGCCGGTACCGAGCGGGCGGTCGCGGCGGCTCTCGGGCCGCGCGCGGCGGCGCTGCTCGCCGACGACGCGCAGGCCGCCCTCGCCCTGCTCGAGCGGGCCGCCGAGCTCGGCCTCGGCTCGCTCCTCGTCGTCGTCGGGAAGGAGCCGCGCGACCTCGCTGCCGAGCTGCCGGTCGTGGCCAAGAGCGAGCTGCTCTCCTCGCCCGGGCCGGCGGTCACCGCCGACGGGTTCGGCTACGACCCGCGCAGCGGCGAGCTCTGGTACGCGGGAGAGACTGCCGAGGCCGTTCTCCTCGAGCTCGACGCACGCCGTCGCGACCTCGCCGAGGAGACGAAGACGCTCGCCGAGCAGGCGCGGTTCGCCGAGCGGAAAGCGGCAGAGGCGGAGGAGCGTGCGGCCGCCGCCGAGGCGGCCTTCGCGGCCGCTGCGCCGCGGCTGCGCATCCGCCGGGCGGACGCGGGGACGCTGGCGGCCCTCCTCGCCGCGGCACGGAGACTCGAGCGGGGGCTCGACGGTCTCGACGCCGAGGTGGAGCGCCTCGAGGCGCCTCTGCGCGCGCGCGGCGAGGCGGGCGCGGAGCAGGCGGCGGAGCTCGGCGCGCGGCTGGGGGCGCTCGGAGAGCGGGAGGCGGCCCTGCGCGGCGAGCTCGCGGAGATCGCGGAGAGCGCGGCTGCGGCCGAGCGCGACCTCGCCGGGCTCGGCGGAGCCAAGTTGCAACGTGCAGCCTGGGGCGACGCCGACCCGGACGTGGCGGCCCTGCGGGCAGAGGCGCAGGCGGCCGTCGCCCAGGCCGCCGCGGCCGTCGAGGTCGCGCAGGAGGCGAGCGAGCGCGCGCGGGACGCGGAGGCTGCCAGGGTCGACGCCGCGGTGCGCGCCGGCCGGCGGCGCGCGCGTCCGCACGAGCTCCGGCGCGTGGTGGGGGGAGCCGAGCGCCTCGACGAGGCGCTCCGGGTGGCCGCCGCGGCTGCGGCCCGTTTCGAGGAGCCGCTGCGCCGGGGCGTCGAGGGTGGCGCCGCGCGTACCGGCGAGCTCGGCAGCGAGCTGCGCCGGCTCGGCGCGACCGAGGTCGAGCTGCGGCAGGAGCTCGCAGCCGCCGGGGAGTCCATCTCCACCGTCGAGGTCGAGTCCGCCCGTGTCGAGGCCGAGGCCGACGAGGCGCGGCGCCGCCTCGAACGCGCCAACGTGACCGAGACGGCGGAAGGCGACGATCGCGAGCTGCTCGCCGCGACGCTCGAGCGGCTCGAGCGCCGGCGCGAGACGCTCGGCCAGGTCAATCCGCTCGCCCACGAGGAGTACGAGGCCGAGAAGGAGCGTCTCGAGGAGCTCGCCGGCCAGCGGGCGGATCTCGAGGAGAGCCTCGCCGAGCTCGAGCGCCTCCAGACGGAGCTCACGGAGACGGTCGAGCGGCGCTTCGACGAGACGTTCGCGGCCGTGCAACGCAACTTCGAGGAGGTCGCCGCGACGCTCTTCCCCGGTGGCGAGGGGCGCCTGCGGCTGACCGAGGCCGACGAGGCCGAGGAGGAACCCGGCGTCGAGGTCGAGCTGCGCCCCGCGGGCAAGCGGGTACAGCGGCTCTCGCTGCTCTCCGGTGGCGAGAAGGCGCTCGGCGCGATCGCGTTCCTCTTCTCGCTCTTCCTCGCGCGCCCCTGTCCCTTCTACCTGCTCGACGAGGTCGAGGCCGCGCTCGACGATACGAACATCGGCCGCTTCGTCGAGCTGTTGCGCCGGTACTCCGACCGCGCCCAGTTCGTCGTCATCACGCACCAGAAGCGCACGATGGAGGCGGCCGACGTCCTCTACGGCGTGACGATGGGCGGCGACGGCGTCTCGCAGATCGTCTCCCGCCGGTTGCCGCGGGACGGGGCCGGCGCGGCGAGCGCGGCGTAGACACGCCCGGGCCGGGACGCTTCCCCCGCTGCCCATCCGGCTCCGCGTGCAAGGATCAGACCCGTGGACGAACGCCTCGAGCGCTACGCCGAGCTCATCGTCCGGGTGGGCGCGAACGTCCAGCCGGGCCAGGAGCTGTTCGTGTTCGCGAGCGTCGAGCACCACGACCTCGCGCGCGCGCTCGCCCGGCAGGCCTACCGCGCCGAAGCCTCGTACGTCCACGTTCTCTACCAGGACGGCCACGGCCGGCGGGCGACGATCGAGCTCGGCCCCGACGAGGCGCTGACGTATTCGCCCGACTGGCTGAAGGCCTTCGCCGAGTCGATGGACGGCAACGCGATGATCGGGACGACCGGCGACCCGGAGCCGGAGCTCCTCGCCGACCTCGACGGCAAGCGCGTCGGGCGCGCCGTGCCGCTCGAGGTCATGGAGATCCGCATGCGCCAGATGACGGAGAACACCGTCAACTGGTGCGGCGTCGGCGCCCCGAACGAGGGCTGGGCGAAGCAGGTGTTCGGCGAGCCCGACGTCGAGCGGCTGTGGGAGAAGGTCGCGTTCTGCCTGCGGCTCGACGAGCCGGATCCCGTCGCCGCCTGGCGCGACCACGTCGCTCGCCTCGAGGAGCGGGGACGGGCGCTGAACGAGCTCCGCCCCGACGCACTCCGGTACCGCGGGCCGGGAACCGACCTCACGGTCGGCCTGCTCCCGGACGTCCGCTGGCTGGGGGGCGCCGGCGACACTGCCGGCGGGATTCGCCACGTGGCGAACATGCCGACGGAGGAGGTCTTCACCTCGCCGGACGCCCGGCGCGCCGAGGGGAAGGTCCGCTCGACCATGCCGCTTGCGCTCGGCGGCCAGTTCGTCCGCGGGCTCGAGCTGACCCTCGAGGAGGGGCGCATCGTCCACGTCGACGCGGAGACCGGGGCAGACCTCGTCCGCGCGCACGTCGAGACGATGGAGAACGGCGACCGCCTGGGCGAGGTTGCGCTCGTGACCGGCGAGTCGCGTGTCGGCCGGTCGGGGACGCTCTTCTACGACACGCTCTTCGACGAGAACGCGACCTGTCACATCGCGTACGGTGCCGGCCTTCCCTTCCTCGTCGACGGCGAGCCCCCTGAGGGCCTGAACATCGCCGGCATGCACGTCGACTTCATGGTCGGCGGCCCGGAGCTCGAGGTGGACGCGGTGCTCGCGGACGGCACGGCGGTGCCGCTGATCCGGCAGGAGGAGTGGCAGCTGTGACGGACGAGCGTCTCGAGCGCTACGCGGAGCTCGCGGTCAAGGTCGGCGCGAACGTGCAGCCCGGCCAGGAGGTGTTCGTCCACCCGTTCGTCGAGCATGCGGAGCTCGGGCGCGCACTCGTGCGGCAGGCGTACCGTGCGGGTGCCTCGTACGTCAGCCTCCTCTACCACGACGAGCACGTGCGCCGCGCGAGGATCGAGCTCGGTCCCGATTCCGCCCTCACCTACTCGCCCGCGTGGCAGAAGGTCCTGGCGGAGTCGGAGCCCGGCAACGCCTTGCTCGCGACGATGGGGAATCCCGAGCCGGAGCTGCTCGCGGATCTCGACGGCGACCGGGTCGGCCGTGCGATCCCTCTCGAGCTCGCCGAGATCAACCGGCGCCACCACCGCGAGCACTCCGTCAACTGGTGCGGGATCGGCGCCCCGAACGAGGGCTGGGCGAAGCAGGTGTTCGGCGAGCCGGACGTCGAGCGGCTGTGGGAGGCCGTCGCCTTCTGCATGCGGCTCGACGAGCCGGATCCGATTGCGGCCTGGACGGAGCATCTCGACCGGCTCGAGGCGCGCGCCGCCGCGCTGGGCGAGCTGCGTCCGGACGCGATCCACTATCGCGGCCCTGGCACCGACCTCACCGTCGGGCTGCTGCCGAGCGCGCACTGGGGCAGCGCCCGCTTCCGCACCGCCGGCGGGATCGAGTACGTCGCGAACATGCCGACGGAGGAGATCTTCACGACGCCGGACCCGCGGCGCGCCGAGGGCACCATCCGCTCGAGCCTCCCGCTCTCGCTCTCCGGGCAGCTCGTGCGCGGGCTCGAGCTCACGTTCGAGGACGGACGGATCGTCCAGGTCGACGCGGAGACCGGCGCGGAGCTCGTCCGCAGCCACCTCGCCACGGTCGAGAACGCCGACCGGCTCGGCGAGCTCGCCCTCGTGACGAAGGAGTCGCGGGTCGGCCGGTCGGGGATCCTCTTCTACGACACGCTCTTCGACGAGAACGCCACCTGCCACATCGCCTACGGCATGGGCCTCGCGGACGCGTTCGACGGTGAGCCGGACGAGGCGATGAACGCCGCGAACATCCACGTCGACTTCATGGTCGGCAGCCCCGAGCTCGAGGTGGACGCGGTGCTCGCGGACGGCAGCGCCGTACCCCTGATCCGCGACGAGGAGTGGCAACTCAACTAGCTCGCGAAGCCTTCGGCTTCGCTCGCTGGACAGCAAGGAACGAGGGCCGGGGAGAGCGCGGTCTCCCCGGCCCTCGTGCCGTCAGGGCTTGTTTGGGCTGGGATGGGTTCACGCTGCGCCTGTGTCGCGTGGGGG
>CAZRTE010000083.1:0-10550 GCA_964602945.1 uncultured Gaiellales bacterium
AGACCCCACTCCGGCGCCGGGCGGCGGCGTAAGGAGAGCGAAGCGAAGCCTTACGCCACCGCCGAACCCGTCGCGGGCGGACACGCCGCCGATAGGCGGCCTGCCCCCACGCGACACCCAGACATCGCTTGACGCCTCACAGCCCAAACAAGCCCTGACAGCACGAGGGCCGGGGAGACCACGCTCTCCCCGACCCTCGTTCCTTCACCCCCCGGGCGAAGAGCGAAGCTCTTCGCCCGGACCCGGCGAGCGAGACCGCAGGTCTCGCGAGCCCGCGCGAAGGCAGAGGAGCTCGTAGGCGACGTTCGCGGCCGCGAGCGCGGTCGGCTGCCCCGGGCCGTCGTAGGACGGCGAGACCTCGACGACGTCGGCCGCGGCGAGACCGAGTCCGCGCAGGGCACGCAGGCAGGCAAGCGCCTCGGCCGTCGAGAGGCCGCCGACCTCCGGCGTTCCCGTGCCCGGGGCGAAGGCCGGGTCGAGGACGTCGATGTCGAAGGAGAGGAAGACCGGGCGCCCACCGGTTCGGCTGCGCACGAGCTCGCCGTACGCCTCCGGCCCGAGGGCCCGCAGCTCGTCGCAGGACAGGACGGTGAACCCGAGCTCACGCGCCGACTCGATGTCGTCGGCGCCGTAGAGCGAGCCGCGGAGTCCCGCCTGCACCGACGCGGCCGGCTCGATCAGCCCTTCCTCGAGGGCCCTCTTGAAGGTCGTGCCGTGGAAGAACCGCTGCCCGAAGTACTCGTCCCACGTGTCGCCGTGGGCGTCGAGCTGGACGAGCGCAAGGGGGCCGTGCCGCCGCGCGACGACGCGCAGCTCGGGGAGCGTGACCGAATGGTCACCGCCGAGCACGAGCGGGAAGACGCCCGCCTCGAGCAGCGGCGCGAGCGCCTCCTCCACCTGCCCGTACGTCCGCTCGGTGTCACCGGGCGAGACGGGCAGGTCGCCCCAGTCGACGATGGACAGCGTCTCGACGAGGTTCACGCCGAGCGCAGGGTTGTAGGGACGGAGGAGCGCGGACGCCGACCGGATCGCCTCCGGCCCGAAGCGCGCGCCCGTCCGGTAGCTCGTCGCGGTGTCGAACGGGATGCCGCAGACGGCGGCGTCGACGCCCGCGAGCTCGCTCGTGTGCGGCACGCGCATGAACGTCCGGATCCCCGCGAAGCGAGGGATCACCTGCGCGTCGAGCGGTCGGTGGTGCGGCGGCTCGCTCATCGTCGCCGAAGTGCGCCGCGCCTAGAGCTCGCTGCCGCCGCGGTCCTCGAGATACTCGGTCCGGAACGAGTCGAGATCGACGCCGGCGTGGACCATCGCGTCCTTCAGGTCCGCTTGTGCGAAGAACGCCTCCGCGGTCGCACGGTCGTCGAACTCGTGCACGACGACGACCATGGCCGGGTCGTCCGCGTCCTGCAGCACGCGCTCGTAGCGCACGCCGCCTTCCCGCTGGACGTCCCGCACGCTGTCGTAGACCTTCCGCCACGCCTCGTAGTCGGCCACACGGTGGTGCACGAGCGTCACGGTGTTCATCGCACTCCTCCTCGATTCGGTGCCCTCGCCGACGACTCTACGCCGCTCAGCGAGTCTGGGGAAAGCCGAGGTCGACCCGCGAGGTGGCGGGATCGGGCCAGCGGGAGGTGACGACCTTGCCGCGCGTGTAGAAGTCGATCCCCTCCGGCCCGTACACGTGGCGGTCGCCGAAGAGGGACGCCTTCCAGCCGCCGAACGAGTAATACGCGACCGGCACCGGGATCGGGACGTTGATCCCGACCATCCCCGCCTGCACGTCGAACTGGAACTGCCGCGCCGCGCCGCCGTCGCGCGTGAAGATCGCGACGCCGTTCCCGTACGGGTTCTCGTTCACGAGCCGCACCGCCTCCTCGTACGTCGCGACGCGGGTGATGCCGAGCACGGGACCGAAGATCTCGTCGGCGTACGCCTTCATCCCCGGCTCGACGTCGTCGAGCAGGGTCGGGTTGAGGAAGAAGCCCTCGTCCGGCACGCCGTCGCGGCCGTCGACGACGACCGTCGCCCCCTCCCCCGGCGCGCCCTCGACGTACGAGGCGACGCGGTCGCGGTGCTCCTTCGTCACGAGCGGCCCCATCTCGGAGCCGGGCTCCATCCCGTCGCCGACCTTCACCTTCGGGATCCGCTCCTCGATCGCGGCGCGAAGCTCGTCGGCGACATCACCGACGGCCACGACCATCGAGACGGCCATGCACCGCTCGCCGGCGGAGCCGTAGCCGGCGGACACGGCCGCATCCGCCGCAGCGTCCACATCCGCGTCGGGGAGCACGATCATGTGGTTCTTCGCCCCGCCGAGCGCCTGGCAGCGCTTCCCGCGAGCGGTGGCGGTCTCGTACACGTGCCGCGCGATCGGGGTCGAGCCGACGAAGGAGACGGCCGCGACGCCGGGATGCTCGAGCACCGCGTCGACCGCGACCTTGTCGCCCATCACGACGTTGAAGACGCCGTCGGGGAGCCCGGCCTCCGCGAGCAGCTCCGCCGTCCACAGGGACGCCGACGGATCCTTCTCCGACGGCTTGAGCACGAAGGTGTTCCCGCAGGCGATCGCCGGCGCCCACATCCACATCGGCACCATCACGGGGAAGTTGAACGGCGTGATACCGGCGACGACGCCGAGCGGCTGCCGGATCGAGTACACGTCGATCCCCGTCGACGCCTGCTCGGAGTACTCGCTCTTGAGCAGCGTCGGGATGCCGCAGCAGTACTCGATCACCTCGAGCCCGCGCGTGACCTCCCCCACCGCGTCCGAGAAGACCTTGCCGTGCTCGCGGACGAGGATCTCCGCCACCTCGTCGCGACGCTCGTGCACGAGCTGCCGGATGCGGAAGAAGATCTCGGCCCGCTTTGCGAGCGAGGTCTCGCGCCAGGCCGGGAACGCCTCCGCGGCCGCCTCGACCGCCGCAGCGACCTCCTCGGCCGTCGCGAAGTCGACGACGCCCGTCTGGCGCCCGGTGGCGGGGTTGTAGACGGGCCCGCTGCGTCCCGAGCTTCCCTCGACGCGGCGCCCGCCGATCCAGTGCGGGATCCGGGTCGCGGCTGGTGCGTCGACGGTCTCGGACATGTCGACTAGCCTAGCCACATGACGGCGATCGAGCGGAACACAGAGCGCGGCGAGCAGGTCCGGAGCGACGCGAAGCGCTACGTCCTCCATTCCTGGTCGGTGCAGGACGCGATCGAGCCGATCCCGGTCGCTGGTGCGGAGGGCCGCTACTTCTGGGACTTCGACGGGAAGCGCTACCTCGACTTCGCGTCCCAGCTCGTCAACGTCTCGATCGGCCACCAGCACCCGAAGCTCGTGGCCGCGATCAAGGAGCAGGCGGAGCGGCTCTGCACGATCGGCCCGCCCATGGCCACCGAGCCCCGTTCCGAGCTCGCGCGACTGCTGGCGGAGGTGACGCCCGGCGACATCTCGATGACGTTCTTCACGAACGGCGGCGCAGACGCGAACGAGAACGCGATCAAGCTCGCGCGCTGGTACACGGGCCGCCAGAAGATCGTCGCCCGCTACCGGAGCTACCACGGCGCGACGGCCGGTGCGGTCACGCTCACCGGCGATCCGCGCCGCTGGCCGGCCGAGCCCTCGATCCCGGGCGTCGTGCGGATGCTCGACCCGTACACGTACCGCTGCCCCGCAGGGCACCCGGACCCGTGCCCCGTCTGCAGCGGCGGCCCGCACCTCGAGGAGATCCTCCAGTACGAGGGGCCCGAGACGGTCGCGGCCGTCATCCTCGAGCCGGTCACGGGGACGAACGGGATCATCGTCCCGCCGGACGGCTACCTGCAGTCGATCCGCGAGGTCTGCGACCGCCACGGGATCCTGCTCATCGCCGACGAGGTGATGGCCGGCTTCGGCCGCACCGGCAAGTGGTTCGCGGTCGACCACTGGGACGTCGTTCCCGACATCCTGACCATGGCGAAGGGGATCAACTCCGGCTACGTGCCGCTCGGCGCGATGGCGATCCGCGAGCCGATCGCCGACTGGGTACGCGGCCGCTACTTCGCGGGCGGCCTCACCTACAGCGGGCATCCGCTCGCGTGCGCGACCGGCGTCGCGTCGATCGAGGCGTTCCGGGAGGAGGGGATCGTCGAGCAGGCGGCCGCGACCGGCGACGTGTTCCGCGACGCGCTGCACGGTCTCGCCGGGCGCCATCCGTCGATCGGCGAGGTGCGCGGGCTCGGCTGCTTCTGGGGACTCGAGCTCGTCCGCAACCGCGAGACGCGCGAGCCGCTCGTCCCCTTCAACGCGAAGGGCGAGGCGGCGGCCCCGGTCGCGCGCCTGGCGAAGGCGGCGCTCGAGCGAGGGCTCTACCTCATGACGCACTGGAACGTCGTCATGGTCTGCCCGCCGCTCACGATCACGCGCGAGGAGCTGGCGGAGGGCCTTGCGATCCTCGACGACGTCCTCGCGATCGCGGACGAGTATCACGACGCCTGACTGGAGCCTCCGGCCGGCGCGCCCCGACGACCGGGAGTTCCTGCGCCGCCTGCATGAGCTCTCGTTCCGGGAGCACGTCGAGCGCGTCTGGGGCTGGGACGACGCCGAGCAGCTCGGCTTCTTCGAGCGCCGCTTCCAGCCCGAGCGGCTGCGGATCGTCCGGTCCGGCGACGCGGACGTCGGCGTCCTGTCCGTCGAGGATCTGCCCGACGAGCTGTTCCTCGGCGACATCGAGATCCACCCCCGCTGGCAGGGACAGGGCATCGGCTCGGCGATCGTCCATTCGCTGCAGGACGAGGCGCGCGTCGCGGGCAAGCCGCTCACGCTGCACGTGCTGCACGTGAACCGGCGCGCACGGATGCTCTACGAGCGGCTCGGCTTCCGCGCGGCGGAGGAGGACGAGATCCGCGCCCGCCTGCGCTGGGAGCCGGAGGGCGTCCTCCGCGACTCGTAGCCTCTGCTCCGTGCACGTCGCGACCAGCCGGACGGCGCTCGAGATCTGCCCCCGCTGCAACGCCGAGATGGAGTGGCGCCACGGGACGTTCCAGTGCCCGCGCTGCCGGCTCAAGATCGGCTGCTGCGAGGGCGAGACGGGCGACTGCCGCGATCCGGGTTAGGGTCCTCCCTCGTGAGCGGGACGCGGCGTCAGCGGCTCGAGGAGCTCGAGCGGTCGGAGCTCGACCCGCGCTCGAGCGAGTTGCTCGTCTTTCTCTGCTGGCTCGTGCACGACCGCATCGCGATCGACGAGAGCGAGCTGAACGCCGCGCGCAGGAGGGCGATGTTCGTCCTCGCCGCGGGCGGCGACCCGCACCGCGACCTCGGCTTCGACTCGATCGCCGCGGAACGCCTCGCGGCCGAGCTCGACACTCCCGACCGTCGCGCCCAGCTCGTGACCGCGCTCGAGGACCTGCCGGCCGAGGAGCTGCCCGCCGTCACCGGCGCGATCGAGTCGCTGCTCAGCGAGACGGACCTCGCGTGGCGCTGCTTCGCGCTCTCGCTGCTCGCCGACGAGCTCGCGGAGGAGTAGACCGCCGCAGAAGTCGACTACTCTGGGCCGGTCCGTGGCGATCTCGAGACCGGAACCTCGCGGGCGTCCGAAGCTCCGTCGTCGGTGGCTGCTGACGTCGCGGGCGAAGCCGACGACACGCAGCCGGAAGACCCCGCGCATTCCGCGCAGTGGGCCGGGCGGGCGCCGCCTGCAGCCGTACTCGCGCGCCGACGCGCCCTACTTCCGCAGCCCCGGCTTCTACGTCCGCGTCGGGGGGCTCGCCGTCATCGTGGCCGCGGGACTCTCGCTCCTCGTCCTGCGCGCCTGGTCGATCCAGGTGCTGCACGGCAAGCAGTACGCGAAGCAGACGCACAGGCAGGCGTACAGGACCGTCCGGCTGCTCGGCGCCCGTGGCGCGATCGTCGACGACCGCGGCCGCCTGCTCGCGGGAACGGAGGGGCACCTCGTCGTCGACGCCGACGCGGCCTCCCTCGGCAGCCGCGACGCGCACGGCAACTGGCACCCGAGCCCCGCCGGCCTGCAGGCGATCCGCCGTCTCGCCGCTCTCGGCGGGATGAAGCCCCACGTCCTCGTCGCACGCATCGCGCACGACGTCCTCCAGTCGCCGTTCGCGCCCGCCGTCGTCATCCCCCATCCGCAGGCGGCGCTCGCGAACTACCTGCAGGAGCGGAGCTCGAAGTTCCCCGGCTTCAAGGTCGAGGCGGAGGCGTCGCGCAGCTACCCACTCGGCGCCTTCGGCGGCGAGTTCCTCGGGCTGGTCGGCCAGGTGAGCCCCCAGGAGCTCAAATCGGGCGCGTACGAGGGCGCGCAGGCGGGCGAGGTCGTCGGCCAGACCGGCGTCGAGGCGGCCTACGACTCGATCCTGAACAAGGGCTTCGTCCAGGCGAGGATCCCCGTCGACTCGCTCGGCCGTATCGCCGGACCGCTCAAGATGCCGCGGCAGAAGCAGCCGCCGACGCTCCAGCTCTCCATCGACACCCGCCTGCAGAAGGCGGCCGCGAAGGCGGTGCTCGACGGGATGGCCGCCGGCCGCACGGCCGGCTACAGCCCGACGGGCGGCTCGGCGATCGCGATCGACCCGCGCACCGGCGCGATCAAGGCGATGGTGAGCGTCCCCAGGTTCAGCGAGAAGGAGGCGGCGGAGAACCCGCGCTACTACCAGCGGCTCCTCGGCGACCAGGCTTCCCCACTGCTGAACCGGGCGATCGCAGGCGTCTATCCGACCGGCTCGACCTTCAAGCCGATCATCGCCGAGGCGGCTCTCAGCGCCGGGATCATCACGCCGACGACCCCGCAGCTCTGCTCCGGGTCCTTCGATCTCGGCGGCCACGTCTTCCACAACGTCGAGGCGGGGATCTACGAGTACATGACCCTCCCCACGGCGCTCGAGCAGTCGTGCGACACGTGGTTCTACCGGCTCGGCGACCGCATCTGGGCGGCGAACCCGAAGGCGAAGGCGACGCTGATCCAGCGCTGGGCACGGATGCTCGGTCTCGGAACGCAGCCGCCGATCGACCTCGTCGGGGCGGCCGCCGGCTACCTCCCCATGCCCGGCTGGAGGTTCGAGAAGCTCACCGGCACGCCGTACACGGAGGGGCAGGCGATCAACCTCGCGATCGGCCAGGGTGCCCTCCAGGTCAGCCCGCTCCAGCTCGCCGTCGCCTACTGCGCCCTCGTCAACGGCGGCACGGTCGTCCGGCCGCACGTCGGCGAGGCCGTGATCCGGGACGGCGTCCGTCACGTGCTCCGCTTCAAGCCGGTGCGCAAGATCAAGCTCTCCCCCTACACGGCGGCGATCAAGCAGGGCCTGTACCTGGCGGCGAACGGGGCGCAGGGCACCTCGTCCGCCGTCTTCAGCGGCTTCCCGATCAAGGTCGCCGGCAAGACGGGCACGGCCGAGGCGCCGCCGCTCGGCGTCCACTCCTGGTACGCGTCGTGGGCGCCGTACGACCATCCGAAGCTCGTCGTCGTCGCCATGATCGAGCACGGCGGCTACGGCTCCGAGGCGGCGGCCCCCGCGGTGAAGGAGATCTACCAGGCTGCCGCGCGGCTCGGCTACCTCAAGTCGGGGTCGTAAGCCCGTCTACAGCAGCGTCCGCACCGCCCGCACGAGCGACGGCGTCGGCAGCACGGGGTTGAGCGCGACGTAGCGCGGCACCCACTCCGTGGGCTGGAACTTGCCGAGGTAGGTCGTGAGCGCGCGGAAGCGGTAGCGCGTGTCGAACCACGCGACCGCCGGACGCGCCGCGCGAAAGATGAAACGGGCCCTGCGGTCGAGCTGCGAGCCGAGCCCGCGCAGCGGCGCGAGGTCCAGCCAGGCGCCTGCCGCGCCGTCGGCGGCGAGAGCCTCCAGCGCGTGGACGACCAGCGCCTCCGTCGCACCCACCGGCGCGTCCGGCCGGCGGATCAGGTCCTCCAGCAGCCAGCCCCGGGCCGCCGGCACCGCCGAGCAGGCCACGAACGCCTCGATCCGTCCGTCGGTCCGCGCGAGGAACAGCCGCTTCTCGGCCGCACGCGTGAGCGGGGAAGCCGCGAGAAACGAGTCCGCCGACGCACGCCCGAGCCCGCACTGCCACGCCGCAAGGGCGTCGTGCACCGCCGCCTCGTCACGTGGCTCGTACGCCTGCACCTCGACGCCGGCGCGACGTGCCTTGTTCAAGCACCAGCGGAGATGCTTGCCGGGGTCGCCGCGCGGCTGCCGCCAGGTGGCGAGGTCGAAGAACGGCTGCTCCCCCACCTTGAGCACCGCGTAGCCGCGCGCGTGCGCGAGCCGCGCGAGCTCCTCCCCGATCAGCAGCAGGCAGATCCGGAGCCGTCGCGACCGCAGCTCGCCCGTGAGCTCCTCCAGGAACGTCCCCGCGTCCTCGGCCAGCGGATCGCCCCAGACGAGGGCGACGCCGGCGTGCTCGAGGTACGCGGCTGCTCCTCCGTCCCCCACCACCCAGCGCCACGGCGCGTCGTAGCGGATGAAGACCGAGAACGGGTTCCGCCCGAGCCTGGCGAGCAGCTCCGCGGGCTCGGAGTACCGGTCGAGTGGGACGGTCGATTCGATGACGAGAGCCTACGTCCCAATGCCTCCAGAACCTCGCAGCCACGACTGGGGACCACCTGAAGGAAAGCCGGGTATCTCCTGCGAGCCCGGCGACGAGTCGCGGGCGGACGGCCGGTCTCCTCCTCGAGCTGTCATCTGCCTGCGAGTAGCGTGCGCGAGGATGCGCGTACTCCGACCTCTCGCCGTGCTCTCGGCCGGCATCGTCGTCGCCGGCTGCGGCGCCGGGCATTCCGGGACGACGGCCACCCGGACGCAGCCGCTCCCCCGCAGGCTCGCGGTCTTCGCCCAGGGCACACGCCTCGGTCGGGTCGAGCGGGGCCATGCCTCGAGCTTCCGCCTGCCGCGGCACCTGACCGTCCGGAAGGGTCGCGCCCGGCTCGTGCTCGCGATCCCGCGCGCTCGCGCGCGTGCCGAGATCCGGCGGGCGCTGGCCAGGGGTGCGACGCGCGTCGACCTACGGGTCGTGCCGGAACGGAGCTCGATCGCGCTCCGCCCCGTCCGTCAGGTCCTCCACAACGACTGCGAGGCGACGGCGCTCTCGATGCTGCTCGCGGCTGCAGGCGTGCACGCCGGACAGCTCGCGCTGCAGTCGCGCCTGCCGCAGAGCGGCCCGCTGGATCCCGAGCCCGTGCCGGGTAGCACGCTCTTCCGCTGGGGCGATCCCGAGCGTGGTTTCGTCGGGCGGGCCGACGGCGGCGGCCCCGAGGGCGGCTTCGGCGTCTACGAGCCGCCGGTGCGCAGCCTGGCCGCCCGCTACGGGGTCCGGCTCGTCGACCTGCACGGCCGCAGCGTCGACGCCGTGCGGGCGGCCGTGCTGGCAGGGCACCCCGTCCTCGCCTGGGTCGGCCTCACGCCGGGCCCGTACCTCAGCTGGCTGACGCCGTCGGGACACGAGATCACGGTCAATCTCGGCGAGCACGCCGTCGTCCTCGTCGGCGCCGGCCCCGGCTACGTGCTCGTGAACGACCCGCTGAGCGGCGAGCGCGTCCGCTGGAGCGCCTCGCTCTTCAGCGCCCGCTGGCAGCGGCTTGGGCGACGCGCACTCGAGCTCCCGTAGGCGCGCGGGACGGCCGGCGCGCCACGGCGACCGCCGCCTCGTGCCGGAGCAGCTCGACCCGCACCTCCTCGAACCCGCGGGCCTCGAGCATCCGTTCCCACGCCTCCGGCGACGCCGGCTGCTCCCAGCGCCCGGCGGCGATGCGGGCCCCGTTGCGGAGGATGCGGACGACGCCGGCGGGGCCCCGCTTGAGCAGCGCCACGACCTTCTCCCAGACGAGACGGCGGTCGCGCGCTCCGAGCGTGAGCGAGAACATCATGTCGCAGATCACGAGCCGGCCTCCCGGGCGCAGGATCCGTCGCGCCTCGGCGAGAGCGAGCTCCTTCGCGACGTCGTCGAGGTGGTGGAAGGCGTAGTTCGAGACGACGAGGTCGGCGGATTCGTCCTCGAGCGGAAGCCGGCGCAGGTCGGCGGCGAGCGTGTCGACGTTGTGCAGACCGTCGGCGATCGCCGCGTCGTCGAGCCGGTCGAGCATCCGCTGCGAGATGTCGACGGCGACGAGCTCCTGCACGCGCGGCGCCAGCGCCAGGGCGAGGAGACCCGTGCCGGCGCCGAGATCGACGGCCACGTCCTCGCGCCGAGGCTCCGCCAGCTGGACGATCCGGTCGCGGATCGCGAGGAAGGCCTCGCTCGCAGCGACCTCCTCCCACGCCTCGACGCGCTTGTCCCAGCCGTAGGGATCCTCGGTCACGACAGCAGAGTTCCCGGGACGCGTGAGCGCACGATGAGCGAGGCCGGGCACGAGACGGAGCGGGCCGCGTCTCCGCGGCCCGCTCCAGGGATCGGTCGAGAGGTGCTTCGGTCTAGCTGCAGCCGGCGACGAGGTAGCAGTCGCCGGTGCCGTTCGTGCCGCTACCCGTGTTGCCGCTGCCGGCGACCGGGTAGGCGTCACTACCCGGGATGCCCTCGTCGTCCGCGCCCGAGAAGCCGTAGCCGCCGTTGTAGGTGGCCGAGTTGTTCGTCACGGCCAGCGGCT
>CAZRTE010000084.1:0-10507 GCA_964602945.1 uncultured Gaiellales bacterium
CACGGAGCCGGGCAGCGGCCACGAGCCCCGCCATCCCCGCGCCGGCGACGGTGACCTCTACAGCCACGTCCGGAACCTGGTTCCAGCCGTGTCTCGGATGGACATGTCCTAGCGCAGCGAGAAGGTCGGCTTGTGCTCGACGTACTCGATGCGTACGTGCTCGGGGCCGCGGATGAAGACCGCGAGGGTGTTCGGGGCGTCGACCACGTCGTCGACCTCGATGCCCAGATCGCGGGCGGCTGCGAGAGCTTCGTCCGCCGAGTCGACGAGCACGGCCAGATGGTTGAGCAGCGGCCGCTCCGGCGCTCCGGGCTCGCCCGGATGGAACTCGAGCCAGGCGCCGCCGACCTCGACGCGGGGATGGCCGCCCGGCCCCGGAGGCGCAGGACGGAAGCCGAGGGAGCCGTACTCCGACGCGGTCGCCTGCGGGTCCGCCGAGCGGAGAGCGACGTGGTCGAGGTCGTAGTCGACTGCGGTCTCCGCCTCGACGAGCCCCAGCGCGACCCCCTCGCCCAGCTGGAAGTACGCCTCGCCGTCGCGCCGCCGCTCGACGCCGACGTCGGCCGGCAGCGCGGCGAGCGCCCGCTCGAGGTCGCGCACGCGCAGCGCAGCGTGCTCGAGCGCTCCGGGCTCGCGCGGTCCTGCGGCGGCGAAGAGCGTCAACTTGCCGCGCCGCGCGTCGGCGCCGACGAGGGTGAAGGCGTCCGTGCGCTCGATCACGTGCATGCCGAGGTTGGCGACGGCGAACTCGGCGATGGCGTCGCGATCCGCGAGCCAGTACGCGACATGATCGAGCGTGAGCGGTCTCACGTCGCGGGCTGCGCTCTACTCGATCGGTTCGTTGTGGACGTCGTTCTCGTCCGCGTAGCGCTGCGTCAGCTCGTCGACGACGCCCATTCCCTTCTCGTACGCGTAGTTGATCTCGACGAACGCATTCCACTTGTCCGGCAGCGCGTCCTCGGGGAAGATCGCCTCGACCGGGCACTCGGGCTCGCAGGCGCCGCAGTCGATGCACTCCTCGGGGTCGATGACGAGGATCCTCTCCCCCTCGTAGATGCAATCGACGGGACAGACGTCGACGCAGGAGCGGTCTTTGATGTCGATGCAGGGCTCGGCGATGATGTACGTCACGCGCCGTACTGTAGATCACCGGTAGCGGGCTTCTGATCGGTAACTGTCACGGTTCAGGAGATCCGGAGAGTTGCGTGACGATCTCCCCGATCCTCTCGACGAGAGCCGACTTCGCGAGCACCTGGTCGAAGCCGGCGGTGTGCGCGGCGCGGAGGCCCGCCGTGTCCGTGTGGTTCGTGAATCCGACGAGCGGGGCGTCCGGGTACGCGTCGGCGACCTCCTCCGGATCGACGCGCGAGACGTCCGCCACCACGAGCTCCGGGTCCTCGGTGTGGTCGACCGTGACCAGGCGGTGGTCGGGTAGAAGCGCCTCGAGCTTCCCCCGCATGAAGAGATCGACCCCACAGAGCAGGATCGTCGCCACGTGCGAAGGTTAGAACGTCGTGGAGGACGCGTTCAAGCGAGGACTGGAAGAGATCCGCGCCGGGCGCTACTTCGAGGCGCACGAGGAGCTCGAGCAGGCCTGGCACGTGGCCCCGGCCGAGGAGCGCGATTTCTTCCAGGGCCTCGTCCACGTCGCCGTCGCCTGGTACCAGGCGGGCCGCGGCCGTCCCGTCGCAACCGCACGCCAGCTCGAGAAGGCGGCGCGGCGCCTGGGCCCGTACGCTCCCGCACGCCGCGGGGTCGACGTCGAGGGGCTCCTGCGCCAAGTCGAGAGCGCGCGGGAACGAGTCGCGGGCGGCTCGCTCGAGCTCGAGCCGCCGGATCTTCGCTAGTAACAGACTGTTACGAGCGGGGACACGGCCGCGCCGGCCGGTGCCGCCGTGGAACTTGCACGGGTTCCGCCTCACCTAGTAACAGTCTGTTACTAGCGCGGAACAGCCTCTTCAGGGCTTCGCGAGGCCGAGGTCGATCAGGGCCCGGTTGAGGGCGACCTGCAGCCACCAGTCGCGGCCGAAGAAGAGGAGCAGGCCGAGCGCGACGAGCACGAGCCCGCTCGCGACCTGGATCAGCGTGAAGCGGTCGCGCAGCCAGCGGAAGGCGCCCATCGCACGCGAGAACGCCACCCCGGCGAGCAGGAACGCGGCGCCGAGCCCGAGCGCGTACATCGTGAGCAGCACGACCCCCTTGAGGACGGTGCCCGTCGTGCTCGCGAGGACGAGGATCGAGGCGAGCACGACGCTGATGCACGGAGCGGCGCACGTGGCGAAGGCGCCGCCGAGCAGCACCCGCGAGCCGCGCCGGCGGGCGACGCCGAGCAGCCCCGGGGCGACGATTCGCTCGGGCACGGGCAGCAGGCCGACGAAGGCGAGCCCGAGCACCACGAGCACGAAGCCGGCGATCTCCGTCTGCGCGCTCTTGGAGACGACGCTGCCGATCGCCGTCGCCCCGGCGCCGAGGATGTCGAAGACGACGGTGAAGCCGAGGATGAACGGGATGCTCGTCACGAGGACGCGCCGGATCGTGCCGCGCTCGCCGAGCCGCCCCGCATCGACCCCCGAGACCGCGGCGAGATAGCCCGGGACGAGCGGGAGCACGCACGGCGTGACGACCGAGACGAAGCCGGCGGCGAAGGAGACGGCGAGCCGGACACCCATCAGTCGAAGCGTGCCAGGATCTCGTCGAGCCGCCGCTCGGTCTCCTCGTCGAGACCGGACGCCTCGGGCTCCGGCTCGGGCTCCCGGCGACGGCTCCAGCGCCAGACGCCGACTCCGAGCAGCGCGGCCCCCGCGAGGACACCGGCGATCGGCAGCCACCAGGCGAGCAGGTCGAAGCCCTCGTGCGGCGGGGCTGCGAGGATCCCCTTGCCGTAGTTCGCGACGAGCGCCGACTCGATCTGCTGCGCCGTCCAGCAGGCGGCGATCTTCTGCCTGATGAAGCCCTCGATCTGCCGCGCGGCCGCCGAATCCGACTGGTCGAGGGTCGTGTGGCAGGTCGGGCACATGACCTGCCCCTCGAGATAGGCGAGGGACGTGCGGGGATGGGCGCAGGCGGCCGCCGCCGGGCCCGCGAGCGCGAGCGCCGCGACGGCCACGGCGGCCAGGCGCAGGATCATGCGGCCGCCTTCGCGAGCGCCTTGCGGAACTCGCCCGCGTACACGCCCTGGGTGATCGGCCCGGTGAGATGGGCGACGATCCGCCCCTGCCGGTCGAGGACGTACGTCTCGGGTACCTGCGAGACGCCGTAGCTGCCCGTGACGCTGCCCGAGCCGTCCTGCAGCATCGTGAACGTCAGCCCGTGGGCCGAGACGAAGCGGCGCGCGTCGGACGCGAGGTCGTGGTAGTCGACCCCGAGGAAGACGACTCCCTTGCCGCGGTACGTCTTCCAGTCGCGCTCGAGGACGGCCGCCTCGCTCTTGCACGGGTTGCACCACGACGCCCAGAAGTTGAGCACCACCGGCCGGCCGCGGAACGACGCGAGCGTCACCTTCCCCGGCCCTTCGAGCCGGGGGAGCGTGAACGCCGGAGCCAGGGCGCCCACGCGCGGCGCGTGCTCCTGGTGCCTGAGCAGCTGCCAGACGAGGAGCGCGAGCAGCCCTGCCACACCCGCGAGCGCGAGCACCTGCAGGCCGAGCTTCAGCCGCGCGGTCACGATCTCAGCGCCGCCCGGACGTAACGGTCGAAGGTCTGCCCGTAGGGATGGTCGCTCACCGGCCCGAGGATCTCGCCGCCCACGATCCTCCCCTTCCCGTCGAGGACGTACGTCACGGGGAGGTTCGCGATGCCGTAGCTGCTCGCCGCGACGCGGCCGTTCGCATCCGAGACGACCGGATACGTGACGCCGTGCGCGTGCACGAACCGGAGGGCATCCCCGCGCGAGTCGTTCGCGTCGACGCCGAGGACGACGAGGTTGCGGCTGCGGTCCTGCTGCCAGAGCCGCTCGAGTACCGGCGCCTCGCGCTTGCACGGGTCGCACCAGGAGGCGAAGAAGTTGAGCACGACCGTCTTGCCGCGGAACGACGCCAGCGACAGCGGGCCCCGGCCGTCGAGCTGCGGCAGCGAGAACGCGGGCGCACGCGCCCCGACCTGCGGCGCCGGCGGCTGGTGCGTGAGCTGCCAGCCGAGCAGGCCGGCGAGCACGCCGACCCCCAGCACCGCGAGCACCTGCGCTCCGAGCTTCAGCCCGTGCCGCACCGTGCACCCCGAGCACCGGGCAAGGTCACCGGCCACATCACTACGCGGCGACGATGAAGACCGGCGTGCCGATGCGGACGCGTGCGAACAGCCATTCCGCGGACGGCACCTGCATCCGGATGCAACCGTGCGACTCCGAGTGGCCGATCGACCACGGCTCGCTCGTGCCGTGGATGCCGACACCCGGGGAGCTCAGGCCCATCCAGCGCGTCCCGAGCGGGTTCCCCGGCCCGGGCGGCACCGGCTTGAGACCCGCCGCCCACGCATCCTGGGTCGGCGGGTACCACCACGGGTTCACCCACTTGACGACGATCTGGAACCTGCCGAGCGGAGTCGGATACTGCGGCATGCCGGTCGCCACCGGAAACGTCTGCACGAGCCGCGTTCCCTTGAAGAGCGAGAGGCGGTTCGACCCGCGCCGGATCACGATCACCGGCTCGGGCTGCAACGCCCGGGCCCTCAGCTTCCTGAGCGGCGTGAAGATCGTCGTCCTGGCGCCGCTCCGGAGCGCGGCGACGACCCGGGCACGGGTCGCGAGCCTGACGAGCGAGCGGCCCTGGCGGGCCTTCGTCGCGAACGGCTTCGAATGGCGGAGGATCAGGCGGCTCGGAATCGGCGCGCGGTACGTCTCCTGCGCGAGTGCCGCCACCCACTGCTTGACGCGCTGCAGGTCGAAGCTCGGGGAGAGCGGCACGACCGTGCCGGTCTCGGCGGTGAGCGCCGCCTGCACGGCCGGCCCCACCGGCACCGCGATGTGGAAGTGTCGTGGCAGCACGGAGACGCCCTGGTGACCGACGTGGAGCACGAGCGGGGCGAGGTAGGCGCTCCGCACCGCGGAGGTCGCCTCGTCGGCAGTCATCCCGCCGACTGCGACGGAGCCGATCTGGACGCCGTCGGCGATGGTCGCCGGCGGCGTATCGGCCTGCGCGCGGCTCGCGCCTGCGCCGAGAGCGCAGACGAGCGCGATACAGAGGATGAAGCCGGTGCGCGGGGCCACGGACCACCGCGATTCTAGCCCCAGGGGACAGGGCTGCCGCGTCACGGCGCGGTCGGGAGGAGCTGCTCATGGAGGCTCGCACCGCGCGCCGCGTACTCGAGGATCATCCGGTCGGTCACCCACTCGACCGGGGCCCGGTCGTCGGTCCAGGGATCGGAGCTCGGAGCCGCCGCCTGCGCGTGCGCGGCGAGCAGCCGCGTCAGCACCCGGATCCGCAGCGGGGTCCGCGCGACCGCGGCCTGGAGGCGTCTGCGCGAGACCGGCCGGTCGAAGCCGAGCACGAGCTGGTTCAGCTTCAGCGCCTGCCAGGTCAGCACCTGCGGAAAGACGGTCCTGAGCGTGCCGGCGATGTCGCGCGCGAGACGATGGTCGCCGGGCACGGTCGCGACGTTGAGCGCGACGATCCCCCCGGGCCGGAGACGCGAGCGGACGAGGCGGAAGAACTGGCGGGTCGCGAGGTAGAAGGGCACGTACGGCTGCCGGTACGCGTCGATCAGGATGGCGTCGAAACGGGCAGGCGTGCGCTGGAGGAACGGCCGCGCGTCCGCGGTGACGACGTGCAGGCGCGGAATGCGTCCGAGCCCCAGGTAGCGGCGCGCCGCCTCGGTGACGGCCGGGTCGATCTCGACGCCGTCCATCCTCGCGGTCGGGTAGAAGCGGGCCAGGGCGCGGGCAGTCGTCCCGCCTGCGTTGCCGAGGAGCAGGACGTTCCGCACCGGCCGGCCGAGCAAGGGGGGCACCGTCAGGAACATGTCCCACTCGTCGCCGGTGAGGACGGTGTGCGGTCGCCAGACCGAGTGCTCGACGATTCCCTCGTTGAGGTAGAGGACGCGCTGCGGGCCCTTCTGCACCACCTGGATGAACTGGTACTGCGACTGCTTCTCGTAGAGCAGGCCCGCCACGGGTCGCACGACGCCGGCCGGGACGGCGAGCACCGCTGCGAGCACGACGGGGGCGAGCAGCCAGGGGCGGGGCAGGAGCAACGCGCCGCCGAGCGCGACGACCGCGGCGGTTCCCACGAGCGTGCGCTGCGTCCCGAGCAGCTCGATCGAGACGAGGGCGGGGACGAAGACGCCGACGATGCTCCCGACGGTCGAGAGCGCGTAGAGGCGCCCGGCCACGCCCCCGGCGCCGGACACGTCCGAGACCGCGAGCCTGATCGCGAAGGGCGCGGCCATGCCGAGCAGCACCACCGGCGGCGCGAAGAGCACGAGCGAGCCGAGGAAGGAGCCGACGACCGCGCCCGCCGAGACGTTGTCGAGGCCGCGCACGGTGAGGTCGAGCAGGGGCTGCGCGGCGAACGGGACGACGGCGACGAGCACGCCGGCGGCGACGACGACCCGGCCGAGGACATGCGGGTGCGGGTGCCGGTCCGCGAGCCGGCCGCCCAGCCAGTAGCCAAGCGAGAGCGCCGCGAGGACGAGGCCGATCACGTTCGCCCAGACGACCGTCGAGGCGCCGAAGTACGGCGCGAGCAGCCGGGAGGCGCAGATCTCCGTCGCCGTCGAGCCGGCGCCCGCCCCGAGCACGAGCCACTGGAGCGCCGCGCGCCCCTCGCCGGCACCGGCTCCCGGCCGGCGGAGCCGGCCTCCGCCGCCGCCTGGCGCCGCCGGCGGCAGGATCCGTCGCTCGCGGCGCTTGTCCGTACCACCCGTACTGTCCTGCGCGCCGCTCCCTCGGCTCCTTTGCCGGCGGCGCCCGAGAAACGCGCGGACCGCGCGCCCCTCGCCGGCGCCGGCTCGCGTCCCGTCGGGCAGGACGGCGTCCGTCACGTTCGCCGGATGACGACGACTGCGAGGTCGTCCGACAGATCGCCGCCCGCGAACTCGCGCGCGTCCTCGGCGATCGCCGCGGCGAGCGCACGTGCCGGCAGCTCGTAGCGCGCCTGCAGCAGCGCCTCGAGCCGCTCGTCGCCGTAGAGCTCCCCGTCGCGCCGCGCCTCGACGACGCCGTCGGTGTAGAGGACGAGCGAGGCGCCGGGCGGCAGCTCCGCCGACACCTCGTCGTACTCCTGGCCCGCGTCGATGCCGAGCACGAGACCGCGCGTCTCGAGGCTGCGCGCCGTCCCGTCGGGCAGGACGATGCGCGGCGCGGGATGACCGGCGCTCGCACCGGCCACGGTGCCGCCCACGCCGTCGACGACCACGTAGCTCATGCTGATGAACTTGCCGCTCCCGATCTCGCTGCAGATGACCTCGTTCGCGGCCGCCAGGAACTCCGCGGGCTCGGGGTGCTCGCGCGCGAGCGAGCGGAAGACGAACTTCGCCATCGCCATGTCGGCGGTCGCGTCGACGCCGTGGCCGGTGACGTCCCCGAGCACGACGGCGAGCCGGCCGTCGTCGAGCGCGACGAAGTCGTAGAGGTCACCACCGACGTCCATGCGCGCCGACGGCTCGTACACCTCCCCCACGTCGAGCCCGGCCACGGACGGCCTCGAGCGCGGCAGGAGCGAGCGCTGCATCGTGTCGGCGAACTGCTTCTGCTGCTGGTAGAGGCGGGCGTTGTCGATCGCGAGAGCGGCCTGTCCGGCGATCGCCGCCGCGGCATCCACGGTCTCGTCCGAGAGCGGCTCGCCGGGCCGGAAGGAGAAGATCCCGAGCGACGCGAGCACCTCGTTCGGCAGCGCGACGGGGACGACGGCCGCCGTCCAGCCCTTCTCGAGGAACGGGGCGAGCAGCGGCAGGAAGTCGTCGCCGGCCGCATCCTCGGGCGTCAGGCGGAAGGCGGCGCGCTCGCGGAAGAGCCGCTGGACGTTCCGCTGCCCGAACGCCTGCGGCCGGAGCAGGATGGCGCGAATCGCCTCCTCGACGTGCGGGTCGCGGATCTGGAGCGCGAGCGGGAGGAGCAGCTCCCGCCGCTCGTCCGGCATCCGCACGACCGCCGCGTCGAGCTCGAGCACCTCGACGACCGTCCGCGCGAGCGCCTCGAGGGTCTCGTCGAGCGAGAGGCTCTGCGCGAAGGAGCGGGAGACCTCGTACAGCGCGCGCAGGCGCCGGGCGGCGGTCCGCTCCGCCGTGAGCGCCACCTCGCGCTCCTCTCCGAGTTGCGCCGTCTCCTCGTGCAGCTGGGCGTTCCGCACGGCGACGCCGAGCTGCCCGGCGAGCGCAGCGAGGAGGGCCGTCTCGTGGCCCGTCGCGGCGAGACGCCCGCGCGGGTACGCGGCGAGCAGGCCCACGACCGACCCGCGCGCGACGAGCGGCACCGCGAGCGCGGCGCCGATCGCCGCCGAGCGGGCCGCTGCCGCGACACCCTCGAGGCGCGGGTCGCGCCCGACGTTCTCCACCTCGAGCACGGCGCCGTCGGGAGAGGGGTCGAGTGCGAGGTCGAGCAGCCTCTCGGCCACGCGGGCATGGGGGCCCGCGAGACCCCGCCCGGCCGCCTCGACGAGCCTGCCCTCCTCGCCTCCGCGCAGGTAGACGACGACACGGTCGATGTCGAGCCGCTCCGCCACCGCCTCGACCACGGCCTCGAGCGTGTGCGAGACGGACAGCTCGGCGGTCACCTGCGCGATCACGTCGAGCAGCGCCCGCATGCGCTCGAGCTCGGCGGCGAGCAACCGCGCCCGCCGGCCGGCACGGAGCGCGTGTGCAGCCCGGACACCGAAGGTGGCGAGCCGCTCGAGCTCGTCCGCCTCCGGCTCCTCGCCGAGAGGATGGAGGAGCTGGAGGACACCGAACGGGGGCCGTCCGAGCGCCAGGGCCGTCGAGACGCCGTGGCTCTCCGGGAGCTGCCCGGCGCGGCGCGCCCGGACGGGGCCGGGCTGGGCGAACGCCTCCTGGGCGAGCTCCCGGACGGCGGCGAGTTCGCTCTCGTCACCGAGCCCCCACGAGGCGCCCGGCACGAGGACACCCTCGCGGCTCTCCCAGAGGATCGCGGCGCTCGCGCCGGCGGCGTCTGCCGCGAGCCGCACCACGTCGCCGGCGGCGTCCCCCTCGTGCAGCGTCGCCGCGAGCGCCTCCCCGGCCAGCTCGAGCGCGGGCCGGGCCAGGCGTGACACCGCCGTGCCCGCGCCGGCGGCGAAGGCGCGGAGGACGAGGACCGCGTGCGCCGCGCAGAGCTCGGCCGCGAGCCGCTGCTCGGGCGCGAACGGATCGCCCGAGCGGAACAGCTCGAGCGAGACGGCGCGGCCGCCGGCGCGGGCGGGCACGAGAAGCAGCCGCGAGGCGCCGGCGCGCCCGGCCGCCCGCCGGACGGCGGCAGGGGCGTGCTCGAGGCTCTCCAGCGGCGCGCCCGGCAGCTCGGCCAGAGGGAGGGTCGTTCCGTCGAGCTCGGCGGCGAGCGCAGGCGGACCTGCGACCGCGACGGCCTCGAGCTGCCCGCCCTCGCCTTCGAGGACCCGGACGAGCGCCACGTGGGCTCCCGTGGCCGTACGCGCGGCTCCCGCGAGCGCGCGCAGTGCCTCCGAGGACGTGTCGGCCGTACCCGCGACGGCGACCGCCCGGACGAGCGCGGCGAGCGCCGGAGCCGGCACGCGGACGAGTGCGGGATCCACGTCGAGGAGCGAGGGCACTCCGGCAAGTATTCCGGCCGGAGGCCGCTGCCCGCGATCAGCCGTGCGTGCGCGAGCTGCTGTGCTCCCAGACCACGCCGCCGCACATGGGGCACTGCGGGAGAACTCGGTGCACGACGGCGCCGTAGCCGCACTCGGCGCAGCGGAACTCGCCGGCGAGCTCTGCGCCGGCCACCGCGACCTCGAGACCGGAGCCGTCGGGCGGCGACTCGATCGGCGAAGCCGACCTCACCACCTGCTCCTCGACCTGCGCCGCCAACCTGCTCCACCCCTTGCCGTGCTCACCTCGGAGCGCGCCCAGCGCACACTCAGGATGATCTTTGCCCATACTGGTCGCGTGCAAACACCGGAGTCCGCCCGCCCGTTCCGCCCCGACCCGCAGCGCCGCCCGCCCCGCCCGTTGCGCGCCGCGCCGGTCGTCGCGAGCTGGGGCGAGCGTCTCGCCTGGGTCTCGGGGCTCGTGCTCGCGGTCTCGGCCTTCACCGACTGGTACGCCGGGACGCTGCCGAACGGCATCACGCTCTCGGTGACCGGCTGGCACACGGGAGCGCTCGGCAAGCTCGTCTTCTTCGTCGGCCTCGTGACCCTGATCCTCGAGGCGCTGCGGGAGGCGGGGATCGAGCTGCCGGCCGCGGCACCCGACCGGCTCGTGCTCGTCGGCCTCGGCGCGCTCGCGACCATCTTCGTCCTCATCCGGCTGATCTCCGTGCCGGACATCTACTTCGTCTCGACCGCGCGCGGGATCGGGCTCTACGTCAGCCTGCTCGGCGCGCTCGGCCTGCTCGCCGCCGGCCT
>CAZRTE010000085.1:0-10257 GCA_964602945.1 uncultured Gaiellales bacterium
AGGCCGCCTGAAGGCGGCGTGTCCGCCCGCGACGGCTTCGGCGGCGTCGTAACCCAGGGTTACGCCGCCGCCCGGCGCCGGAGTAGGGGTCGAACGCTTCAACCACTCTTGGCGCCCGGGGCCGGAGCGTAGGCGGAACGCCTACGTGGAGGCCGGACTGTGCTCGCGCCGGCCTCTGCCGCGCGCGAGCACACCAGGCACCGCTTCCATGCAGACGACCTCGAGACAAACAGCACGGAGCCGCCGGGAGACCGCGCTCTCCCGGCGGCGCAGTTCCGTTAACCCCAGCGAGCGGGTGCGCAGCACCCGCGAGCTATCAGACGATGCCGCTCCGGACGGCGTAGACCGCGGCCTGGATGCGGTTGTCGATCTGGAGCTTCATGAGGATGTTCGAGATGTGGTTCTTGACCGTCTTCGGACTGATGTGGAGCTCCGCGGCGATCACCGCGTTGTCCTTCCCGTTCGCGATCAGCTTCAGCACCTCGATCTCGCGCTGCGACAGCTCGGTGCGGATCAGCTCCTCGATCTCCGGCTGGGCGCTCGTCGCGCGGATGCGCTGCAGGACCTTCGCCGCGATGTGGGGCGAGATCAGCGCCTCTCCTTGCGCGGCCGCGCGAATCCCGGCGATGAGGTAGTCGACCTTGGAGTCCTTGAGCAGGTAGCCGCAGGCGCCCGCGAGGACGGCGTCGATCACGTCGCTGTCCCCGTCGGAGATCGTGAGCACGACGACGCGCGTGAGCGGCGACACCTCGGCGATGTGGCGCGTCGCCTCGACGCCGCCCATGCCGGGCATGTTGAGGTCCATGACGACGACGTCGGGCGTGAGGTCACGAACTTTCTCGACCGCCTCGATCCCGGTGGCCGCCTCACCGACGACCTCGAGGCCCTCCTCCTCGAGGAGGTTCCGCAGCCCGGCGCGGAAGAGATCGTGGTCGTCGACGAGCAGCACGCGAAGCGACTCCGGCTGCCGTTCTGCGGTTACCCCGAGCTCCGTCACTGCGACCCCCCTTCGCGACGGTTCAGTCTAGACGCGGTCTAGTAGATCGTGATCGTCACCGTGCGGCGGCCCCATTGCATGCACTGGGTATAGGGCATCCAGACGTCGATTCTCGCTCCCTTGATCGCGCTGCCGACGTCTGCCGCGACCGCGTCGCCGTAGCCGGGCACGTGGATCTTCGTCCCGAGCGGGATCACGTTCGGGTCGACGGCGACGACGCCCCAGCCGACCGGCATGCCGGTGGCGGTATGGCCGGGCAGGTCGTAGCAGGTGGCGCTCACCACGAGCTTGCGGCCGCTCGTGGGCGGAGGAGCCGGATCGCCGCCCGTCAGCTTCTGTGACTTCTGCTGGGCCGTCTGCGCCTTCTGGAGGATGCCCTGCAGCTCGCTCCGGCGCAGCTGTGCCTGCGAGCGGAGCCGCGAGACGTAGCCGAGCCGCGCGCTCACCGTGCTCGCGAGGCTCCCTTCGGCCGTCCGGGCCGCGGCGACCGAGGCCGAGAGATGGCGCGCCTGCCTCGCGAGGCGCCCGCGCGCGTGGACGAGCCGGGACCGGGCGGCCCTCGTGGCCGCGACGACCTTCCGGCCTTCGTCGGCCAGGCGGGAGAGGTCGTCGAGCCGCTGGAGCCCGCTCCCGAGCGAGCTCGCACCGAGCAAGACGGCGACGGGATCGACGGTCCCCTGCTCGTACAGGGCGCGTAGCCGGATGGCGAGCTCTCGCTGGGAGGACTCCAGCGTCCGCTCGTCGGTTGCGAGCTCGGTCTGCAGCGTGGCCCGCTCAGCCTGCAGCTTCGCGGCTCTCGCCTCCAGCGTTGCGACCTGGGCGCGCGCCGCGCTCAGGCGCGTGTCGAGAGCGTAGAGCTCGAGGAGAGCCTGGTGGGCGCGCGTGTCGAGACGCTGCGCCGCGATGCGGAGGCGCTGGGAGCGGTTCGGCTTCGAGGGCGAGGCGATTGCCGCCGACGCCCCCGCGAGCGAGAGCACCAGGGCCAGCCCCGCGAGCTTCGCTGCTCGTGATCTGCCGCAGTACACGGTTGCGAGGACCGTAATCGAAGCGCCGACTTTGTGCCGGGGGTGCTGCGGGCCCTCGTCCGGCACACTTGTGCCAAATTGCAGGATTTTCGTGGTCGGTACGCGGTTGCGCCCGTCCGAAGTGCTTGTTACGGTCCTGAGCTTGTGACGGGCGGGCTGGGCGTTGTGCGCTCGCTGAGGCGGCAGGCGGTCGTCTTGGCGTTCCTCACCGGAGGGCTGTGCTTTGCGGTGGCCGCTGCGCGCGCCGATCCCGGGATCTCCTCGAAGCGTGCGCAGGCCCAGCAGATTCTCGGTCAGCTGCAGCGGCTCGACGCGAGCGCGCAGCGGGCGAACAACCGCTACCAGACGGCGACGCGGGGACTGCGCCGCGTCGAGCACCGGCTCGCCGTCAACCGGCAGGCGCTCGGCGTGGCACGGGTCAACCTCGCCCGTGGCCGGGCCGTCCTCGCGAAGCGGCTCGTCGCGATCTACACGTCCGAGAACCAGCAGTCGTCGCTCGCGGTCATCCTCGGTGCCCGCAGCCTGGACGACCTCATCTCGCGGATCGAGGCCGTCAACTCGGTCTCGCATCAGGACGCGGCCCTGATCCACCAGGTGGTGTCCTACCAGCGCCAGATCGTCCGGCGGCGTGCCCTGCTGCGCAGCCAGCGCGTCCGGCAGCGGCGGCTCGTGGCGCTTCGCTCGGCGACGAAACGGCGCATCGATGCGAAGCTCGCGGCCGAGCAGCGCCTCTACGCGTCGGTCAAGTCGCAGCTCGACGCCATGGTCGCACGGCAGCGGGCCCGGCAGCTCGCCGCCGCGCGGCAGGCGCGCATCGCAGCCCAGTCGACGCCCGTGCCGCAGATCGGCGGCTTCAACATCGACTCTGCCGGAAGCTCGCTGGGGTCGAGCCCATACGGCTCCGTCGTCTCGATCGCGACGCGCTACCTCGGCGTGCCCTACGTCTGGGGTGGCTCCAGCCCCAGCGGCTTCGACTGCTCGGGGTTCGTGATGTACGTCTTCGCCCAGGTCGGCGTCTCGCTCCCCCATTACACGGTCGCGCAGTGGAACTATCCGAACGCCGTCTACGTCCCCCGCAACGCGCTCCAGCCGGGCGATCTCGTCTTCTTCGACGGTCTCGGCCACGTCGGCATCTACGTCGGGAACGGACAGTTCATCCACGCGCCGCACACGGGCGACGTCGTCAAGATCGACAGTCTCGGCGAGAGCTGGTACGCCGCGACGTACTACGGCGCCAAGCGGATCCTCGGCTAGCCCGTCCCCGGCCGGCGCCGGCTCCCGCCGGGCGAAGCCCGGCTCCGCCGACGCCTGACGCCGCTCGCTGCAGGATGCGTCGCTCGCGCCGCTCGGTCGTACGACGTGTACTGCCCTTCGCGTCGCTCGCTCGCCTCCTTGGCGAGCGGCGCCCCGGGAACGGGCTAGCCCGTCCCCGGCCGGCACCGGCTCCCGCCGGGCGAAGCCCCGCTCGGCGGGCGCCTGACGCCGCTCGCTGCTAGGTCCGGTCCTGCGCGTACAGCTGCTCGATCGTGTCCGCGAAGTTCTCGTGGATCACCTTGCGCCGCAGCTTGAGCGTCGGAGTCACCTCGCCCTCCTCCGGCAGGAAGTCGCGCGGGAGGACCACGAACCGCTTGATCTGCTCGACGCGCGTACGGGTGCTGTTCACCTCGTCCACGAGCTCCTGGGCGAGCGCCTGGCGGTCGCGGCCCGTCGCGGCCACCTCGGCCTCGTCGAGCGTCAGGAGCGCGGTCACGTACGGGCGCCGGTCGCCGACGACGATCGCCTGCGAGACGAAGCGCGACGCCGTCAGCGCGTTCTCGAGGTTCTGCGGCGCGATGTTCTTGCCGCCGGCGGTGATGATCAGGTCCTTCTTGCGGTCGGTGATCCGGAGGAAGCCGTCCTCGTCGAACTCGCCGACGTCGCCGGTGCGGAGCCAGCCGTCCTCGGTCAGCGCCGCCGCGGTCGCGTCGGGGTCCCTGTAGTAGCCGGCGAAGACGGCGTCGCTGCGGATGAGGATCTCCCCGTCCTCGGCCAGGCGGATCTCCGCTCCGTCCACCGGGCGTCCGACCGTGCCGATCCGGAAGTCGTCGGGGTCGTTGACGGTGGCGGAGCTCGCCGTCTCCGTCAGCCCGTAGCCCTCGATCACGGGGACGCCGAGCGCATGGAGGAACTCCATCACGTCCGTCGAGAGCGGCGCCGCGCCCGACACGCCGACGCGCAGGCGGCCGCCCAGCCGCTCGCGCACCTTCGCGTAGACGAGCCTGTCGGCGACCCGCTCCTGGAGCGCGAGCAGCGCCGGCACCTGTCCGCCGGCGCGGCGAATCCGTCCTGCGCGGGCGCCGACGCCGAGCGCCCAGAGGCCGATCCGGCGCCGCAGGCCTCCTTCGCGCTCGATCTCGGAGAGCGTGTTCGCGTGGATCTTCTCGTACACGCGCGGCACCGCGGGCAGGACCGCCGGGCGTACCGTCGTGAGCGCCTCCGGCACGCGCGCGACATCGGCGACGCAGGCGACCGTGGCACCGTGGAGGCAGGCCGCGTGATGCGCGAGGCGTCCGTAGCTGTGGGCGAGCGGCAGGAAGAGGACGACGACGTCGCCCGGCTGGTGCAGACCCTCGCGGACGCATCTCGCCGCGGTGACGAGGTTCCGGTGCGTGAGCATGCAGCCCTTCGGTGGCCCCGTCGTGCCGGACGTGTAGATGAGCGTCGCCAGGTCGTCCTCGGCGACCGGCTCCGGCCGGAGGTGGCCCGCGGAGCGCCCCTGGCTCTCCAGGAGGTCGAGCCGGTCGAACGGGACGACCTCGCGGAGCGCCGGCAGCGAGTTGCGGACCGAGACGACCTTCCGCGTCTGCTCCTCGTCCTCCGTGAACGCAAGCACCGTTTCGGAGTGGCCGAGCACGTAGGCGCACTCCTGCTCGGAGCTCGTCGGGTAGATGCCCACGACGACCGCGCCGATCGACATCACCGCCCAGTCGAGGAGGATCCACTCGAGCCGGGTGCGCGAGAGCACCGCGACGCGGTCGCCGTGGCGTACGCCGCGTGCGAGCAGCCCCTGGGCGAGGGTCTGGACGCGGGCGTCCGCCTCCGGCCACGCCAGCGGCTGCCAGCCGTCCTTCGTCTCCTCGAGGTAGGCAGGGGTCGAGGGCGCGTCGCGAACGGCGTCGCGCCAGAGCTCGGGCGCGGTGCGCCGCTCCATCCGCGCAATCTAGCTCGCGAAGCCTTCGGCTTCGCTCGCTGGGTGAACGAACTGTGCCGGCCGGAGAGCGCGGTCTCCGGCCGGCCCCGTGCTGAGGGCTTGCCTGGGCTGGGATGGGTCGGGCGCCGCGGCTGGTGTCGCGTGGGGGCAGGCCGCCTACCGGCGGCGTGTCCGCCCGCGACGGTTTCGGCGGCGGCGTAAGGTCGCTTCGCTCTCCTTACGCCGCCGACCCGGCGCCAACGAGGGGTCTAAGGCTTCAACCACACCCTGCGACGGGGGCCGGAGCGTAGGCGGGACGCCTACGCGGAGGCCGCACTGTGCTCGCGCCGGCCTCTGCCGCGCGCGAGCACACGAGGCAGGCATTCCGTCGAGAGCATCGAAAGCAGCACAGCACGGAGCACTGGCGAGACCGTGCTCTCGCCAGTGCGGAGTTCCTTCTCCCCGCGAGCGAAGCCGCAGGCTTCGGGAGCGGTCCAACTAGACTGGCAAACGCGGATGCGCACTATCTGGAACGGATCGATCAGCTTCGGGCTCGTCAACATCCCGGTCGGGCTCGCCCTCGCGACCCAGCGTCAGGACGTCTCGTTCCGCACGCTGCACCGCGAGTGCGGCACGCCGATCAAGCAGAAGCGCTGGTGCCCGGTGCACGAGCGGGACGTCGAGGCGGACGAGCTCGTCAAGGGCTGGGAGTTCGTGAAGGGCCAGTACGTCGTCGTCGAGGAGTCGGACCTCGAGGCCGTCGCGCTCCAGCGCTCGCAGTCGGTCGAGATCCTCCGCTTCGTCCGGCTCGAGGACGTCGACCCCGTCTACTTCGACCGCACCTACTATCTCGCGCCCGCCGGGGCAGAGGCGCAGCGCCGCCCGTACGTCCTGCTGCTGCGCGCGATGGAGGAGTCGGGGATGGCGGCGGTCGGGAAGTTCGTGCTCTGGGGCAAGGAGAACCTCTGCCTGATCCGCGCACGGGAGGGCGCGCTTCACCTCGAGACCCTCTTCTTCGCCGAGGACGTCCGCTCGAAGGCGGAGATCGAGGAGGCTGTCGCCGAGACCGACGTGCGCGACCCCGAGCTGCAGCTCGCCGAGCAGGTGATCGCGAGTCTCGCCGGCGACTGGGTGCCGGGGGAGTTCGAGAACACGTACCGGCGCGACCTCGCGCAGATGCTCGAGGCGAAGCTCGCCGGGCAGGAGATCGTCGCGCCGGAGCCGGTGGCCGAGACGCCGGTGATCGACCTGATGGAGGCGCTGCGCCAGAGCGTCGCCGACGCCCAGGGACGGCGGGCGGCGAAAGGCTCGAAGGGCTCCTCGGACGGGGAAGGCACCTCGAAGGGCGGCTCCCGGTCGCGCAAGCGGCCGGCGAAGAAGCCCGTCTGAGATTCTCGGCCCGCAAGAAGGCGTGTGAAGGACTGTTGAGGCCGTCCGCGTAGTAAGGTACGTTCTCTTAGATAGCGCTTAAGCGGGAGGTCGTTGTGCGACCGCCCGTTGGCAGTTGGGGAGAAAGAGGAGGAGAGATGAGGTTGAGAGGGGCTTATCTGCTGCTCGCGACAGCCGCCAGCGTCAGCGCGATGTTGGTGCTGGCGGGGCCGGCGGCGGCGGCGAACCTGCATTGCGGGCAGGTGCTCGATTCGAGCGTGACGTTGATCGGCAACCTCGATTGCTCGGGGACGTCGGGGCCGGCGCTCGCCATCGGGGCGGACAACGTGACGTTGAACCTGAACGGGTTCACGGTCACGGGCTACAGCGGCGACGACGTGATCGAGAACAGTGTCGGCGGCGTCGCTGCGAACGGGACGACGATCAAGAACGGGACGCTCGCTGTGACCGGGGGCGGCACCGGCTTCGACAACTGGGACGGCGCGAGCTGCGTGAACGGCAACGGCGTGACGCTGGACGTGGTGAACATCGAGGGTGACAGCACGTCGACGAGCTCCTACGGGATCGGCTCCTACTGCTCGACCGGGTTGACGATGCTCGACGGCTCGATCAGCGGCGTCTACTACGGCGCGTTCCTGTACAGCGAGACGGGCGACGTGTTCAAGCACAACACGATCGAGACGTACGACGGCGGGTACGGCGTCTACAGCGACGACTACCTGACGGGCGTGATGATCATGGGCAACGCGTTCACGAGCGATGCGGCCCAGACCGGCACCGCCTACTACGGCGAATACGACGCCGGCACGGTGTTCAGCGGCAACACGGTCACGGCGTTGGAATACGGCGTCTACTCCGAGTACTACGACGCCGGCTTCGTGATCACGAACAACGTGTTCGGTGGAGCTGCTCCGGCTGACGGCTGCGACTACGGCATCTACATCGACGAGTACGACCATGGTCACATGATCGCCGGGAACTACATCCGGAACAGCTTCGACAACGCCGTCTACGACGGGTACTCGTTCAACAACACGTACGTCGGCAACATCGCGACGGCGAACGGCCGGGCGGCGGACGACGCGACGTACTACATCTATCCGGAGACCTACGGGCCGGTGACGATGGTGAACAACTACGCGCGGCTGGGCTACAGCTACGGCTTCTACGTCTACGAGGCGTACAGCGACAACGTGTCCGGGCCTCCGTACAGCTACTTCGCGGGCAACAACGCGATCGCCAACGGCACCGACGGAAGCCCCGGCTTCTACGACTACTACTCGGTCGGCTCGACCTGGACGGGCAACTACGCGTACGCGAACGCGTACAACGGGTTCCAGTTCGACTATCCGTGGCGTGAGATCGTCACGGGCAACATGTCGAAGCTGAACGGCTCGAACGGCTTCTACTTCTACGATGTGGAAGAGGACTACCAGCCGCTGGCCGTGAGCAACAACTCGGCGACCTACAACGGCGGCTACGGCTTCACCGGCTACGACTCGAACTACTCCAGTGACGCGTATCCGGTCGCCGGTAGCGGCAACACCGGTGGCGGCACCAACGGCGCGGGCGACTGCTACCTCGTCGCAGGCTGCAGCTAGACCGAACCGGACATACTCGAGGAATCGCCGGGGCGGGCCGCGGAGTAGCGGCCCGCCCCCGCTCCGCACTCGTGAGTGTCCAGAGTGTGGCTGGCCGCCGAGGCCGGGCTTCGAGCCCGGCCTCAGTCGAAACGCAGTGTCAGGTCCTATGCTGCGGGCTGCTGCGTCGCCGCCGTCTGGACGGTGAGAAAGAGGTACTTGTCGATCTTTCCCTGGTAGATCGGCACGCCCTCCTCGACGCAGACCCGGATCACCTCCTGCCGGTCGAGACCGAGCTCCTTCGAGAGTTCTTCGGGAGTGAGGTGATTCGCCATCGACTCGGACTCCTTCCGGTACGAAAAAGCCCGCCGCGCGGAACGCGCTGACGGGCTAGGACGCACCCTCGCTTGTTGTCTTGCCGGGCCTCACTCGGCCCGCCCCGAATTCACATCCATCGAATGAAGAATATGCCTCCATGGGGACGGACGGCAACCACCGGTTGAGGGGGTTCGAGGAGCGCGAGCTCGTCTGGCGCGGAACGCAGCTTCGCTACGCGGTCGGCGGCGCCGGGACGCCGCTCGTGCTCGTGCACGGGCTCGGCGGGACGATCGAGAACTGGAGCGCGCTCGCGCCGCTGCTCGCGGCAGGCCATCGGCTCATCGTCCCCGACCTGCCCGGCCACGGCCGGTCCGGCCTGCTGCCGGAAGCGCGGAACGTCGACGCGCTCGCCGACGCCGTCCTCGAGATCGTGCGCTTCGAGGGAGCCTCGCCGGCCGTCTGGGTCGGCCACTCGCTCGGAGGGCTCGTCTCGCTGCGCGCCGCCGTGCGCCGCCCGGACGCCGTGCGCGGC
The DNA here is from genome assembly GCA_964602945.1 of uncultured Gaiellales bacterium. Lineage (GTDB taxonomy): Bacteria > Actinomycetota > Thermoleophilia > Gaiellales > Gaiellaceae > Palsa-739. The sequence goes on from CAZRTE010000085.1 coordinate 9,011, forward strand.
GTGGTGCTCGCGGCTGCGGCCGGGATCGGCTCGACCTCGCGGTCGGCGCACGTGGCGCTCACGGTGCTCGGATTCCTCCAGCCCGGCCGCCTGATCGCGCCGTACAGGGACCGCTTGGCGCGCTCGCCGCTGGGACGCCGTCTCGTGTTCGGCTGGTGGGGCGCCGCCGACCCGACCGCGCTCCAGCCGGAGACGGCCGAGGCGTTCCTCGTCGGTCCTGCCCGCCACACGGACACGCGCCAGGCCGGCCGCGCGCTGCTCGTCTCCGACCCGCGCGCCGAGCTCGACCGCGTCACCTGCCCGTGCCTCTGTCTCTGGGGCGCGAGCGACAACTGGGTGCGGCTCGAGGACGGCGTGGAGTACGCGCGGCGCCTGCGCGCGCCCCTGCGGACGATCGCCGGTTGCGGCCACCTCCTGATCGGCGAGCGGCCGGATGCCTGCCTCGCCGCCATCGAGGAGTTCGTCGCCTCGCTGCCGGACGAGGTCGTCTAGCTCGCCACCGGCGCCTCGAAGGGAATCACCTCCGCACCTTCGGCCGCCTCGTCACGGCGCGGGCCGCCGCCGAGGAACTCGATCCGGCGTGCCACCACCTCGATCGCGCTGCGCCGCTTGCCCTCGTCCTCCCACGAGCGGGACCTGAGCCGGCCGTCGACGGCGATCCGCCGTCCCTTGCCGAGGTACTCGGCGCAGAGCTCCGCCTGCCGGTCCCAGGCCGACACGCTCACGAAGTCCGCACCGCCGTCCCGGCCCGCACGATCCACGGCGAGGATGAAGCTCGCCACCTTCTTCTCCGGCCCGACCTCGCGCAGGTCGACGTCCGTCGCGAGGTTGCCGATCAGCGTCACCACGTTCACGTTCGCCTCCTCATCGCTCGCTCCGACGCTAGCCCGCAAGCCGTGACGCGTGTGTGCCAGATAGCTCGCGAAAGCTTCGCGCTGGTAGCTCGCGGGTGCTGCGCACCCGCTCGCTGGAGGGCAGGGAACGAGGGCCGGGGAGAGCGTGGTCTCCCCGGCCCTCGTGCTGTTAGGGCTTGCCTGGGCCGGGATGGATCGAGCGCTGTGCCTGTGTCGCGTGGGGGCAGGCCGCCTGTGGCGGCGTGCCCGCCCGCGACGGCTTCGGCGGCGTCGTAACCCAGGGTTACGCCGCCGCCCGAACGCCAACAGGGTCGAACGCTTCAACCACCCTCGGCGCCCGGGGCCGGAGCGTAGGCGGAACGCCTACGCGGAGGCCGCACCGTGCTCGCGCCG
>CAZRTE010000086.1:0-10233 GCA_964602945.1 uncultured Gaiellales bacterium
TGCGCCTCGGGCAGGGGGTAGGTCCCCTCGTACTCGATCGGGTTCTGCGTCGCGAGCACGAGAAACGGCGGCTCCAGGAGGTGCGTCGTGTTCTCGATCGTGACCTGCCGCTCCTGCATCGCCTCGAGGAGCGCCGCCTGTGTCTTCGGCGGGGCGCGGTTGATCTCGTCGGAGAGGAGGAGGTTGGCGAAGACGGGGCCGGGGCGGAAGACGAAGTCCGCCGTCCGCTGGTCGAAGATCTGCGAGCCGGTGACGTCGCCCGGCATGAGGTCGGGCGTGAACTGGATGCGCGCGAACCGGAGCGACGTCGCCTGCGCGAACGAGCGGGCGATCAGCGTCTTCGCGAGCCCCGGGAAGTCCTCGAGCAGCACGTGGCCGTCGCTGAGGAGCGCGAGCAGGATCAGCTCGAGCGGCCCGCGCTTGCCGACGACCGCCTTCTCGACCTCGGCCAGGATCAGCCCCGCCCGCTCGCGCAGCTCGGCGAGGGCGGTCATCTGCCGCTCCGGCGCCGCGCAGGTCGGCGCCTCCGCTCTCTGCCGAGCTCTGTCGGGCCTGGGCTCACAACGACTCCAGCCGCTCGATCGCGGCGGCGACGAGGTGTCGGGGGACGCCCGGCCCGTGCCGGTCCGCCGGTCCCGGCCGGTCCGGCCGCAGCAGCTCCCAGACGTCGTCGCCGAGCAGGCGCCGGGCCGCGTCGGGCCGGTGCTCGAGGTCGAATCCGTGACGGCTGCCGATCCGGGCCGTCGCCGCTGCCCGCAGGAGCGGCAGGAGCCCCCGGTGCGCGTAGGCGGCGTTCGCGATTCCGAGCTCGAGCTCACGCTCCATCCGCACGAGCTCGACCGGCGGGGCGGAGGGCGCGGGCTGCCGGCGTACCGCAGCCTCGAAGCGGCGGGCCCGCGACGGCCCGTCGCCGCTCCGGATGTCGCGGACGAGCCCGGCGAGGACGAGCCCCGTGAGCACGACGGCCCAGATCGCGAGCGCACGCTCCACCGAGAGCGTGTCCAGTCCGACCAGGACACCGAGCACGGCCGTGGCCACGACGAGCGGGAACAGCGGTGTGCGCGGCCTCTTCACGCGAGGACCGGCTCCCCGGCCCGCAGCTCGTCGCGCACGGCGACGAGCGCGTCCACCGCCTCGTCTCTCATCGCAGGCTCCGGCTCATGCTGGCTGAACCTAGCCCATTCGAACAGGTCGGTCAGCCGGCGGACGGCCCCGGTGCTCGTGTCGAGGGCGAGCAGCGCCCGCTCGAGGTACTCGAGCGGAGCCTCGGCCGGCCGCCGGGGGAGGCCGGCGGCGGCCAGGGCGGCCTCCATCCGGGCGTACGCCGCGATGATCGCCCGGCGCAGGTCGGGGTCGTCCCGCAGGTCGTCGAGGGACTCGTCGAGCGCGGCGGCGAGCGCCTCCGGCGCGACCCGGCGCCAGGGCCGACGCGGGCGCAGGCGGGAGCGCGCGGCTGCGACCGCGCCCAGCGCGAGGAGCGCCCCGAGCACCACGACGAACTCCTCCCAGCGGAACTGGACGTGACGCGGTCCCGGCTTGCCCGGGTTCTGCCCGGGCGGCTGCGGAATCGTCCCCGTCGGCGTGGTGGTCGTGCTCGTCCCGTTCGGGTGGAACAGGTGGTTCAGGTCGATGTGGAACCCGATGAAGGCGAGGATCGAGGTGACGGCGAGCATGATCAGAACGGCGACCGCGGTGCGCGCCGGGAACGCCTGCAGCTCCTGCCGTTCGCGGCGAAGGAGGAAGAGCACCGCGAAGGTGGCGAGCGCCGAGAGCAGCACGAGGATGAGGAAGGAGGTGAAGACGTAGTCCCAGAAAGTCGGGGGCAACCCGCCGCTCGTGCCGCCGCTCGTGCCGAGGGGGCGTCCGCGGGCCGCGAGCCCCACGATCGCCAGGAGGGCCGTGACGAGGAGGACGAGGAGGACGAGGCGGCGCCGGCTCACGGCCGCAGTCTCGCAGCAGCCGCGGCGATTTAAGGGATTCGTAAGGTCGCGCTTACGCGCGCGCAATCCCCGTGCCGGATCCTTGGCAACTGGAGTTCTCGCCTACCCTCGAGGAGGACGGATGCGCTCGAAGATGTCGGCTGCGGCCGCCGCACTGGCGGAGGCCCCTGTCGTGGCCCCGGCGGGGGGCCGCGGCATGATGCACTCGGTGCTCGGCGAGAGCCTGCCGGACGCGGGCGGCCACTAGGCGATGGAGCAGCCGCCCGTCACCGGCAACCCCGAGCCGCGGCGCTACGGCCGCGGGCTGTTCCTCGCCACGGTGGTGGGTGGTGCCTCCTCGCTCTTCTGGGGCAAGGCGGCGTGGGACCGCGTCGCGGGAGTCGTGTCGCCGGTCGCCGCGGACCTCGCGCCGATCCTGCCGACGAAGGGCTGGCGGATCTACACGGTGGCCGGACGGATGCCCGTCTTCGACCCGGCGACCTGGCGGCTGGAGCTTGGAGGCCTCGTCGAGCAACCGGTCTCGCTGACGTACGACCAGCTGCGCTCGCTGCCGCGAGCCGAGCAGGTCTCGACCTTCCACTGCGTCACGGGCTGGACGGTCAAGGACGTCCACTGGGCGGGCGTGCGGATGCACGACGTCCTCTCCCTGGCCAGGCCGCAGCAGTCGGCGCACGCCCTCCGCTTCGTGTCGATGGAGCAGCCGTACGTCGACTACCTGACGCTCGACCAGGCGCGGCTGGCCGACGTGATGCTCGCCTACGAGATGGACGGCAAGCCGCTCGCCCGCGAGCACGGGGCGCCGCTGCGGCTCGTCATCCCCGAGATGTACGGCTACAAGAACGTCAAGTGGCTGGGTGGGATCGAGCTCGTGTCGCAGGCGGAGAGCGGCTACTGGGAGCAGCGCGGCTACGACAGCAACGCCTGGGTCGGCCGCTCGAACGGGTACGGCACGTGAAGGCCGGCCACGTGAAGCGCTTCTCGCGCGTCGAGCGGCTCCTGCACTGGCTGAACGCGCTCGGCTTCTTCGCGCTGCTCGCGACGGGGCTCGTGCTCTACCTGCCGAGCCTCTCCGTCCTCGTCTCGCGCCGGCAGCTGGTGCAGAGCCTCCACTTCTGGATCGGGGTCGCCTGGCTGGCCGCGCTCGCCGCGGTGCTGCTGCTCGGCGGGCGGCGGCTGCTCGCCACGGCGCGAGAGCTCGAGGCGTTCGACCGCGACGACCTGCGCTGGCTGCGCGGCGGCAAGGCGCCGCAGGGCCGGTTCAACGCGGGCCAGAAGGTGAACGCCGCGCTCACCGCCGCCTTCACCGTCCTCTTCGGCGTCTCGGGCCTGCTGCTCTGGTTCGGCGAGCAGGACACGCGAGTCCGCTTCGCGAGCACCGTGATCCTCCACGACGGCCTGATGTACGTCTCGCTCGTCCTCGTCGCCGGCCACCTCTACCTCGCGCTCGTCCATCCGGCGACCCGGCACGCGCTGCGCGGCATGACCCTCGGCGACGTCAGCACGGAGTGGGCGGCGCGCCACCACGCGAAGTGGAAGCCACAATAGGAACATGCAGCAGACCGTTCTCGTCGTCGACGACGAGCCGATCGTCAGGGACGTCGTCGTCCGCTATCTGCAGCGGGACGGGTTCGAGACGCTCGTGGCGGCCGACGGCGACACCGCGCGCGCGCTGATCGAGCAGCGCGAGCCGAGCCTCGTCGTGCTCGACGTGATGCTGCCCGGAACGGACGGGCTCACGCTCTGCCGCTGGATCCGCGGCCGCTCGGGCCTGCCGGTCATCCTGCTCACGGCCCGGGGCGACGAGGCCGACCGCATCGTCGGGCTCGAGCTCGGCGCCGACGACTACGTGACGAAGCCGTTCTCGCCGCGGGAGCTCGCGGCGCGCGTGCGCACCGTGCTGCGCCGCAGCGACGGCAGCGCCGAGCCGCGGGAGACGATCTCCTTCGGCGAGATCGAGCTCGACGGCGTCAGCCGCGAGGCGCGCCGGGCGGGCGTGCTGCTCCGCCTGACGGCGCGGGAGTTCGAGGTCCTGTGGTTCTTCGCCTCCCATCCGCGCCACGTCTTCTCGCGCGACCAGCTGATGGCGCGGGTCTGGGGCTACGAGTCCGCCGTCGACACCGGCACGGTCACCGTCCACATCCGCCGGCTCCGCGAGAAGATCGAGGACGACCCGGGGGAGCCGCGGCACCTGCGCACGGTCTGGGGCGTCGGCTACCGCTTCGACCCGTGATCGAGCTCGCCCTCGTCGTCGCCTCCGGCAGCCTCGTCTCGGGGCTCGGGCTCTTCCTGCTGCTGCGGCGCGCGCCGACGGTCTGGATCCAGCTGACCGGACTCGCCCTGACCGCGGTCTGCGTGCCGCTCGTCGCCGTGCTGCTCTCGGGCTGGGTGATGTTCCACATGGGCGCCGACGTGAAGATCCTCGCCGTCGCGGCCGGCTCGGCCACCGCGGCCGTCTTCGCGGCGCTCGCTCTCGCCCGCTCGATCACCGCCTCGCTGCGCCGGGTGGGGGTCGCCTCGCAGGAGCTCGCGGCGGGCGAGCTCTCCGCGCGGGCACCGGTGACCGGTGCCAAGGAGATCGCCGACCTCGCGACCTCGTTCAACGCGATGGCCACCGGGCTCGAGCAGCTCTTCGACGCACGCCGCGAGCTCGTCGCCTGGGCCAGCCACGACCTGCGCGCGCCGATCGCCTCGCTGCAGGCGATGCTCGAGGCGATCGAGGACGGACTCGCCTCCCCCGACGACTACCTGCCGACGCTGCGCGAGCAGGTGCGCACCCTGTCGATGCTCGTCGACGACCTGTTCGAGCTCGCCCGGATCGACGCGGGCGCCCTGACGCTCGAGCTGCGCCGGACGCGGCTCGCTCCCCTCGTCGACTCGGCCCTGCGGGTGCTGCGGCCGGAGGCGGAGGCGCGGCGGGTGCTGCTCAGCGCCCAGGTGGACGAGCTGGCCGAGGCACGGCTGGCTCCCGACAAGATCGAGCGCGTCCTCTTCAACCTCCTGACGAACGCGCTCCGCCACACGCCGGCCGACGGCTCCGTCGCCGTGCGGGTGGAGCGCCGCGCGTCAGATCTGCTGCTCTGCGTCGAGGACAGCGGGGAAGGGTTGTCGGACGAGGCGCCGGAGCGGATGTTCGAGCGCTTCTGGCGGGCCGACCGGGCGCGCAGCGGCGGCGGCGCCGGTCTCGGGCTCGCCATCGCCCGCGGCCTCGTCGAGGCGCACGGCGGTTCGATCTGGGCCGAGAACGGGCCGCTCGGCGGCGCTTCCGTCTCGTTCACGCTGCCGGCCGCCTGAGCGGCCGTCGCGCGCCGGGCTCAGGCGAGATCCGGGAAGGGTTCCTCGCCGGCGGCGAGCATCGCCCTCGCCTCGTCGAGGCTGAGGTCGTCGGGCGGGATCACGGCGTCCGAGGCCGCGAGGTGGGCGTGGTCGAGCTTCTCTCCCGCGCCGCGAACCGCCTCGTGCATGGCGCGCAGCGCGGTGTGCAGCGCCTCCTCGTCCCCCGCCTCCACGGCCCGCTCGGTCTCCGCGTCGAGCTCGTCGAGACGCGCCTTCAGCCCATCGTCGACCTGCCACTGCCCTTCTCCCATCAGCCGGACGATCACTTCTCGCCTCCTTCCGGCAGCGCTCCCTGGTCTCCGCCGGAGCCCTGGCCGAGCTCCGCCTTCAGCTGCGCGAGCTCGTCGTCGACCTGGCTGCTCTGCGAGACCTGGGCGAGCTGCCGGTCGAGGTCGTCGCCCTGCGCCGTGTAGTCCTCGAGCGCGCCCGAGGCGGTCAGCTCGTCCACCGCCGCGGCACGGGCCTGCAGCTGCTCGGTCTTGTCCTTCGCCCGCTGGATCGCGAGCCCGACGTCGGCCATGTGCTCCCCGATGCCGGTCGCGGCCTCGCCGACCTTCACCTGGGCCTGGGCGGCGGAGTACTGGGCCTTGATGACCTCCTTCTGCGTGCGGAAGGCCTCGACCTTCGCCTGCAGCGCCTGTTCCCCCTGGATCAGCTTCTGCTCCTGCGCGGCGAGCTGCTCTTCCTGCTGGTCGAGGCTCTGCACCTGCGCCTGGAGCGACGCCTTCCGCGTCAGCGCCTCGCGGGCGAGATCCTCGCGATTCGCCTGGAGCGCCTCCTTCGCCTGGCCGTCGAGCTTCGCGAGCTGTTGCTGCAGCCCGCTCTCCTCGAGCTCGAGCCGCTTCTTCGCCGTGGTCACGTCGGCGATCCCCCGCTTCACGTTCTGCAGCTGCTCGAGCTGCTGCTCGTACGAGTAGTCGAGGGTCTCCTCCGGGTTCTCGGCCCGGTCGAGCAGCTTCGAGATCTTCGCCTGCGTGATCTCCGACGCACGGCTCATCAGCCCAGCCATCGAGTCCTCCTTGCGACGCGGCCTACCCGGCGCAGCGTAGCTCTCAGCCGAGCAGTGCGGCCTGCAGGCTCTCGAGCTGGCGCTCGACGCCGCCGCACATGAGGTGGCAGAGCTCCCAGATGCCGCAGTCGATCACGCGGTAGTAGACGAAGTTCCCCTCTTTCCGGCGGGCGACGACGCCGCCCCGCGCGAGCACGCCGAGATGCTTGGAGACGTTCTGCGGCGTCGTGTCCAGTGCGCCTGCGAGCTCGTGCACGTTTGCCTCGCCGTCACGAAGCTCGTCGAGGAGCTTGACGCGCATCGGCTCTGAGAGCAGCCGAAAGCGCTCCGCGATCAGATCGGCGGCGTCGTCCGTCAGCGGATGCGGGATCGTCACGAAAGTCCCCCGTTTCCCATGTCCACAGCGTCGTCGCCGGAAGAGGGCAGCGCGTCGGGGAACGAAACCATGTGAGTTCGTAGTTGCCCGCAGCCCCTTCGCGTCGGAGTGCCGATTCGGATGCGCCCTGCGACGGCGACGCTGAGGGCATGAACAAGAGAGTCGTGATCCTCGGAGGTGGCACGGGTGGGACGCTCACGGCCAACCGTCTCGATCGCCGCTTCGGGCCGGAGCTCGAGATCACGGTCGTCGACCGCGACGATCTCCACGTCTACCAGCCCGGCCTTCTGTTCGTCCCGTTCGGCTTGACGACGATCTCGAAGATCGTCCGGCCGCGGCACCGGCAGCTCCGGCCCGGCGTCCGCTTCCACGAGGCGGAGATCGAGTCGGTGGCGCTCGACGAGAACGAGGTTCGCCTCGCCGACGGTGCGACGCTGCCGTACGACGTGCTCGTCGTCGCGAGCGGAGCCCGCATCCAGCCGCGCGAGACCGAGGGCATGACCGGCCCCGGCTGGTGCGAGAACGTGTTCACCTTCTACACGCCGGAGGGCGCGTCCGCGCTCGCGCCGGCCCTGGAGCGGTTTCGCGGTGGCCGGCTCGTCGTGAACATCGTCGACATGCCGATCAAGTGCCCGGTCGCTCCGATCGAGTTCACCTTCCTCGCCGACTGGTTCCTGCGGGAGCGGGGCGTGCGCGAGAAGACCGAGCTCGTCCTCTCGACGCCCCTCGACGGCTGCTTCACGCGCCCGATCGCCTCGAAGCACCTCTCCTACCTGCTCGCCGAGAAGGGCATCGAGCTCGAGGTCGAGTTTCCCGCGGGCGAGGTGGACGGCGACGGCGGGCAGCTGCGTTCCTACGACGGACGCGAGCTCGAGTTCGACCTGCTCGTCGCGATCCCGGCGCACGGCGGCGCGGCGTACGTCGAACGCTCTCCTGGGCTCGGCGACGCGCTCGGCTTCGTGCCGACCGACATCAACACGCTGCAGACGAAGGTGCGGGACAACGTGTTCGCGCTCGGGGATGCGACGGACCTTCCGGCCTCGAAGGCCGGCTCGGTGACCCATTTCGAGGGCGACGTACTCGCCGACAACATCGCCCGCTACCTCGAAGGAGAGCCCCTCGAGCCGCGCTATGACGGACATGCCAACTGCTTCATCGAGACCGGCTTCGGCAAGGCGCTCCTGATCGACTTCAACTACGACCTCGAGCCGGTTCCCGGCCACTTCCCGACCGCGTTCGGCCTGCCGTTGCTGAAGGAGTCGCGGGCCAACCACCTCGCGAAGCTCGCCTTCCAGCAGCTCTACTGGCACGCGCTGCTGCCCGGCAGGGACATCCCCGGAATCGAGGTGACCATGCCGCGTGCGGGTAAGCGGATTCCTGCCGACGCCGCGGCCGGAAAGGTGGGTGCAACGTCATGACGGAGACACAGATCGAGCTGACACAGGTGGAGCGGGACGCCGAAGGGTTCCTCGCCGACCCGGCTCAGTGGACGCGCGAGCTCGGAGTCGAGATCGCACGCGAGAACGGGATCGACGAGCTGACCGACCGGCACTGGCTCGTGATCGAGTTCATGCGCAACCGCTACCTCGAGACCGGCAACGCACCGTCGATCCGCTCGCTCGGCAAGGAGTCGGGCGTGCCCGTGAAGGAGCTCTATCAGCTCTTCCCCAAGGGCCCGGCGAAGCTCGCCGCCAAGATCGGCGGCATCCCCAAGCCGCACGGCTGCATCTAGGAAGGAGGCTTCCGATGACCGAGACACTCGAGGCCGGCGAGACGCAACTTGCCCCGCCTCAGACGATCGAGAAGGTCTCGATCGTGATCTCCAAGGGTTCGCTCGAGGGGATCTACCCAGGCCTGATCATGGCCAACGGCGCCCGGATGGAGGGGATCGAGGCAAACGTCTTCTTCACTTTCTTCGGCCTCGACGCGATCCGCAAGAACCGCCAGGCGAAGATCAAGGTTGCGACCGTCGGCAACCCGGGAATGCACATCCCGACCCTCGTCGGCGCGCTCCCCGGCATGCCGGCGATCGCGACGATGATGATGAGCAGGCAGATGGAGAAGCTCGATATCCCGCCCGTCGGCGAGTTCATCGAGCTCATCTCCGACTCCGGCTGCGGTCTCTACGCCTGCAAGGCGACCGTCGACATGTTCGGCCTGACGAAGGACGACTTCGTTCCCCAGGTCGACGAGATCCTCACCGTCGGCGAGTTCTACGAGCTTTCCGGCGGCGGCGAGATCATCTTCACCTAGGGTGGGGTAGGGACTTGCGAAGGCCCTCCCTCGGGAGGGCCTTCGAGCGCAGTCGTGCCGCGGCCCGCGGGTCTCACTCAGCCCAGGAGAGCGGCCTTGAGGGTCTCGAGCTGCCGCTCGACGGCTCCGCAGACGTCCTCGCAGAGCTGCCAGACGCCGTCGTCGACCACGCGGTAGCGGGTCGAGCCGCCGTCCTTGCGGCGGGCGAGGACGCCGGCCCCCATGAGGAGGCCGAGGTGCTTGGAGACGTTCTGCTGCGTCGAGCCGACGGCGTCGACGAGCTCCTGCACCGTCGCCTCGCCGTCGTGCAGGCGGTCGAGGAGCTTGATCCGGGTGGGATCGGCCAGGAGGTGGAACCGCCGCGCGATCAGCTCGACGGCTTCATCGGGGAGTGGGTGTTGGAGAGCCATGTCGTTCGAAACGGGCGGGGAAGGCCGGCGAGTCCGGCCTCCCCCGCCTCGGGGTCATGCCGCTGGATGGGGCCTGTGGATGTGGAGGTGGAATGCGCCCGCGGTGTAGAGCCCGCCGCCGGCGAGGAGCACGAGCAGGACGCCCGGGATCACGAAGAACCACGTGAAGAGGTTGAAGTTCGGCAGGCTGTCGACCGACGCGTAGTCGGAGACGTTCCCCTGCATCGTCGTGACGAGCGGCTTGTACCAGGCCAGACCGGCCGGCACCTGCTTGAAGATCGGGATGACGGGCTGCAGCATCGGCATGAGCGGCTTCAGCTGAGCCTGCATCTGCGGGTCCGTCGACGCCGCGGTGAACTGCTGCGCGACCCCGCCGAGCGGGACGAAGACGTTGTCGTAGTACGCGGCCGTCTTCTGCACGCTCGCCGCCTGCATCAGGGGGTGAAAGTCGTTCAGCATCCGCTGTCCGGCGGCTGCCTTGCCGGGCATGCCCATGGCGAGCGGCGCGATGACCAACGCTGCGCCGATCACGAGGACTGCCCACCAGAGTGCCTTGCGGTTCATGCAGAACCTCCCTCGAGTGTCGGCCCGAAGCCTCCGCCCGCGGCGCGTTCAGCGCGTCCGGCACCTCCCCGATTCTTGCCGCACAAAGTACGTAGTTGAAGGGCTTGATTTAGCGAAAACCGCTGTTACAAGCGAGTAGTTGTTCCGGATGCCCAACCCTTCCCCCGGGCGCACGATGGAGCCAGTACAGAGGAGGTTCCAGGAATGCTCGAAGAGCAACATCTACTGGGGGCGCAGGGGTTGAGCGAGGAGGACGTTCGCACGATCGTGCGGGCGGAGCTCGACCGGGACAAGGCCAACCGGACGGCGGCGATCATCGCTTCGAAGGGAACGCTCGACTGGGCCTAC
>CAZRTE010000087.1:0-10005 GCA_964602945.1 uncultured Gaiellales bacterium
ATCTAGACCGTCGCGGCGACGTGGTCCTTGATGTGCGCTGTGATCTGGTCGACCTCGTTCACGAACCGGTCGTAGTCGTACTGGCCCGCGTTGAGGTACGTGCTCCAGCCCATCGTGTGCTTCGCCATCAGCGCGGAGGTTGGCTACGCGTACGCCCGGCGAGCGAAGACTCACCGTGGCAACTCCGTCCCGACCCCTTGCTCGCGGGCCCTGTCACGTCTCTTGCTCCCACGCTTCGGCGTGCACCGCGGTAGTGTCTTTCCGCTTTGCGGATCGGTGTCGTCAGGGAGATCAAGACGGACGAGTACCGCGTCGCGCTGACCCCTGCCGGGGCGCGCGAGCTCGTCCAGCGTGGGCACGAGGTGCTCGTGGAGACGGCTGCGGGCGAGGGGAGCGCGTTCGCGGACGCCGACTACGAGCGGGCCGGGGCGCGCATCGGCGCCGTCGACGAGGTCTGGGAACGCGCCGAGCTCCTGCTCAAGGTGAAGGAGCCGATCGAGCCCGAGTACTCGCGCCTGCGCGACGGACTCGTCCTCTTCACCTACCTCCACATCGCAGCCGACGAGCCGCTGACGCGCGCGCTCGCCGAGAGCGGCATCGCCGCCGTCGCCTACGAGACGGTCGAGACGGAGGACCGCAGGCTGCCGCTGCTCGCGCCGATGAGCGAGATCGCCGGCCGGCTCGCGCCGCAAGCCGCCGCCCACTTCCTCGAGAAGCCGCTCGGCGGACGCGGCGTGCTCCTGGCGGGCACCCCCGGCGTCCAGCCGGGACACGTCGTGGTGCTCGGCGGCGGGATCGTCGGCTACAACGCCGCGATCATCGCCCTGGGTCTCGGTGCGCGCGTGACCGTGCTCGAGCGGTCGATCGACCGCATGCGGCACCTCGACGAGATCCTCTCCGGCCGCGTGAGCCTGCTCATGTCCTCGAGCCTCGAGGTCGAGGAGACGATCAGGCAGGCAGACGTCGTGATCGGAGCGGTGCTCATTCCCGGGGCGCGGGCGCCCAAGCTGATCAGCCGGCCGATGCTGTCGGAGATGCAGCCCGGCGCCGTCATCGTCGACGTCGCGATCGACCAGGGCGGCTGCATCGAGACCGCCCACCCGACCACGCACTCCGACCCGGTCTACGAGGTGGACGGGATCATCCACTACTGCGTCGCGAACATGCCCGGCGGCGTGCCCGTCACCTCCACGAAGGCGCTCACGAACGCGACCCTGCCGTACGTCGAGGCGATCGCCGAGCACGGGCTCGCCGAGGCGGTGGCGCGTGATCCCGCGCTGGGAAGCGGCGTCAACGTCCTCGACGGGAAGGTGACGTACAAGGCGGTCGCGGAAGCGCACGGCCTCGACTACACGCCGCTCGCGGACGTCCTGCCGCTCGCGCCGGTCTGACCGCGCCGCCCGGGGCTAGTTCCGCGCCGGACGGCCCGATTTCTTCGGCGGCGTGAGCCGGACGACCACCCAGGTCACCCCGGCAGCCGCCCCGACGACGGCGAGCACGTAGGCCACGAAGGCGAGAAGTCCGAGAACGTTCGACACGGGCGTCCCTAGAATAGCCAGGTGCCCAGGGCGTGCGTCATCGTGCTCGATGCGGTCGGTGCCGGCGAGTTGCCGGATGCCGCGCAGTACGGAGACGAGGGCTCGGACACGCTCGGCAACGTCGCCCGAGTAGTCCACGGACTCGACCTGCCGAGCCTCGAGGCGCTCGGTCTCGGCAACGTGGAGCCACTCGAGGGCTGCCCGCCGCAGCCCGGAGCGCCTGCGGTGGCCGGGCGGCTGATCGAGCGGTCGAAGGGCAAGGACACGACGACGGGCCACTGGGAGCTCATGGGCGTCGTCACCGGGCAGGCCTTCCCGACCTATCCGCACGGCTTCCCGCACGACGTGATCGATCCGTTCATGCACAAGACCGGGCGGGGCGTGCTCGGCAACAGGGCCGCCTCCGGCACGGAGATCATCCAGGAGCTGGGGGAGGAGCACGAGCGGACCGGGAAATGGATCGTCTACACCTCGGCCGACTCCGTCTTCCAGATCGCAGCCCACGAGGACACCGTGCCGCTGGAGGAGCTGTACGACGGCTGCCGCGCGGCGCGGGAGATCCTCACCGGCAAGCACGCCGTCGGCCGCGTCATCGCACGCCCGTTCACGGGGGAGCCGGGGAACTACGTCCGGACGCCGAACCGGCACGACTTCTCGCTCGAGCCGCGGCGGCCGAACTACCTCACGCTGATCCGCGAGGCCGGCCACAAGGTCTACGGCGTCGGCAAGATCGGCGACATCTTCGCCGGCTGCGACATCGACGAGTCGTTCCCGACGAAGTCGAACATCGAGGGGATCCAGCAGATCGAGCGCCTGCTGCGCGAGCTCGACGACGGCCTCATCTTCGTCAACCTCGTCGAGACCGACATGCTCTGGGGCCATCGCAACGACCCGGTCAACTTCCACCGCTGCCTCCAGGACTTCGACCGGCGCCTGCCCGACCTGCTCGACGCTCTCCGGCCGGGCGATCTCCTGATCGTGACCTCGGACCACGGCTGTGACCCGACCACCCCGTCGACCGACCACTCACGGGAGCATGCGCTGCTCCTCGCCTACGTCGAGGGGCGCAACGCGGCCGGGCGCCTGCACGAGGGCGAGTTCGCCGACGTCGGCGCGACCGTCAACGGCTGGCTCGGGGGGAAGACCCCTCCGCGCGGCATCCCGGGTCAGCCGATCGTCACGCCGTAGCCGGCCCAGCCCCGGCGCGTCGACGAGGCAAACGAGGCGTACCCGAAGACTAGGCTGGCTCCATGCCGGAGCTGCCCGAGGTCGAGAGCGTCCGGCGGCAACTGGAACCGGCGCTCGTCGGGCGGCGCTTCGAGCGCGTCGCGATCGACGATCCGCGCCTCGTGCGACCCTACGAGCCGGCCGAGGTGGCGGCGGAGCTCGAGGGGGAGCGCGTCGAGGCGGTGGGGCGTCGCGGCAAGTATCTGGTTGTTCGGTTCGAGAGCGGGCGCGTTCTCCTGATTCACCTCCGGATGACGGGAAGCCTCCTGCACGCTCCGGGTGGGGCCCTGCCGGACGACCCGCACCGGCGCGCTGTTGTCAGATTAGACGACGGATCGGATGTCGCCTATCGCGACGTCCGCCGCTTCGGCACGTGGCTCCTGCTCGAGCGCGGCGAGGCGGAGCCGTATCTGCGAGCGCGGGTCGGAGACGAGCCGCTCGACACGCTGTTCACGGCCGCCCGGCTGGGGCAGCGGCTCGTGGGCCGCGGCACGTCGCTCAAGGCCGCGCTGCTCGATCAGCGCACGCTCGCCGGGCTCGGCAACATCTACGTCGACGAAGCGCTCTGGCGGGCCCGGCTCGGTCCGCTCCGGCCGGCCGGCGGTCTCGACCGGAACGAGCTGCGCCGGCTCCACCGTGGCATCAGGGCGGCACTCGAGCACGGCTTGGCGCGCCAGGGCTCGACCCTGCGCGACTACCGGCTCCCGGACGGCAGCGGCGGCTCGATGCAGGACGAGTTCCGCGTCTACGGACGCGGCGGCGAGCCTTGCGACCGTTGCGGAGCGCCGATCGCGCGCACGCGAGTCGCCGGCCGGACGACCTGGTACTGCCCGACCTGTCAGGCGGAGCGACGGGCTCAGGCGGCGAGCAGCTCGTCGAGGCGGCCGTCGCGGTCGAGACGCCAGAGCTCGGTGTAGCCGCCGATCGGCCGGTCGTCGATGAGGATCTGCGGCACCGTCCAGCCACCGGTCGCCTCGTGCACGGTCTCGCGGAAGGCGGGATCGTCGTCGAGTGCGACCTCCTCGTACGCGAGGCCGCGCGAGTCGAGGAGTGTCTTGGCGCGAACGCAGTAGCCGCACCAACGTGTCGTATAGATCTGGATCCGTGCCATCGTGCGCTAGAACGAGCGTAGCCGGGACGGTGTTCCCGGCCGCAGCCCTCCCTAGACTGGAACGCACGTGGCCGGAAAGGCGTACAGCACCGAGGCGGTCGTGCTCCGGTCGATCAGGTTCGGCGAGGCCGACCGCGTCCTCCACCTGTACACGCGCGCCCACGGCAGGGTGGGGGCCGTCGCGAAGGGCGTGCGCAAGACGTCGTCGCGCTTCGGTGGCAGGCTCGAGCCGCTCTCGCACGTGGAGCTCGTGCTCCATCGCGGCCGCGGCGAGCTCGAGACGGTGACCGCCGCCCAGCTCGTCCGCTCGCACCGTCACGCGCGCGAGGACTACTACCGCTTCTCGGTCGGGACGATCGGGTCGGAGGCGATGCTGCGGCTGTTCAGCGAGCAGGAGGCGAACGAGCGGGCCTTCTCGGCCCTCACGCGCTTCCTCGATCTCCTCGACGAGTCGCCGCACGTCGCCGACCGGCCGTCCCTCGACCCGCTCGCACTCTCCTTCCAGCTCAAGCTGCTCTGGCTCTCCGGCTACCTGCCGCACGTCTCCGGCTGCGCCGAGTGCGGCACGACGGCGGAGCCACTCGTCGGCTACTCGCCGCGCGCGGGGGGCGCCGTGTGTGCGCGGTGCGCGGCACAGACGGAGACGCTCGCCCTCTCCACGGGTGGGATCGCCGGGATCGAGACGCTGCTCGCGCGGCCACTCGCGGACGCGGTTGCGCTCGGGCTCTCGGAGCGGGCGCGCCGGGACGCTCTCCGTGTCGTGACGGCCTCGTACGAGTTCCACGGCGGTTTCCGGCTGCGGACGTTGAGCGCGTGAGACGCGAGCTCGGCGACGGCTTCGAGCTCGACGACGATCCGGGGCGGATCGACGTCGCTGCCGTCCACGCGTTCATCTCGCAGGAGTCGTACTGGGCGGCCGGGAGGGCCCGCGGGCGCCTGGAGGAGTTGATCGCGGCGAGCGACCGGGTGCTGGGGCTGTACCACGACGGCCGCCAGGTCGGCTTCGCCCGCGCAGTGGACTGCGAGGCGGCCGGCTTCGTCTACCTCGCCGACGTCTACGTGCTCGAGGAGTTCCGGCGGCGCGGGCTGGGGCTCGAGCTGGTGCGCGAGACGATCGAGAACGGCCCGTACGCGGGACGCCGCTGGATCCTGCACACGCGTGACATGCATGCGCTCTACGCGAAGCTCGGCTTCGGCCCGAGCGAGCGCCTGATGGAGCGGCCGGCCTTCTAGCCGCTCGAGTAGTTCTCGAACTGGAGCTGGCCCTGCTCGCAAACGCTCGTGGGCGGCTGGACCGGGGCGTCGGTCGTGGTGCCGCCCTTCAGGGTGATCCGCAGCGTGTACGCGATCGGCTGGCACCGCCCGGTCTGCTTGTCGCCCGTGCCGGGGACGTCGGGCGAGAAGCGTGCGGCCGCCTTCGCCGAGGCTCCCGGGGCGAGGACGACCTGCCCGCCGGCGCTTCCGCCCGCGACGACGTGTGTCGGCAGCTGCGAGCCGTTCGTACCGAGCAGGAGCGCTTTCGGCACGCCGGAGACGGAGCAGCGGCTCTGTGACGTGTTGTCGAGCGTGAGGACGTACTCGATGTGTCCGGCGCCCGCGCTGCCGGGGACGAGGGCGAACGTCGCGGAGAGCTGGCCGCCGGTGCAAGGTGCGGCCGTGGCCGGGGTCGTCTTCGTGATCGTGCGTGCCGTCGTCACCGTGTGGGTGCGGGTGACGGTGACGGTCGTCGTGCCTCCGCCGCCGCAGCCGGCGACGATCAGCGCGAACGCGGCGAGGGCGAATCCTGCTGCAGCGCCTCGTCCAACCATTCCCGTACTCCGCTGATCGGGAGCCGCTCCTGGGCGAGCGAGTCCCGGTCCCGCACCGTGACGGTCTCGTCCTCGAGCGTCTGTTCGTCGATCGTGAAGGCCCACGGTGTCCCTATTTCGTCCTGGCGGCGGTAACGCCTTCCGATCTGGCCGCTGTCGTCGTGCTCGACGACGTGGTGGCGGCGCAGCTCCTCGTAGAGCGTGCGGGCGCGCGAGGCCATGCCCTCGTCGCGCGGCACGAGCGGAAGGATCGCCGCCTTGACCGGCGCGACGAGCGGGTGGAGGCGCAGGACGACGCGCTTCCGTTCGGCCACGACCTCCTCGTCGTAGGCGTCGACGAGGAGTGCGACGAAGATCCGCTCGATCGAGACGGCCGGCTCGATCACGTGCGGCGTGTAGCGCTCGCCGTCGGGCCCCACGTACTCGAGCTTCGTGCCCGAGTGGTCGGTGTGCTGGGTGAGGTCGTAGGAACCCCGGTTCGCGACACCCTCGAGCTCCTGCCAGCCGATCGGATACCGGTACTCGATGTCGCTCGTCGCGCTCGAGTAGTGGGAGCGCTCCTGCTCGTCGTGCTCGCGGACACGGAGGTTCTCGTCGCGCAGGCCGAGCCCGCGGTACCAGGCGAGGCGCTCGGCGATCCAGTACTCGTGCCAGCGCGGGGCGTCGTCCGGCGGCACGAAGAACTCCATCTCCATCTGCTCGAACTCGCGGACGCGGAAGAGGAAGTTGCCGGGGGTGATCTCGTTCCGGAAGGACTTGCCGGTCTGCGCGATCCCGAACGGCGGCTTGCGGCGCGCGATCTGGAGGACGTTCTTGAAGTTGATGAAGATCCCCTGCGCCGTCTCCGGACGGAGGTAGGCGGAGGAGCTCCCGTCCTGGAGCGCGCCCACATGGGTCTCGAACATGAGGTTGAACTGGCGCGAGTCCGTGAGGTCGCAGTCGGGGGTCTCGCCGGGGCGCTTGCTCGGCTTGCGGCCGCAGGCCGCGTCGTCGAGCTTGTCGGCGCGGAAGCGGAGCTTGCACGTGCGGCAGTCGACGAGGGGGTCGTTGAAGCCGGCGACGTGGCCGGATGCCTCCCAGACGCGCGGGTTGAGGATGATCGCGGAGTCGAGAGCGACCATGTCGTCGCGCTCCTGCACCATCGCGCGCAGCCACTGGTTGCGGATGTTCGTCTTCAGGAGGACGCCGTAGTGGCCGTAGTCGAACGTGGAGCCGAGGCCGCCGTAGATCTCGGAGGACGGGAAGACGAAGCCGCGACGACGGCAGAGCGAGACGATCGTGTCCATCGTCGGCTGCGGTGGCTTCTCGGCCATGCGAGGAGGTTACCCGGGCGGTTCGCGGGCACGGGCGGCTGTCGGCGCACCCACCCGCCGGCAGGCGGGCTTCACGCTTTTGGCACGAAGCTCCGACCCCGGCGGCACGCATCGCCCCGTACCCTGGCCAGCCCCGTGGCGGGTGGGGGTTTGGGATGGCTCGAGGCGGGACGCCCCGCACCAGGGTCGCCCGGAGGCGGGCCGGATACGCTGAGCCCCGTGCCCAACCCGCCCGTCGAGCTGCACGTCGTCTCCGACGCGACCGGCGAGACCGCCGCCCGGCTCGTCCAGGCGCTCGAGGCGCAGTTCCCCGACCAGGAGTTCGTCGAGATCCGCCACCCGCGCGTCGAGTCGGAGGACGACCTGATGCTCGCCGTCAACCGGATGCGGGGCCGTCCCGCCGTCGTCGTCTACACGCTCGTCGAGCCGTCGATGCGCGAGACGATGCGCACCCTCTGCCGCCGCGCCCGGCTCCACTACTGCGACCTCCTCGGCCACCCGATCGACGCCGTCGCCCGCGTCTCGGGCCAGGCGGCGAAGATGAGGCCCGGCTCGCGCCCGCCCCTCAACTCGGCCTACTTCAAGCGGATGGAGGCGATCGAGTTCGCCGTTCGCTTCGACGACGGGGTCGCGCAGGGCCTCCACGACGCGAACGTCGTCCTCGTCGGCGTCTCGCGCACCTCGAAGACGCCGCTCTCGATCTACCTCGGCTACCTCGGCCACAAGGCGGCGAACGTTCCCGTGGTGAAGGGGATCGAGCCACCGCCCGAGCTGTTCGAGATCGACCAGGCGAAGGTCGTCGGCCTCACGATCGACCCGAACCGGCTCGCCGAGATCCGCCGCGCCCGCGTCCGCGCCATGGGCGCCCCCGGCAGCAACCGGCAGTACGCCGAGCTCGCGGAGATCTACGACGAGCTCGAGCAGGCCGAGAAGCTCCACCGGCGCCTCCGTTGTCCCGTGATCGACATCTCCGAGCTCTCGATCGAGGAGAGCGCGCACCGCGTCCTCCGCGTCGTCGAGGAGCGGCACGCCGAGCAGGCGGCGCGGGCCGGATGAGCGGCAAGCCGCGCATCCCCTTCTACTACTGGCCGCTCTGGTGGATCGTCCTCCTCGTCGCGGACCTCATCTTCTACGTCCTGCTCACCCCGATCTGGATCGGCCTGCGCACCCTCGCCTGGGCGGCGGAGTTCCGGGCGCGGCGTCGCCCCAGGTAGCAGCGCCACTGCCCTCGCCTAGACTCCGCGAGTGCTCCGTCGGAGGCCGACCTGGCGGCTTCTCGCCGTCGTCGTGTACGTCTCCTGGGCGCTCGTGTGCGCCTTCGTGCTCGGCGGCGGCTGGTCGGTGCTCCTCTTCTTCGGCGTCTGGGGCGGCATCTGGCTCGCCTTCTCGGGCTTCTGGCAGTGGGCGGACGAGACGCGGCACACGCTGCTGCACCGGCGCGGCTACGACTGAAGCACCACCGTCGGCAGCGGTGTCTCGCGCGAAGCGGAGTACGTACTCGACCTGCCTCGCATCCGGGAAGCCGCCGATGCCCACATTGGTTCACCGGTCCACCCTGGACCGTATGACAACATTCGCGCGCATGACTCGCTACGTCTACGACTTCGACGAGCCCGCAGAGGGCGGCCGGCAGCTTCTCGGCGGCAAGGGGATCGGGCTCGCGGAGATGACACAGCTCGGGGTGCCCGTACCGGCGGGCTTCACGATCACGACCGACGCCTGCCGCACCTTCATGACAGCCGGCGGCGAGGTCGAGGGACTCGACGAGGAAGTCGCCGAGCACATCGAACGGCTCGAGGAGAAGACCGGCAAGCGGTTCGGCGACTCGAGCGACCCGCTCCTCGTCTCCGTCCGCTCCGGGGCCGCCATCTCGATGCCCGGGATGATGGACACGATCCTCAACCTCGGCCTCTCCGACGACGCCGTCGAGGGGCTCGCGGCGACGACGGGCAAACCGCGCTTCGCGCGCGACTCCTACCGGCGCCTGATCCAGATGTACGGGGAGGTCGTCGGCGGCATCGACGGCGACCGGTTCGAGCGGGCGCTCGCCGACCTCAAGCGCGAACGCGGAGCGGAGCAGGACGTCGACCTCACCGCCGACGACCTGGCAGAGCTGCTCGCGACGTTCAAGGAGATCTACGAGCACGAGACCGGCGACAGCTTCCCGCAGGACGCGCGCGAGCAACTCCGTCGCGCGATCCTCGCCGTCTTCCGCTCGTGGGAGAACCCCCGCGCGCGCGTCTACCGCCGCACGTACGGGATCCCGGAAGACCTCGGCACGGCGGTCAACGTCGTCCAGATGGTCTTCGGCAACAAGGGCGACGGCTCGGCGACCGGCGTCTGCTTCACGCGCGACCCGTCCACCGGCGCGCAGGGCGCCTACGGCGAGTACCTCGTCAACGCGCAGGGCGAGGACGTCGTCTCCGGCGTCCGCACCGGCCAGCCGCTCGCAGAGATGCACGGGCGCCTCCCCGAGGCGTACGACGAGCTCCTCGAGGCGCTGGCGGCGCTCGAGCGCCACTACCGGGACATGCAGGACGTCGAGTTCAC
Organism: uncultured Gaiellales bacterium; assembly: GCA_964602945.1. Lineage (GTDB taxonomy): Bacteria > Actinomycetota > Thermoleophilia > Gaiellales > Gaiellaceae > Palsa-739. Next base: position 9,548 of record CAZRTE010000087.1, read on the forward strand.
AGTCGAGGAAGGACGGCTCTATCTCCTCCAGACCCGCGCTGCGAAGCGGACGGCGGCGGCGGCGATCAAGTGCGCCGTCGACATGACCGCCGAAGGCGTGATCGACCGGGAGGAGGCGGTCGCGCGGATCGACCCGAAGCAGCTCGACCAGCTTCTCCATCCGCGGCTCGACCCGGGTGCCGAGTACGAGGTCGCAGCCCGCGGCCTCAACGCGTCGCCCGGCGCCGCCTGCGGCGCGATCGTGCTCGACGCCGACACCGCCGAGGAGCGCGGCAAGGCGGGCGAGGCCGTGATCCTCGTCCGCTGGGAGACGACGCCCGACGACATCCACGGCCTGATCCAGGCGAAGGGCGTGCTCACCGCGCACGGCGGCATGACCTCGCACGCCGCGGTCGTCGCCCGGGGCATGGGCAAGCCGTGCGTCGCGGGCACCGAAGGCCTCGAGATCGACGTCGACG
>CAZRTE010000088.1:0-9943 GCA_964602945.1 uncultured Gaiellales bacterium
ACCAGAGCGGCATCCCATCCAGAGCATGAACAGCAAGAACAGCACGGAGCCGCCGGGAGACCGTGCTCTCCCGGCGGCGCAGTTCCGTTTCCCCCGGGCGAAGAGCGCAGCTCTTCGCCCGGCTACTAGTGGACGGCGAGGGTGCGGATCCGGCCCGTCTCGCCGTTGTCCTCGGCCCACGCGAGGCGGGTGCCCTCCAGCGAGAGGCCGGTGAGCACGCCCGAGATGCGCGCGAGCTTGTGGATGCGGTCGGAGCGGACGGCGAGGCCGCGCAGCCAGCGGCCGATGCGGTAGACGACCATGCGGTTGCTCGCGGCGAGCTGCGGCGCGGCGCGGTGCGAGAGCCGGATGCTGCCGATCATCGCCCCGGTGCGCGGGTCGTAGCACGAGATGCGGTCGTGGCGGTCGCGGTACGTGAGGACGGCGAGCACGTGCGGAGAGAGCGCGATCGCGAGCGGCACGCCTTCCGGCTGCGCCTCGGACACCGTCGCGCCGCTCGTCGCGTTCACGACCTCGATCGGAGCGGAGCTGTTCGCGGCCGGTGCGCCGCGGCGCATCCTCGACGCCTGCACGTAGGCGATGCGGCCGGCGGATGCGGCGAGCTCGAGCGCCGGCCCGGCGCCCGGGAGCGGCTCCGCCTCCCCGTCGCTCACGAGCTGGATTCCACCGTCCGAGATCTGGCGCCGGCAGGATCCGCCCGCCAGGCACGAGAGCTTGTCGACGTACTCGACGTCGACGGAGGAGTAGGCGAGCGTGCTCCCGGCGCCGGCGACGCCTCCGAGCCACAGGCCGATGCCGTCTCCCGTGTGGGCGAGGCGGTCGACGCGCTGCTCACGGCCTCCGATCTGGCCCGTGAGGACGTAGTCGAAGGGCGAGGCGCCGTCCTCGTGCAGCGTCCACAGGACGGCGGAGGCGTGGGCCGCCACCGCGAGCTGCGGTTGGTCGTCGGACAGGTTCCAGTGGCACGTCATGCTCGCAGCCGGCGGCTGCGGGACGGTGCGCAATCCGCCGGGCCCGGAGACGTACACGCCGTTGCACTTGTCGCCGCCGGAGGCGAGCCAGGCGATCAGGTGACCGTCCTGGGCGAGCGCGTAGACGGGCTCGCCCGTGCTCCTGTGTCGCGCGTGCATGCTCGCCGCCTGCGCAGCGCCGGTGCCGGCGACGGCGAGAAGTCCGGCAGTCGCGAGCAGCGCCCTCACTGCCCCTCACCGTAGCCGCGACGTGTTAGCTCCGTGTCAGGATCGAGGTCGGGAGGCCCATCCGTGTCCGCTGATACCCTTGCCGCTCCTTGAGGGATCCCGCAGTAGCCGAGCTGAGCGCCGACGACGTGCAGCGGCTGCTGGAGCTCGACCGGAAGTTCGGGCGGGAGGGCCTCACCTTCGACGACGTGCTGCTCGTCCCGGCCGAGTCGCACGTTCTGCCCAACGACGTCTCGACGCGCGCCCGGCTGACGCGCTCGATCGAGCTCGCGATCCCGCTCGTCTCGGCGGCGATGGACACGGTGACCGAGGCGCGCCTGGCGATCGCGCTCGCGCGCGAGGGCGGCATCGGGATCCTGCACCGCAACCTCTCGATCGAGGCCCAGGCCGCCGCGGTCGACAAGGTGAAGCGCTCCGAGGCGGGCATGATCGTCGAGCCGGTCACGCTGCCGCCCGCCGCGCTCGTCCGGGAGGCGCTCGAGCTGATGGCGCACTACAAGGTCTCGGGAGTGCCGATCACCGACGAGGCCGGCATCCTCGTCGGGATCCTCACCAACCGCGACCTGCGCTTCGAGAACGACGTCGAGCAGCCGGTCTCGGCGCTGATGACCTCCCGCAACCTCGTCACCGCCCCGGTGGGCACGACGCTCGCCGAGGCCGAGGAGATCCTCCACCGCAACAAGATCGAGAAGCTGCCGGTCGTCGACGCCGAGGGACACCTGCGCGGGCTGATCACGGTCAAGGACATCCAGAAGAAGATCGAGTTCCCGCAGGCGACGAAGGACGAGCGGGGCCGGTTGCGGGTCGGTGCCGCCGTCGGCGTCGGGCCCGACGCGGTCGAGCGTGCGCAGGCCCTCGTGGCGGAGGGCGTCGACGTGATCGTCGTCGACACCGCGCACGGGCATTCCGCGGGCGTGATCGAGATGGTGCGGAAGGTGAAGGGCGCGGTCGGGATCGACGTGATCGCCGGCAACATCGCCACGGCGGAGGCTGCCCGCGCGCTCATCGACGCCGGGGCCGACGCGGTGAAGGCCGGAATCGGTCCGGGCGGCATCTGCACGACCCGGGTCGTAGCCGGAGTCGGCGTGCCGCAGATCACGGCGATCCACGACACGGTGCAGGTCGCCGCCGGCGAGGGCATCGCGGTGATCGGCGACGGGGGAATCACCTCCTCCGGCGACATCGCCAAGGCGATCGGCGCCGGAGCGGACGCCGTCATGCTCGGCTCGCTCTTCGCGGGCACCGACGAGGCGCCCGGCGACGTGATCGTCGCCCACGGCGAGCGGTACAAGGAGTACCGGGGCATGGCCTCCCTCGGCGCGATGCGGCGCGGCTTCTCGAAGGACCGCTATTTCCAGGAGCACGTCGAGGAGGCGGAGAAGCTGATTCCGGAGGGGATCGAGGGTCGCGTCGGCTACAAGGGGGCGCTCGGTCCGGTCGTGCACCAGCTCGTCGGCGGCCTGCGGCAGGCGATGGGCTACTGCGGCGCCGCGACGATCGAGGAGATGAAGCAGGCGCGCTTCGTCCGCATCACGGGCGCCGGGCTGCGGGAGTCGCACCCGCACGACGTGACGATCACGAAGGAGGCGCCCAACTATCGGCGCTGAACCCGCCAAGGTCGTCCCGTTCCCCGGCCCGGAGGACCGGCCGGTGCTGGTGGTCGACCTCGGCGGGCAGTACTCGCAGCTGATCGCGCGGCGCGTCCGCGAGTGCCGCGTCTACTCGGAGCTCGTCGGCCACGCGATCACACCCGAGGCCGTGCAGGCCCGGAACCCGTACGCGCTCGTGCTCAGCGGCGGCCCCTCCTCCGTCTACTCGGACGACGCGCCGCGGATCGACCCTGCGCTCTTCGAGCTCGGGATTCCGACCCTCGGCATCTGCTACGGCGCCCAGCTCATGGCGCTCGAGCTCGGCGGCCGCGTCGACCGCACCGGCATCTCGGAGTTCGGGCGGACGCCGATGCGCGTGGCGGACTCGCGCCTGCTCGCCGACACGCCCGCCGAGCAGACGGTCTGGATGTCGCACCGGGACACCGTGGCGGCGGCGCCGGAGGGAGCCTCTGTCGTCGCGAGCTCGCCCGCCACGCCGGTCGCGGCCTTCGAGGCCCCCGAGCGCGGGCTGTACGGCGTCCAGTTCCATCCCGAGGTCGTGCACACGCCGCACGGGATGGACGTCCTGAAGAACTTCCTCTACCGGGTCGCCGACGCTCCTCCCGCGTGGACGCCGGCTGCGGTGATCGAGGAGCAGGTCGAGCGGATCCGCGCCCAGGTCGGCTCCGAGCGCGTCCTCTGCGCGCTGTCGGGCGGCGTCGACTCGGCGGTCGCCGCGCTCCTCGTGCACAAGGCGGTCGGCGAGCAGCTCACGTGCGTCTTCGTCGACCACGGCCTGCTGCGCCGGGACGAGGCGGAGCAGGTGGTCGAGACCTTCGGCGAGCACTTCCACGTGCCGCTCGTCCACGTGCAGGCGCAGCAGCGGTTCCTCGAGCTGCTCGAGGGTGTCTCCGAGCCGGAGGAGAAGCGGAAGATCATCGGCCGCGAGTTCATCCGGGTCTTCGAGGAGGAGGCGCGGAAGCTCAGCACTCAAGGCGGCAGTGACGTGCGCTGGCTCGTGCAAGGAACGCTCTACTCCGACGTGATCGAGTCGGGAGGGACGGAGGGCGTGGCGGCGACGATCAAGTCGCACCACAACGTCGGCGGCCTGCCGGAGGACATGCGGATGCGCCTCGTCGAGCCGCTGCGGCTCCTGTTCAAGGACGAGGTGCGGAGGGTCGGCGAGGAGCTCGGGATGCCCGAGCGGATGGTCTGGCGCCAGCCGTTCCCCGGGCCCGGGCTCGCGATCCGGATCATCGGCGCGGTCACCGCCGAGCGGCTCGAGATCCTCCGCGCGGCCGACGCCGTGCTCCAGGAGGAGGTGCGGCGGGCGGGCCTCTACGGCGAGCTGTGGCAGTCGTTCGCCGTGCTGCCGGCGATTCGCTCCGTCGGCGTGCAGGGAGACGAGCGCACCTACGGCTATCCGGTCGTGATCCGGGCGGTCACGAGCGACGACGCGATGACGGCCGACTGGGCTCGCCTTCCCTACGATCTCGTCGAGACGATCTCGGCGCGGATCGTGAACGAGATCCCCGGCGTCAACCGCGTCGTGCTCGACGTGACCTCGAAGCCTCCGGCGACGATCGAGTGGGAGTAGCCGGACTCCGGCCCCTGGACAGCCGCTAGGCTGGCCCAGCGTGCCCGGTCCGTACGAGGTCGAGAGGGCGCGTCCACGATGTTTCGCTCAGCCCCCGGCGAAGCTCACCGGTTCACCTGCGACAACTCAGTGGTCGTCGATCGGGCTGTCGACGAGGCCGTTCTGGTAGGCGAGCCGGGCCGCCTCGGTCCGGTTCGAGACGCCGAGCTTCCGGTAGATGTTCGTGAGGTGGAACTTGACGGTCTGTTCCGCCACCCAGAGCTCCTTGCCGATCGCCTCGTTCGAGAGCCCGCGCGCGAGCGCGGCGAGGATCGCGGTCTCGCGCTCGGTGAGCCCGGCGGCGCGTGCCGCGCTATCGCCCGGGTCGGGGAGCCCGATCGCGCTGTAGACGGTTCCCTCGACCGCCTGGCGGAGCGCCGACGGGAGGTCGATCGGGTTGATGCTCTTGACGATGTAGGCGCTCGCTCCGCGCTTCAGCACCGTCTGGATCACGTTCTCGTCGGTGGAGACGGAGAGGATGACGACCTTGACGTCGGGGTACTGCTTGCGGATGCGTGTCAGGCAGGCCAACCCGTCGGCGCCCGGCATGCGCAGGTCGAGCAGGACCAGGTCCGGGTTGGTGCGGCCGACCATCGGAAGTACCTGCGAGCCGGAGGAGCACTCGCCGACGACCTCGAAGTCCGGCGCTTCCTCGAGAGCACGCTTCACTCCCTCGACGATCAGCCTGTGATCGTCGGCGACGAGGACGCGCATATGCGCATCGTAAACCCGAGAGCGGCTACTCGTGAGGAGGCGGCCCCGTGAGCGCGGCCGCGACGCGGCGCACGCACGTACTGATCGTGGCCGAGCGGACGCCGACTCGGGCCGGCCTGCGCCTCGCGCTCGAGCCGGACGCGCTCTGTACCGAGGCCGGAGATGCGGAGTCGGCGGTCGCCGCGGCGGTGCGCGAGCGTCCGGATGTGTGCCTGGTCGCGCTCGAGGCACCCGGCCGCCGTCTGAGCACGCTGAACGCGATCGTCACACAGGTGCCGTCGACGGTGGCCATCCTCCTCACCGACAGGATCGACGAGAACGAGTTCATGGCGGCGCTGCGCGTGGGCGCGAGCGGCTACGTTCCGCAGACCCTCGACCCGGCGCGGCTGCCGCAGGTCGTCCGGAGCGTGCTCCGCGGCGAGCCGGCGATCCCGCGGCAGTTCGTCTCGAGGCTCGTCGACGAGCTGCGCGGTCGTGCCCGTCGGCGCACGATCCTCCTGTCGGGCAACGTGACGATCACGCTGACGGCGCGCGAGTGGGAGGTCGCGGAGCGGCTGATCCACGGTGCCACGACGGCCGAGATGGCAGCGGAGCTCGGGCTCTCGCCCGTGACCGTGCGGCGGCACCTCGGTTCCGTCCAGCGGAAGCTCGGGGTGAAGACGCGGGCCGACGTCGTCCGGCTCCTCACCGCAGAGCCCGGGCCGAGCCCCGCGTAGAGCCCTTCCGACCCCCGGCGGCGAAGACCGGACCTTCGGCCCGCGTCCCTCGGACGGGTGATGTGCCGAGGTGTGGTTGACCACATGCTCTGCCGTGACCGCCGCAAGTGGACGTTTCCCCCACATCCCACGGCAGGCGCACCGTCGTGCTCGTCGGCGGCCGGGCGCTCGTTCGCGCCGCCCGGCGCAGCGTGCTCTCGCGCGCCGGCTTCGACGTCGTCGCCGCCTCCGACGACGACCCGCCGGTAGCGCTGCGCGGGACGCGCCTCGTCCTCCTCGACTCGGACGTCGCGGGAGGCCTGGTGCCCGCCATCCGTCGCATCGCCGAGGGCGATTCCGCCGCGAGCGTGCTCGTCGTCGCGCCGGAGCTCGACCACTCGAGCCTGCTCGCTGCGATCCGGGCCGGCGCGCGAGGATTCCTCCCCGAGAACGTCGGCCCGCGAGGGCTCGTCCGCGCCGTCGCGGCCGCGCTCGACGGCGAGGTGGTTGTCCCGCGGGCCGGGATCGCGATGCTCGTCGAGGAGGTGCGCCACGGCGCGCAGCGGCACGCGGTGGTCGACGGCGTGCTGCTCGGGCTGACGCGGCGGGAGGTGGACGTGATCATGCGCCGCCGCGCTGGGATGACGCCGAAGCAGATCGCCGTCGAGCTCGAGCTGTCGGATGTCACCGTTCGCCGGCACCTCTCGTCGGTGGCCAGGAAGGCGAGACAGGCACGCTCGCAACCCCTTGCGCTCGAATCGACATCCTGACCCAGCCGGGCCGGAGGAGATCTGACCGTCTGCGCGGAGGCGAGCGTGCCCGTCCGGTAGATCAAGCCGGACCGAAGGCGCGCCTCCGACAGCCGGAAGTCCAGTTGGCACTCCGACGCAAGTCCGGTTCAGGACGTGATCGCCGGCGCGCGGCGGGTCAGGACTCGTTCGAGGCGGGCAGGCCGCCGCGCGGCGTGCCGTCGAGCATGCTGATGATCCGCGCGAGCAGCCAGATCCAGCTGAGCAGCCAGTACGTCACGGCGGGCATCACGATCCCGAGCCCGACGTACACCCGCAGCAGCGAGGGAGAGAGGTGGGTCAGCACGAGGGAAAGCGCGCCGGGCACGAGGCCGAAGCCGATGAAGGAGAAGACGACGTGCGCGGCCGCGCGGAGCAGCGAGCCCGGGCGCCGGCCGGGGTACCGGACATGCAGCCAGACGGCGATCGCGCCGAGCCCCAGGAACATCGCAAGCAGAAACACCTCGTTCATATGCTGCCTGCGTAGTCGGCTGCGCAAACGTGAGGCTTGAGTGCCGCCTACCCCGGCTGCGCCCACGGCGCGGGAAGCAGGCGTGGCGCCACTCACGGAAGGGTGAGCGGAGCGCGGGTCGAACCACGGGAGGTGCGCCGTCGGAGGCCCCAAGTAAGACGGCTGCAGGTCGACGCCGGCGCACACTTCCCGCTCCGGAGGCGCGCCGGGCGAGGAGGGGTCGACATCGGCGCTCCGGTAGCCGAGACTGACAGGCAGCAATGAGTCCTTCTCGTCAACGCGGGCCGCAGTTCCTCTACAAGCGATCGAACCGGATCGCCGCCTGGCTGATCCTGATCGCGGTTCTGCTGGGCATCAACTTCTGGGCTGCCCATCGCGCGACCCAGATCACGCGCATCCGGGTGCCGTACAGCCCCTTCTTCCTGCACGAGGTGCGGACGGGGAACGTGGTCTCGATCCGGTCGACGGGCACGGCCATCCAGGGGGACTTCCGGTCGGCGACGAAGTCCGAGGGCGCGTCGCAGTCGTCCGTCCACTTCGCCACCGAGATCCCGGCCTTCGCGGACACGAACCAGTTGTCCCAGCTGCTCCAGGCGCACGACGTCGTCGTGAACGCGCAGCCGCTCGACACCGGCGTCGTGTGGTGGAAGAGCCTGCTCTACGGCTTCGGCCCGACGATTCTCTTCCTGCTGCTCCTGTTCTGGCTGTTCCGGCGCATGAGCGCCTCCCGGATGGTGGGAGCGTTCGGGCGGTCGCGCGCCCGCCGATATCGCCCCGGCATCGAGTCGGTCACCTTCGCGGACGTCGCCGGCATCGACGAGGCGAAGCAGGAGCTGACCGAGGTCGTCGACTTCCTGCGTGCTCCGGACAAGTACCGGCGCCTCGGTGGCCGGATCCCGCGGGGCGTCCTCCTCGCCGGCCTGCCGGGCACGGGCAAGACGCTCCTTGCCCGGGCCGTCGCCGGAGAGGCGGGGGCGCCGTTCTTCTCGATGTCGGCGTCCGAGTTCGTCGAGGCGATCGTCGGTGTCGGCGCCTCGCGTGTCCGCGACCTGTTCCGGGAGGCGAAGCAGGAGTCGCCGGCGATCGTGTTCATCGACGAGCTCGACGCGGTCGGGCGCGCGCGCAGCAGCGCCGGCGGCGGCTTCGGCGGCAGCGACGAGCGCGAGCAGACGCTGAACCAGATCCTGACGGAGATGGACGGCTTCGACTCGTCGACGACCGTGATCGTGATCGGGGCCACGAACCGGATCGACGTGCTCGACCACGCACTGCTGCGGCCGGGTCGCTTCGACCGCCGCGTCGCCGTCCAGCCCCCCGACCGGGAGGGAAGGCGCCTGATCCTCGAGGTGCACACGCGCTCCGTCCCGCTTGCCCCGGATGTCGATCTGGCCCGGATCGCGGCGACGACGCCGGGGATGGTCGGCGCCGACCTCGCCAACCTCGTCAACGAGGCGGCCCTGCTCGCGGCCAGGCTGGACCGGAGCGAGGTCACGGCCTCCGACTTCACGCAGTCGCTCGAGAAGATCGTCCTCGGCGCCGAGCGGAAGATCATGATGACGCCGGACGACCGGCGCCGCACCGCGTACCACGAGGCCGGCCACGCGCTCGTCGGGATGCTCACGGCCGGCGCCGACCCGGTGCGCAAGGTCTCGATCGTCCCGCGCGGCCAGGCGCTCGGCGTGACCTTCTCCTCGCCTGACGTCGACCGCTTCAACTACTCGCGCGGCGAGCTGGAGGCGCGTGTCAGGGTCGCGCTCGGCGGACGTGCGGCGGAGGAGCTCGTCTTCGGCGACCAGACGACGGGAGCCGAAGCCGACATCGACCAGGTGACGCAGATCGTGCGCCAGATGGTGGGTCGCTGGGGGATGAGCAGCGAGATCGGGCTGGTGGCCGTCCTGCCGCGTGACGGCGGCAACCCGTTCGGGGAGCTGATGTCGCCGCGGACGCTCGAGCTCGTGGACCTCGAGGTGCGCCGCACGATCGAGGCGGCGTACGAGGTGGTCGCCGCGCTGCTCGCGGCAGAGCGCACCCGGCTGGACGCGCTGGCGGAGGCGCTGCTCGAGCGCGAGACGCTCGACCAGATCGACGCCTATCGTGTCGCCGGGCTGGCCGAGCCCGAGGTGCTGCCGGCGGGTTCACGGCCCGGACGTTCATCTTGAGCGAACGGCTGGGTGCGGCCGGCCGAACGGCGGCGTCCGGACGGGGCGTCCGTGCCTAGGCTGAGACCGATGGCGGCTCGCGATTCCGCGGTCCTGAACCAGCCTGCGCGCGCGCCGCGGGTCGCAGCGCTGGCGGGAGCCGGCGTTCTCGTCGGGGTGGTGCTGGTCGCGCTGACGCTCAGGCGGTTCGGGGCGAGCGGGCAGGGAGCCGCGTGGTCGCTCGCGCAGCTGCTGCTCGTCTTCGTCGCGTGCTTCGACGTCGCCACCCGGCGCATTCCGAACCGCGTGACGCTGCCTGCGCTGGCGGTCGTGCTCGTCGTCCGGGCCGTCTTCTCCAGCGGTACCCTCGTCGAGGCCGTCGTCGCGGGAGCCGCCGGCTTCGGCGCGTTCCTCCTTCTGGCACTGCTCACCCGCGGGGGCTTCGGCATGGGCGACGTGAAGCTCGTGGGTCTGCTCGGCCTGCTCCTGGGGAAGGCGCTCCTGCCGGGGCTCTTCATCGGCGTCGTCGCGGGCGGCGTCGCGTCGGCGCTCGTGGTCGCGGCGCGGCGTGGAGGCCGCGGGCACACGATCGCGTACGGGCCGTATCTCTGTCTCGGCGGCGCGATCGCGATCCTCGCCCTGCACGTGCCGCCGCTGGTCTAGTGTCCTGAGTCGTTAATGCGCTGGCAGTAGGCGGCGAGGCTGTCGAGGA
>CAZRTE010000089.1:0-9682 GCA_964602945.1 uncultured Gaiellales bacterium
CGGCGGCGCAGTACCGCTCTCCCCAGCGAGCGAAGCCGCAGGCTTCGCGAGCTACGCGATAGCGACCATGCGCTCGATGGCGAGGCGGGCGCGGTCGGCGAGCTCCGGCTCGACGGTGACGCGGTGGACGCCGTCGCGGAGGGAGTCGCGCACCTTCTCGAGCGTGGTGAGCTTCATGAAGCGGCACTCCGCGTCGTCCCGGACCGGCTCGAACCGCTTGCCGGGCGCCTCGTGCCCGAGCCGGTGGATGATGCCCGTCTCGGTCGCGATCAGGAAGCGCTGCGTCGGCGACCGGCGCGCGTAGTCGATCATCTTCTCCGTCGAGAGGATCTGCGTCCGCTCGTTGGCGAAGGCCATCGCCTGGCTCGCGCAGCCGCACTCGGGATGGACGAGCAGCTCGGCGTCGGGCGCGTCGTGCTGCCAGCGCTCGATGTCCTCGGGGCGGATGCCGGCATGCACATGGCACTCCCCGAGCCAGATCGTCAGCTTGCGGCCGGTCACCCGCTCGAGCCAGAGGCCGAGGTACATGTCCGGCAGGAACAGGATCTCCTGCTCCGCGGGGATCGCCTCGATCACGGCCTTCGCGTTGCCGGACGTGCAGCAGTAGTCGCTCTCCGCCTTGACCTCGGCGGTCGTGTTGACGTAGGAGACGACGACCGCTCCGGGATGCTGCGCCTTCCAGTCGCGAAGCTGGGCGCCGTCGATCGAGTCGGCGAGCGAGCAGCCGGCGCCGAGGTCGGGGAGGAGGACCGTCTTCTCGGGACTGAGGATCGCAGCCGTCTCCGCCATGAAGTGGACGCCGCAGAAGACGATGGTGGAAGCGTCGGTGGCCGCAGCCTGCCGCGACAGGCCGAGCGAGTCTCCGACGTAGTCGGCGACGTCCTGCACCTCCGGGCGCTGGTAGTTGTGAGCGAGGATCACGGCATCGTTCTCCTCGGCGAGCGCGCGGACTTCCTCGTGCAGCGTTGCGACGGTCATGACACCTCCAGGGAGACGTGGAGCGAACGGGCGGAATGGGTGAGGGCGCCGACGGAGACGAAGTCGACTCCGGTCTCGGCGTACGCGCGCAGGGTGGCGAGCGAGACGCCGCCTGAGGCCTCGAGCTCTGTCCGGCCGGCGACGAGCTCGACTGCCACGCGGACCTCCTCGGGGCTCATGTTGTCGAGGAGGATGCGCGGCGCTCCCGCCTCGACGGCCTCCCGTACCTGGGCGAGTGTCTCGGCCTCCACCTCGACGGGCAGGCTGTCGACCCGGTCGCGGAGCGCGGCGAGCGCGGGACCGATTCCACCGGCGAGGCGCAGATGGTTCTCCTTCACGAGGACGCCGTCGTAGAGGCCGGCCCGGTGGTTCGTGCCGCCGCCGCAGCGGACGGCGTACTTCTCGAGCGCGCGGAGGCCGGGCGTCGTCTTGCGCGTGTCGAGCACGGTCGTGCGCGTGCCCTCCGTCACCTCGACGAACCGGCGCGTGAGGGAGGCGATCCCGCAGAGCCGCGCGACGAGGTTGAGAGCGACCCGCTCGCCGGTGAGCACGGCGCGCGCCGGTCCTTCGATCTCGGCGAGGACCGCGGGAACCGCCGACACGGCTGTGCCCTCGGAGAGCCTGGCCTCGAGCACGACGGACGGGTCCAGCGCGTGGAAGACCGCGGCAGCGACGGGGAGGCCGCAGACGACACCGGGCTCCTCGAGCACGAGCTCGGCCCGGCAGCGGGCGTCCTCCGGTACGAGCGCGAGCGTCGTCGCGTCGCCGGAGCCCACGTCCTCGGCGAGCGCCGCCGAGACGACGCGCTCGATGTCCTGCTCCGTCAGCTCCATCGCTCCAGCTCCGGCTCGCGGCCCGGCTGGACGACCAGATGCCCGGCCAGGTCCGCACTCTCGACCGGGAAGTCCGAGCGGAAGTGGACGCCGCGGCTTTCCTCGCGGGAGAGCGCGGACGCGGCGATGAGGTGGACGAGCGGGTGCGGGGCGGCGAGGAGGCGCCTGAGGCCGTCCGCGCTCCTGATCAGGCCGGCGTCGCGCCAGAGCGTCTCCCGCAGAGCCGGCTCCGTGCCTCCCGCCTCCTCGGCAAGCTGGAGGTTGCAACTCGCGAAGTCGGGCGCCGGCCCTTCCACTGCGGCCAGACCGGCGCGGCGGCCGAAGACCAGGCACTCGAGCAGGGAGTTCGACGCGAGACGGTTCGCGCCGTGCACGCCGGTGCAGGCGCACTCGCCGGCGGCGTACAGGCCGGGCACGGACGTGCGTCCCTCCAGGTCGGTGACGATGCCCCCGACCGTGTAGTGGGCGGCGGGGGAGACCGGGATCGGCGCGCCGGCGGGGTCGTAGCCCGCCGCGGAGAGCGTCGCCATCAGCGTCGGGTACCGCTCGCGTGCGATCTCCCGCAGGTCGAGCCCGGCGCCCGCGCGCGCGGCGATCGCCCGCGCGACGACGTCGCGCGGGGCGAGCTCGTCCACGAACCGCTCGCCGTCATGGTCGAGGAGTGTGGCCCCGGCTCCGCGCAGTGCCTCGGAGAGGAGAAAGCCGTCGTGGCCGTTCTCGTCGCGGAGCGCCGTCGGATGGAACTGGACGAGCTCGAGATCGGCGAGCGCCGCACCGGCCCCGTGGGCGAGGAGCAGACCCTCGCCGACGGCCCCACGCGGGTTGGTCGTACGCGCCCAGAGAGCCGCGTACCCGCCCGTGGCGAGAATCACCGGGGTGCCGCGCAGCGAGGCGAGCGACGTCACGCGCTCGCCCTCCGCCAGCCGGATCCGCGGGTGCTCGCGGGCGCGGCGGGCGAGGACCTCCGCGATGTGGCGGCCCGTGTCGGCGCCGCCGGCGTGGACGACGCGGGCGTGGGAGTGGCCGCCCTCGCGCTCGAGGCCCTCGTCGAAGCGGACCCCGAGCCGCCGCAGGTCGTCGATCCGGGCGGGAGCCTCCTCCGTGAGCACGCCGACGGCGCTGGGCCGGCAGAGGCCGCGACCGGCGGCGAGGGTGTCGGCGGCGTGGAGGGAGGGATCGTCGTCGGCGGCCACGGCGGCCGCGACCCCGCCCTGTGCCGCGTAGCTGTTCGAGGTGCGGTGGGAGGCCTTGGCGAGCACCCGCACGGCGGCGCCCGAATCGGCTGCCGAGAGCGCCGCCGAAAGCCCGGCCACTCCGGCTCCGACGACGAGGACGTCGTAACGCTGGCGTTTTTGCCTCAAGAGCGATAACCTCAGCTTCGAGTGTACATGGTTGCCGACTCCGAGGCGAAAACTCTCGAGCATGTCGTGCTGGCTGCCGTCCTCCAGGTGCGCGAGGACCGGCTGCAGGCGCTGCTGTGGCAGCGCGCCCGGGAGCCGTTCGCCGGCTGCTGGGCCTTGCCCGGCGGAGCGCTCGCGACGGGGGAGACGCTCGAGGAGTCGATGCGGCGCCACCTGGCCGACAAGGTGGACGTGCGCGAGCTGTCGCATCTCGAGCAGCTCGAGACCCGGAGCGACCCGAAGCGGAACCCGGCCGGGCGCGAGCTCGCCACCGGGTACCTCGGCCTCGTGCCGGCCGGGGTGGACCCGCACGTGCCCGCAGACACGCGCTGGCAGCCGGTCGACGCGCTCCCCAGGCTCGCCTACGACCACGAGGAGATCCTCCTCAGCGCGCGCGAGCGGCTGCGCGGGAAGCTCTCGTACACGAATCTCGGCTTCGCGCTCGCACCGCCGACCTTCACGCTCGCGGAGTTGCGCGATCTCTACGCGGCGGCGCTCGGCCATCCCGTCACGGCGACGAACCTCCAGCGCGTCCTGCTCCGCCGCCACCTGCTCGAGGACACGGGCGAGCGGCACCGGTTCGGTCGCGGCGGCGGCCGGCCGGCGGCGATCTATCGTTTCCGCACCAGCGTGCTCGAGATCACCGACCAGTTCGCCGTCCTTCGTCCCCCTACAATGACCGGCTGAGTGGCCGTCCGGACTTCGATCTTGTCTCAGCCGCGACGGTCCAACCACCGCGCCTCGCTCGCGTTCCTCTGCGGCCTCATCGCCGCGGTCGCCGTTCCCGTGGCGATCGAGCTGACGCGGAAGATCCCCGGAGCGGCGCTGCTCGACGCGGCGTGGGCGATCCCCGTCTCGGCCGTCGCGGCGACGGCCTCGCTGCTCTTCGCACGAGGCGGCCGGGGCAAGATCGCGTGGACGCTCGAGCGGGCGGGAGGCTCGATCCGGCTGCGCCTCGGAGGCATCCTCGCGGTCGCCGGCATCTGCTTCACGCTCAGCGCCTCGCTCGCCGTGGGCCTGTACGAGCTCCTCCTCCGGCTCGAGCACTAGAGAGACTGGAGCGGGCGCGGGGCGCGAACTAGACTGCGGCCGTGTTCGAGATCGGCCACAGCCTCCGGTCGGCGCGCGAGCGCCAGGGACTCGGCCTGCCCGAGATCGAGGTGGCGACGAAGATCCGGGCGAAGTACATCCGGGCGCTCGAGGAGGAGGACTTCGACTCGCTGCCGGGCGACGCGTACACCCGCGGCTTCCTGCGGACGTACGCCGAGTACCTCGGCCTCGACGGCGAGACGTACGTGGAGGAGTACGCGTCCCGCTTCCTCTCGAGCTCGCGCGAGGAGTCGCCGCAGCGGCCGGTACGGCGCCGCGTGCGCCGGCGCGACCGAGGGATCGAGCGGCGGGCCGTCCTGCTCGCGCTCGTCGGGATCGCCGCGATCACGGCGCTCGTCTTCGCCGCCTGGCGCTACGGCGGCAAGCAGACGACCGTGCCCGCCCTCGCCACTGGGCCGCGGCAGACGGTCTCGACGCGCTCGAGCCTCGTGCTACGCGGCGTGGGCAAGGGGACGTACGTCATCGTTCGCCGCAACAGGGCGTCCGGGCAGGTGCTCCTGCAGGGAACGGTGAGCCCCGGCGAGACCGACCGGCTGCCGGGAACGCGCTTCTACCTGCTCGTCCGCAGCCCTGGGAACCTCCACGTGAAGCTCGGCGGCCGGGTGGTCGCGCTGCCGGCGGTGCGGAACCTCCGCGTCGTCGTCACCCCGCAGCGGACGACGCGCCTCGTCGGGTGAGCCCGTGACCCGGCGGCCGCGCGCAGCCGTCGTCGTGACCGGCAGCGAGCTCGTCCGCGGCGACCGCCACGACCGCAACGGGCCGTTTCTCGCCGCCGAGGCGCTGCGACACGGGCTCGAGCCGGCGCGGATCACGATCGTCGGCGACGCGCCCGCGGAGCTCGAGGCCGCGTTCCGAGAAGGACTCGAGGCCGACGCCTGTCTCGTCTCGGGCGGTCTCGGTCCCACGCACGACGACCGCACGGTCGAGGTCCTCGCCCGCGCCGCGGGAGTCGACCTCGTCGTCGACGAGAGCCTCGAGCTCGAGATCGAGCAGGTCTCCCGGCTCGTCGCGGAGCGCCTGCACCGTCCCTACGCCGACTTCGCGCCGGGCGTGACGAAGCAGGCGACGCGCCCCTCCGCCGCCGTGCCGATCGGACTCGCAGGAACGGCTCCCGGTCTCGTGCTGCGCGCTCCGAGCGGCTGCGTCGTCGTCGTCCTGCCCGGCCCGCCGGGCGAGCTGCGGCGGTTGTGGCCGAACGCGCTCGCCAGCGAGCCGGTGCGCGAGCTTCTGGCGCGCTCACAGCCCCCGGATCGTCGCGTCCTCCGTCTCTTCGGCGTCAGCGAGTCGGCGGTGGCCCGCGCGCTCGACGAGGCGGGAGGCGACGGCGAGGGCGTCACCGCGACGATCTGCGCCCGGGACTTCGAGATCCACATCGACGTGCTGGCCGAGCCGGACGCCGAGGTGCAGGCGGCCGCGCTCGAGGCCGCTCTTGCCGAACGGCTCGACGCCTGGCTCTTCGCCCGGGACGAGCGACCCGTCGAGGAGCTCGTTCTCTCGCTTGCCCGGGCGAGAGGGCTGAGGGTGGCGGCTGCGGAGTCCTGCACCGGTGGCCTGGTGTCCGCGCGGCTCACGAGCGTGCCGGGGTCGAGCGACGTCTTCGCGGGCGGTGTCGTCGCCTACTCCAACGCCGTGAAGACGCGGGCCCTGGGCGTGGCGGAAGACCTGCTCGCCGCGCACGGCGCGGTCTCGACCGAGGTCGCCGAGGCCATGGCGGAGGGCGCGCGGAGGGAGCTCGGAGCGGATCTCGCCGTCGCCGTCACCGGTGTGGCGGGCCCCGGCGGCGGCACGCCGACGAAGCCCGTGGGGCTCGTCCACCTGCACGCCGCCGGCCCCGCCGGAGGCCGGACGCGGACGCTCGACCTCCCCGGCGGGCGGGAGCAGATCCGCGCGCGGGCCGCCGTCACGGCGTTGCACCTCCTGCGCGCCGTGCTCGAAGACGGCACGAAGTCGTGATCGAGGCGTACGACCTCGGCCGTTAGCGTGGTCGGCGATGAACGGCTCCGGCTCTTCCTCGCCTTGCGCCTGCCCGCGGACGCCCTCGACGACGTCGAGCGCTGGCAGCAGGCCCAGTTGCGCGGCGTCCGGCTCGTCCCGCGCGAGCAGCTCCACGTCACGCTCGCCTTCCTGGGCCACCGGCCGGCGGGCGATCTCGACCCGGTGGTCGAGGCGCTCCGCGGCGCGGCGGCAGGCGCCGGCGAGATCCGGCTCACTCCCCGCCGCTACCGCGAGACGCGTAGCGTCGGCATGCTCGTCCTCGACGACGAGAACGGTCTCGCGGGGGAGCTCGCCGGGCGGCTGCACGAGGAGCTGGAACGGCTCGGCGTGTACGAGCGCGAGCAGCGCCGCTGGCTCGCGCACCTCACGGTCGCGCGCTTCCGCGAGCGGCCGCGCCTGCGGCCGGAGCCGCCGCCGCAGCGAACGTTCGTTCCGTCCGACGCGGCTGCTTATCTGTCACGGCTGCGCCCGGGAGGGGCGGAATACCGCGTCCTCGCGTCGGTTGCACTGGATTAGCCGGTTAGCCGGGGAGCGAGAGTAGGAGGCGAATGGTGGACAGGCAGGAAGCACTCGACGTCGCGCTCGGGCAGATCGAGCGTCAATTCGGGAAGGGCTCGGTCATGAAGATGAGCGACCGCGCCGCGGTCTCGGTCGGCGCAGTCTCGACCGGCTCGCTCGCGCTCGACCTCGCGCTCGGGATCGGCGGCCTGCCACGGGGACGCATCGTCGAGATCTTCGGCCCCGAGGCGTCGGGCAAGACGACGCTCGTCTATCACGTGGTCGCGGAGGCCCAGCGCCGCGGCGGCATCTGCGCCTTCATCGACGCCGAGCACGCGATGGACCCGAACTACGCGAAGCGAATCGGCGTGGACATCGACAACCTCCTCGTCTCGCAGCCGGACACCGGAGAGCAGGCGCTCGAGATCGCCGAGCTCCTGATCCGCTCCGGCGCGCTCGACGTCGTCGCAGTCGACTCGGTCGCTGCGCTCACGCCGAAGGCGGAGATCGAGGGCGAGATGGGCGACAGCCACGTCGGCCTCCAGGCACGCCTCATGAGCCAGGCGCTGCGCAAGCTCGCCGGGACGCTCAACCGCACCGACACGATCTGCCTGTTCACGAACCAGCTGCGCGAGAAGATCGGCGTGATGTTCGGCAACCCGGAGACCACGCCGGGGGGCCGGGCGCTCAAGTTCTACTCGTCCGTGCGCCTCGACATCCGCCGGATCGAGACGCTGAAGGAGGGCGTGGAGGCGATCGGCAACCGGGTGCGTGTGAAGGTGGTGAAGAACAAGGTCGCGCCGCCGTTCAAGCAGGCGGAGTTCGACATCATCTACGGCTCCGGCATCTCCTGGGAAGGCACGGTGCTCGACGCGGCGGCCGAGCGGAAGATCGTCACGAAGTCGGGCTCGTACTTCAGCTTCGGCGACGAGCGGCTCGGGCAAGGCCGCCACAACGCGACGGCGTTCCTGCGCGAGCATCCCGACGTGACACAGCAGGTGCTCCAGCAGATCCAGGACGAGATCGGCTCCGACCAGATCGCATCGGCCCGGCTGCTGCCGGTCGCGGCAGCGGACGCGGCCGCGAGCAACGGCAAGGCGGAGGTAGCGGCGGAGGCGCTCGCGTCGGCCGAAGCGGAGGCGTGAGCCACGCGCCTCGGGTCACGCGGCTGCGCGAGCGGAAGCGCGGCCGGGTCGAGGTCGAGCTCGACGGGGCGCCCTGGCGCGTGCTGCCGGTGGACGTCGTCGTGCGCTGCGAGCTCCGCGCAGGACGGGAGCTCGACCGGGAGTCCGCGAGAGCGCTCGCCCGGGAGCTGCGGCGGAGCCGGGCGCTCGAACGGGCGACCCGCGCTCTCGCGGCCCACGACCGGTCGCGGCACGAGCTCCGCGAACGCCTCGCAGGCGCGCACGTCCCCGCGGCGGTTCGCGAGGAGGCGCTCGACGCGCTCGAGCGCTCGGGACTCGTGGACGAGGAGCGGCTGGCGCGCGATCGCGCGGTTGCGCTCGCGGACCGTGGCTACGGGGACGCCGCGATCCGGGCCGACCTCGAAGGCCGCGCCCTGCCGCCTGAGGCAGTGACCGAGGCGCTCGCCGGCCTTCCGCCCGAGCGCGAGCGCGCCAGGGATCTCCTCGGCTCGGAGCAGGCGGGACCGGCCCAGCTGCGGCGCCTCGCTGCGCGCGGCTTCTCCGGGGAGATCCTCGACGACCTGGCGATGTTTGCGCCGGAGGCCTGACGGCGGTACGATCCGGCTACGTTTCACCCGACGTTTTGCCTGCAAAAGCAGTTTTTCCGAAACCAGAGCCAACGCCGATGATCGAATGCACCGTTTCCGCTGCACGGAGGTCGCGCAGGCGATAGC
The DNA here is from genome assembly GCA_964602945.1 of uncultured Gaiellales bacterium. Classification (GTDB taxonomy): domain Bacteria; phylum Actinomycetota; class Thermoleophilia; order Gaiellales; family Gaiellaceae; genus Palsa-739. Next base: position 8,673 of record CAZRTE010000089.1, read on the forward strand.
GCGACGACTTCGGGCAGGCTGAGCCTGCCGGGAGACGGGTTCTCGGAAAGCTGCCGGGCGGGTCCGGCGCCGGTTTGGACGTGCCGCCGCCATCGGCGGCCAGGTCACCCACCGAGGAGCCCAGCGCGTGCTGATCGGTATCGGAATCGCCATTGGGATCGCAGCAGGCGTCGCGCTCGCGCTGCTGGCCGTGTCCGTCTTCGGCACGACCGGCGTGAGCAAGGCGCGGCGCATCCGCGAGCAGCTCCTGGACGACGCGCGGCGGGAGTCCGAAGCAGTGCGGCGGGAGGCCCAGGTCGAGGCGAGGGAGGAGGCCGTGCGGCTGCGGAGCTCGATCGACATGGAGCTCGCGGACCGGCGCGAGCAGGTGCTGAAGATCGAGGAGCGCGTGCTCGCCAAGGAGCTCGACCTCGAGCGGCGGCTCGTCGAGCTGGAGCGCCGCGACCAGGGTGTCGCCGACCGGGAGACGCATCTGCGCGAGCTCCAGGAGGAGCTGAAGCAGGCGAGAAACGCGCAGCGCGCGGAGCTCGAGCGAGTCGCGGGCCTCACGCACGCGCAGGCACGCGCGCACGTCGTCGAGCGCGCGGAGGAGCAGGCCCGTCACGAGCTGGCCCGGCGCGTCCGCATGCTGGAGGACGAGGCGCGGGGGGAGTCGAGGCGCCGGGCCCGGAACCTCGTCGCGGACGCGCTCCAGCGGGTCGCGGCCACGCACACCGCCGAGACCACGGTGACCGTCGTCGAGCTTCCGTCCGACGACATGAAGGGCAGGATCATCGGCCGGGAGGGCCGCAACATCCGTGCGCTCGAACACCTGACGGGAGTCGACTTCATCGTCGACGACACCCCGCATGCGGTCGTCCTGTCCTCCTTCGACGGGTTGCGCCGGGAGATCGCGCGGTTGACGCTCACGAAGCTCGTCGAGGACGGCCGGATCCATCCCGCCCGGATCGAGGAGACGTACTACGAGTCGAAGGCCGAGGTGGAGGAGATCGTCCACCACGCGGGCGAGC
>CAZRTE010000090.1:0-9331 GCA_964602945.1 uncultured Gaiellales bacterium
ATGCCTTCACCGACTCCGACCAGCGGCTGTTGGAGACGCTCGCGGGCGGCCTGAGCGTGGCGTTGGAGAACGCGCGGCTGGTGCACGAGACGCGGCAGCGGAACGCGGAGCTGGCGTTGATCAACAGCGTGCAGGAGGCGCTGGCGGGCGAGCTCGACCAGCAGGCGATCTACGACGTCGTCGGGGACAAGATCCAGGAGGTCTTCGACACCCAGTCGGTGCTCATCTCGACGCTCGACGAGGCGACCGGGCAGCTCCTCATCCCCTATTCGGTCGAGCGCGGCGAGCGGCAGGAGTGGGAGCCGGCGCCGTTGTACGGGTTCAGCAAGTACGTGTTCGAAACGCGCGAGCCGCTGCTGATCAACGAGGACGTCGACGGCGAGGCTGACAGGCTCGGCATCGAGAGGAGGCGGACTCTCGGCGAGGCGCCGAAGTCGATCCTGTTCGTCCCGCTCGTCAGCGGCGGCAAGGCGACGGGCGCGATCTCCCTCCAGAACGTCGATCGCGAGCATGCCTTCAGCGATTCCGACCGGCAGGTGCTGACGACGCTCGCGGGCAGCCTCGGTGTCGCGCTCGAGAACGCGCGCCTCGTGCAGGAGACGCGTCAGCGCGTCGCCGAGCTCGCGACCGTGAACAGCGTCGGCCGGGCGCTCTCGTCGCAGCTCGATCTCGACGGGCTGATCGAGCTCGTGGGCGAGCAGGTGCGCGAGACGTTCGACGCCGACCTCGCCTACGTCGCTCTTCACGACCGGCCGTCGGGACGGATCGACTTCGCCTACTACTACGAGAGCGGCGAGCGGCGGGAGGAGCCGTCGATGGTGTACGGGGAGGGGCTGACCTCCCAGATCATCGAGTCGCGCGAGCCGCTCCTGCTCAACCGGGAGGAGGACTACGAGGGACAGGTGAGCCTCGTCGGGACGCCTTCTCGCTCGTATCTCGGCGTGCCGATCCTCGTCGGCGAGCGGGCGATCGGCGCGATCAGCGTCCAGAGCATCGAGGAGGGGGGGCGGTTCGGCGAAGCCGACTCCCGCCTGCTCGCCACCATCGCCTCCAACGTCGGCATCGCGATCCAGAACGCGCGTCTCTTCACCGAGGTCGAGCGGCAGCGCGGGTACCTCGAGTCGCTCGTCTCGATCACTCCCGCTGCGGTCGTCGTCCTCGACGCCGGCGAGCGGGTGACCGACTGGAACCCGGCGGCAGCGGCGCTCTTCGGCTACTCCGCCGAGGAGGCGCTCGGCCGGCCCATCGACGAGCTCGTCTTCGGCGAGACCGGAAGCGCAGAAGGTCGCGAGACCATCGAGGAGGCGCTTCGTGACGGCCGCGCGCAGCGGTTCACCCGGCGCCGGCGCAGGGACGGATCCCTCGTCGACGTCGAGCTGATGCTCGTCCCGCTCACCGTGGACGGCGCCCACGCCGGCTTCCTCGGCGTCTACCACGACGTCACCGAGCTCCAGCGCGCCCGGCAGGAGGCCGAGGCCGCGACGCAGGCGAAGAGCGCCTTCCTCGCCACGATGAGCCACGAGATCCGGACGCCGATGAACGCGGTGATCGGGATGACCGACCTCCTGCTCGCCACGGATCTCACCGCCGAGCAGCGCGAGTTCGCCGAGATCGTCCACTCGAGCGGCGACGCGCTCCTGCACGTGATCGACGACATCCTCGACTACTCGAAGATCGAGGCCGGCAAGCTCGACCTCGAACGGGAGCCGTTCAGCCTGCGCGAGTGCGTCGAGGGAGCCCTGGACATCGTCGCGCCGCGGGGGTGGGAGAAGGGGATCGAGCTCGGCTGCCTCATCGACGAGGCCGCTCCGGCCGGGATCCTCGGCGACCAGGCCCGCCTCCGCCAGGTGCTCCTGAACCTCCTCTCGAACGGGGTGAAGTTCACGGAGGAGGGCGAGGTGGTCGTCCTCGTCGGCGCCGAGGCGAGCGGGAGAGGTACCCACCGGCTCGAGATCGCGGTGCGCGACACGGGGATCGGCATCCCGGCGGACCGGATGGGCCAGCTCTTCATGTCGTTCAGCCAGGTCGACGCGTCGACGACGCGCCGCTTCGGCGGCACCGGGCTCGGCCTCGCCATCTCCAAGCGCCTCATCGAGCTGATGGGCGGCACGATCGACGTCGAGAGCGAAGCGGGCGCCGGCTCGACCTTCCGCATCACGCTGCCGGTCACCGAGGCCGACGTGCCGAGCCCGATCCCGCTCGAGGAGGGCCTGCCGCAGCTCGCCGGCAAGCGGATCCTCGTCGTCGACGACAACGCGACGAACCGGGAGATCGTGAAGCGGCACGCGCTCTCGTGGGGGATGGAGCCGGTCACGGCCGAGCTTCCCTCCGAGGGGCTCGCGCTCGTCGCGGCCGGAGAGCCGTTCGACATCGCCGTGCTCGACATGATGATGCCGGAGATGGACGGGCTCGCCCTGGCCGGGGAGATCCGCGCCCGGCGAACGGCGGACGAGCTCCCGCTCCTGCTCCTGACCTCCCTCGGCCGCATTCCGCAGGCGGAGTCCGGCAGCGTCTTCTCGGCCCAGCTCGCGAAGCCGCTCAAGGCCTCGCAGCTCTACAACACGCTCCTGCAGCTGCTGGCGCCGGGTGGAGCAGGGGCGGATAGGGTCGGGGCCGTGACCGACGGCAGGCCGGCGGCGACCTCTTCCCTGCAGATCCTGCTCGCGGAGGACAACCCGATGAACCAGAAGGTCGCCCTCCGCCTCCTCGAGCGCCTCGGCTACACGGCCGAGGTCGCGTCGAACGGTCTCGAGGCGCTGGCGGCGCTCGAGCGGCGGCCCTACGACGTCGTCCTCATGGACGTGCAGATGCCGGAGCTGGACGGTCTGGACGCGACCCGCCGGATCTGCGAGCAGTGGCCGGCGGAGAGCCGCCCGCACATCATCGCCATGACCGCGAACGCGCTGCCCGAGGACCGCGAGGCCTGCTTCGCGGCCGGCATGAACGACTACGTGGCGAAGCCGATCCGGGCGGAGGAGCTCGCGGCGGCGCTCAAGCGGGTGCAGCCGCTGGCGAGAGCCGACGGGCCGTCGGAGGCGGCCGGCGTGAGCCTCGGCGCCGACGCGCTGGAGAGCCTGAGGGAGCTCGGCGGGAAGGACTTCCTCACCGAGGTGATCGACGCGTTCCTCGGGGATGCGCCGGGGCTGATCGCGACGCTCCGCAGCGCGCTCGAGCAGGAGAACGACGAGGAGCTCCGGCGCGCCGCGCACACGCTGAAGTCGAACGGTGCGACGCTCGGCGCCGCGGAGTTCTCCGAGCTCTGCCGCACCCTCGAGCAGCACGCCAAGGCCCGCGAGTTCGCCGACGCCGCCCCGCTCGTGGGCGAGGTCGAGCAGGCGTACCCGCCGCTCGAGCAGGCTCTCGCCGCCCTGCGCCCGGAACCGGCTCGGTGAGTGGCGCCGGCTCACCGACGGGCACGATCCTCATCGCCGACGACAACCGCGTGAACCGGCTCCTGCTCAGCCGCGGCCTCGAGCTGCAGGGCCACACGGTCGTCTTCGCCGAGCACGGCGGCGAGGCGCTCGAGCTGATGCGGCAGCAGCGCTTCGACCTCGTCCTCCTCGACGTCCTCATGCCCGAGCTCGACGGCTACGGCGTGCTGGAGCAACTGCAGGACGACCCTCATCTCCGCGACATCCCGGTGGTCATGACCTCGGCGCTCGACGAGCTGGACAGCGTCGTCAAGTGCCTCGAGAGGGGCGCGGAGGACTACCTGACGAAGCCCGTCAACCCGGTCCTCCTCAACGCTCGGATCAATGCGAGCCTCGAGAAGAAGCGCCTGCGTGACCAGCAGCGCGAGCTGATCAGCAAGTTCGCGACGAAGGAGGTCGCCGAGGACCTGCTCACGTCGGGGTTCTCGCTCGGCGGCAAGTACGTCGACGCGTCGGCGATGTTCTGCGACATCCGCTCGTTCACGACGATCGCGGAGGCCCGGGATCCGGCCGAGACGATCGAGCTGCTGAACGACTACTACACGCTGATGATGGACGCGATCACCGGCGAGAGCGGGATCGTGAACCAGATGGTCGGCGACGGCCTGATGGCGATCTTCGGGGCACCCGTGCCCCGTGAGGACCATCGCCGGGAGGCGGTGCTCGCGGCGCGCCAGATGATCGAGATGGTGCGTCTCTTCAACGAGGACCAGGCGGCACGCGGCAAGGTGCAGATCCAGATCGGCGTGGGCGTCGCGTCCGGGCCCGTCATCGCCGGCTACACCGGGACGCAGCAGCGCGCGACCTACACGTGCGTCGGGGACACGGTCAACGTGGCCGCACGCCTCGAGTCGCACACGAAGGTCGTCGAGCGGCCGATCCTGATCGACGAGGAGACACGCCAGGGCCTCGGCGACGGGATCGCGGTCGAGCCGCAGGGGGAGCTGATGATGAAGGGCAAGACGGAGCCGATCAGCGTCTACGCCGTGCTCGTCGACTCCCCGGTCACTCCTCCGGCCGGCGCCGCTCCCGCCACCACCAGTTGAGCTCGCCGCCGAAGACGATCACGTTCGCCATCACGTACAGCCAGAGCAGCAGGATCACCGGGCCGCCGAGCGTCCGCAGGGTCACGTTCACGTCGGCGAAGCGGATGAAGAGCGGCAGCGCCTGGAACGAGGCCTCGAGGACGATGGCGCCCAGGACGGCGCCCGGCAGTGCCTCCTCGATCCCGACCTTCGTGTTCGGCAGCCAGTAGTAGACGGACAGGAGGAAGAGGAAGACCCCGAGCAGCGACGCGCTCACGGAGATGACGTAGGCGAGCACCGAGTTGTTCGCGAACGCGCCGAGGTTGTGCCTGAGGAACTCGACGCCGAGCGAGCCGACGACGAGGCTCGCGAACAGGGTCACGAGCATGCTCGTCATGAGCGCGGCCGCGAGCCCCTTGCCGTGCAGGAAGCGCCGGTTGGGCAGCCCGTAGACGATGTTGAGCGCCGACTCGAGGGCGCTGAAGAACGAGACGGACGACCAGAGGAGGCCGACGGCGCCGATGATCCCGAGCGTCGTCGCGTTCGCCTGGACGCGGCGGACGAGGCGGATGATGCTGTCGAGCGACGTTCCCGGGAAGGCGTGCTTCAGCTCGGAGACGAAGAAGTCCGAGGCCTGCGCGCGGTGGGCGAAGCCGAAGAGCGAGAGTGCGAGGAAGACGAGCGGCACGAAGGACAGCAGCGCGAAGTAGGCGACCATCGCGGCGAGATGGGTGCCGCGGTCGGCGAAGAACTTGCGGGCGAGCTGACGCCGGCGGATGCGCACGAGGAAGAGTCTGCACCCCGACGGCCGGTGGCAGCCACCGTTACGGGATTCCGACGACTTGCTGACGTACCGTCCGGTCAACCGGCGCAGGACGTTACGAAGACGTGATGGTGGCTGCCACCGGCCTTCGCCTTGCTAGCGTCAACGCCGTGGACGCGAAGCGTGCACTCGCCGATCTCGTCGAGGTCGCGGCCCAGATCGAGGCCGCGCTCGTGTTCGAGGCCGACGGGCCCGTACTCGGCTCCGTCGGCGTTTCCGAGGGACGGGAGTCTCTCCTCGCCGGTGCGGCGCGGGAGCTCGTGCAGGGTGCGGGCGAGTCCCGCCCGGCGGGCGGCCGCGCCACCCAGCTTCATGCCTCGCTCGGCGAGAACGAGGTCTTCGTCGTCGGCGGAACGAACGGCCGGCGGGGGATCGTCGCGATCACGTCGGGGCGACCGGTGTCGGGTCTCGTCTTCTACGACCTGAAGCGCTGCCTCGCCGCGCTCGCCGGCGGCGAGCAGGAGCCGGAGCCGGCCGAGGGGGCGGACGATGCGGCGTAGGCGGCTCACCGTCGCCGGCGTCGCGGGCGGGGCGCTCGCCGGCGCCGTCGTCTATCGGCGCCTCTCCGAGGCGCGCCGCGCGCGGCTCGACGTCTACTTCGACGACGGCTCCTTCATCACGTTCGTCGAGGGATCGCAGGAGGCGGACCGGCTGCTCCCGCTCGCCCAGCAGATCCTCGTGGTCGCCCGCGACGCATGACCGACGCCGAGCTCCGCGAGGCGCTCCTCGCCGCGGCCTACCTCGAGGGCGACTTCGTCCTGCGCTCGGGGAGGCGCTCGCGCTACTACCTCGACAAGTACCGCTTCGAGACGCGCCCGGATCTCCTCGCCGCCCTCGGCGAGCGCCTCGCGGCCGCCGTTCGCCGGCACGAGCCCGAGGCCGTGCGGCTGGCGGCGCCGGTGCTGGGCGGCGTCGTCCTCGCCGCCTCCGCCTCCCTCGTCTCCGGACTCCCGTTCCTCATGGTCCGCGACGCTGCGAAGGAGTACGGCACCGCGAACCGGATCGAAGGCGCCTTCGAGACGGGGGAGTCCGTCTGCTTCGTCGAGGACATCGTCACGTCCGGCGGGGCGCTGCTCGAGGCCATCGCAGCGGCCCGGGAGGCGGGTCTCGTGGTGCGGACGGCGGTCTGCGTCGTCGACCGAGAGGAGGGCGGAGCCGACGCGCTCGCGCGTCACGCGGTGCGCCTCAGACCGCTTTTCCGGGCAGGAGAGCTGCTGCGCGGCGAGAAAACCCCCGCAAAGCCGCATGGTTGAGCGGCAAACCCGGACTTGGTAGGGTCGTTTGGGCTGGCAAGCGATCTACGACTGGAGGAGAGAGTGACGAAGCAGGAGTTCGTATCGGAGGTGGCACGTCGGTCGCAGCTGTCGAACCGCGACGCAGGCAAGGCCGTCGACGCGTTCCTCGAGGCGGTCACCGACACGCTCAAGGGCGGCGGTGAGGTCACATTCACCGGATTCGGCAAGTTCTCGACGGCCCACCGGGCCGCGCGGACCGGGGTCAATCCGCGCAACCCGACCGAGAAGGTTCACATCCCGGCGGCGCGGGTCCCGAAGTTCTCCGCCGGCAGCGGCCTGAAGTCGGCCGTCAAGCAGCAGTCCTCGTACTAGATCTCCCCCCACGTCTCCTCCGAGGATCGAGAGGCCGCCTTCGGGCGGCCTCTTCGTCCCCGGGCCGTCTCGTATGCTGGGGGCGATGAGCGCGGCGGGCCACTTCGCGGACCGGCTCGCCGAGGCCGTGGAGCGCAAAGGGGCACCGCTCTGCGTCGGCCTCGACCCAGATCCTGCCCTCATGCCACCGGGGCTCGGCAGCGTCGAGTTCTGTTGCGGAATCGTCGACGCCGTGGCGGAAGTCGCGGTCGCGGTCAAGCCCCAGTCGGCCTTCTTCGAGGCGCAGGGCCCGACGGGCTGGGCCGCTCTGGCCGAGGTGAGTCTGTACGCCCGCGAGGCGGGACTGCTCGTGATCGCCGACGCGAAGCGCGGTGACGTCCCGTCGACCGCTCGCGCCTACGCCGCCGCGTTCGCGCCGTTCGCCGACGCGGTCACCGTGAATCCGTACCTCGGCCTCGACTCGCTCGAGCCGTTCTTCGCGTACGACGGCCTCGGCGTGCTTGCGCTCGTGAAGACCTCCAACCCGGGCAGCGCAGACGTGCAGGACCTCCTGCTTGCCGACGGGCGTCCGCTGTGGCAACACGTCGCAGAGCTCGTCGACCGCTGGGGCGCCGACCTCGTCGGCGCGAGCGGGCTCTCGTCGGTCGGGGCGATCGTCGGTGCAACGCATCCGGAAGTGCTCGAGACGGTGCGGAGCCTGCTTCCTCGAGCCGTGCTGCTCCTGCCCGGAGTGGGGGCGCAGGGAGGCCGGCCGGAGCAGCTCGCTGCGGCCTTCGCGGCAGGCCCGGGGAGTGCGCTCGTCTCCGCCTCACGCTCGGTCATCTACGCAGACGGGGGTGGGAGCTGGCAGGAGTCCGCGGCGGCCGAGGCCGCACGCCTCGCCGAGGCACTGCGGGCCGTCGCCCGGGGCTGAGCGGTGGAGCGCCGCCGCGTCACCCGGTTCGCCGCCCCCGTCGCCTTCCTCGCCGCGATCACGGCTGCCGCCCTCCTCGTCCGGGCCGGGCTCGAGCAGGGAAGCCGAAGCCCGCCGCACCGGGCGCCGCCTCCGGCCGGGACGACCGCCGCGACGACGACGACGTCCTCGACGACGGGAAGGACGGGGACGACGGGGACGCAGCAGCACGGCGTCCAGACGTACACGATCCAGTCCGGCGACACGCTCGAGTCCATCGCGCAGAGGATGGGGACGACCGTGGCTCGGCTCGAGCAGCTCAACCCGGGAGTCGACCCGACGGCTCTGCAGGTGGGCGAGACGATCCGGGTCCAGTAACCTCCGCGGCAGCCGCCCGTGATCGTCACCGTCACCCTCAACGCAGCCGTCGACCGTACGCTCACCGTGCCGAACTTCCAGCTGGGGCACCGCCACCGGGCGAGCGCCAGCCTCACGAGCGCCGGAGGCAAGGGCATCAACGTCTCGCGGGCGCTGAAGCGGCTCGAGACCCCGGTCGTCGCGACGGGGCTCGCGGGCGGGCGCACCGGCGACCGCATCGTGGAGGAGCTGGCCCTCGAGGGCATCCTCAGCGACTTCGTCCGGATCTCGGACGAGTCGCGCACCTCGATCGCCGTCGTCGACCCGACCGCCGGCTCGCTGACGGAGGTGTACGAGTGGGGCCCGGCGGTGCGGCCGGAGGAGCTGGAGATGCTGTTCGACAAGCTCCACTACCTCTCGCGCGTGGCGAGCTACGTCGTCTTCTGCGGCTCGCTGCCGCGCGACGTCGAGAACGACTTCTATGCGGAGGCGATCCGCGACCTCAGCCGGCGCGGCGTCCAGTGCGTGCTCGACTGCGAGGGGGAGCCGCTGCGGCTCGGCGTCGAGGCCGAGCCGTTCCTCGTCTCGCCGAACCAGCAGGAGGCGGAGAGCCTCGTCGGACAGGAGTTCATGGACGAGGAGGACTTCGTGATGGCCCTCGAGACGATCGCCGACCTCGGCGCGCGCAACGTGCTCATCACGCAGGAGACGGCCTGCTTCGCGCTCGTCCGCGAGGAGCGGGAGGTACGCCGCTTCCGGGCCTCCGTCCCCCGGATCGAGCCCGTCGCAGCGGTCGGAGCCGGTGACGTGCTGCTCGGCGGCTACCTCTCGGAGCGTTTCAACGGCCGCTCCGTCGACGACGCCCTGCGGGCAGCCGTGGGCTGCGCCGCCGCGTCGGTGGTCGAGCTCGGTGCGGGACGGTTCGACCAGGGCGAGGCGTCCCGGCTGGCCGCGGGCGTCGAGATCGTCGAGCTCGCCGCCGTGTAGCTTCGGGCGAAGAGCTGCGCTCTTCGCCCGGGTAGCTCGCGAGACCTGCGGTCTCGCTCGCTTGGGAAGGAACGAGGGCCGGGGAGAGCGCGGTCTCCCCGGCCCTCATGCTGTAGGGCTTGCTTGGGCCGCGTCGGATGAAGCGCTGCGCCCGGTGTCGCGTGGGGGCAGGCCGCCTGCGGCGGCGTGTCCGCCCGCGACGGGTTCGG
>CAZRTE010000091.1:0-2429 GCA_964602945.1 uncultured Gaiellales bacterium
GCAGATGGGTCCGTGCCGGAGAGTGATCCTTTCGCAGCCGAGCGGCGACCGCGAGCTCGGGGTCGATCCGGAGAGCGGGAGGACGATCGTCGCGCGCAGCGGCCGCTACGGGCCGTACGTGACGGAGCTCCTGCCCGAGGAGGCGAAGGAGAAGCCGCGCACCGCTTCGCTGTTCAAGACGATGTCGCTCGACGCCGTGACGCTCGAGGACGCGCTGCGCCTGCTGCAGCTGCCGCGCGTCGTCGGGACGGCTCCCGACGGCGAGGAGGTCGTCGCGCGCAACGGCCGCTACGGGCCGTTCGTGCAGAAGGGGAAGGAGTCGCGCTCGCTCGAGTCGGAGGAGCAGCTCTTCACGATCGAGCTGTCCGACGCCCTCGCTCTGCTCGCGCAACCGAGGCAGCGGCGGGGGCAGCGGGCGGCGGCCGCGCCGAAGCGGGAGCTCGGCACCGACCCCATCGGCGGCAAGGCAGTCGTCCTCAAAGAGGGGCGCTTCGGCCCGTACGTCACCGACGGCGAGACGAACGCGAGCCTTCGCCGTGGCGACGACCCCGAGACCATCGAGCTCGAGCGCGCTCTCGAGCTGCTCGCCGAGCGCCGCGCGAAGGGTCCGGCGAAGCGACCTGCCCGCCGTCGGAAGCGCTCGTGACGGCCGGTTCGCCGACCTCACCGGCCGGGCTGCGCCCTATGCTCCCGGAGTCAGCGGGGTGAGGAATAGACTTGCCGCGCTGCTCGTTCCACCGGGCGGAGAGGCGCCGGATTCGCAACCGGCAGGTGACAACCGAGGGATAGCCCTCAGGTAGGCGGGCTTCCAGGCCGACGACGAGGCAAAACGAAAGGACTGACGGGACACTGACGCAGAACCAGCTCCAGGAATTGCTCGAGTCGGACCAGATCCGCGCCATCCTCGAAGGCGCCGAGGAGCGTGGCTACGTCGACCCCGCCGAGCTCGAAGCCTTCGCCGCCGAGGTCGAGCTGAACGACGACGAGGTCGAGGAGCTCACGCGGGAGCTCGAGCGGACAGGCATCGAGATCGGCCAGCCGGCGGTGACCGTGCCGGCGGTGCCGCGGAGCCCGGCCGGCCAGCAGAACAAGACGGAGCCCGAGCCCACGGTCGTGGTCTCCGGGTCGGCGGACAGCCTGCAGCTCTTCCTCGCCGACGTCGGGCGCCACAAGCTCCTGACAGCGGCCGAGGAGGTCATGCTCGCGAAGCGGATCGAGCGCGGCGACGTTACGGCGAAGCGCCACATGATCGAGTCGAACCTCCGGCTCGTCGTCTCCATCGCCAAGGGCTATCGCGGCCTCGGCGTACCGTTCCTCGACCTGATCCAGGAGGGGACGCTCGGCCTGAACCGCGCGGTCGAGAAGTTCGACTGGCGGCGTGGCTACAAGTTCTCGACGTACGCGACGTGGTGGATCCGGCAGTCGGTGCAGCGGGCGGTCGCGAACCACGCGCGCACGATCCGCGTTCCCGTCCACGTCGTCGAGCGCCAGCAGAAGCTGTCGCGGGCCGCGCGCAGGCTCGAGGTCGAGCTTGGCCGCGAGGCGACGAAGGAGGAGCTCGCGGAGGCGACCGGCTTGCCGATGCAGCACGTCGACGAGGCGCTCGGGGCTGCGAATGCGTCGGTGTCGCTCAACCAGACGGTCGGCGCCGACGACGAGGGCGAGCTCGGCGACCTGTTCGCCGATCGCGAGGCGGCCGACCCGTTCGACGAGGCGGAGGAGTCGCTTCGCCGGCAAGGCGTGCGCCGCGCGCTCGAGGCGCTCCCGGAGCGCGAGCGGCGGATCCTCGAGCTGCGCTTCGGCTTCGAGGGCGAGCCCTGGACGCTCGAGGCGATCGGCAACGAGCTCGATCTGACGCGCGAGCGCGTCCGGCAGCTCGAGGGGCAGGCACTCGCCCGCCTCGGCGCGCTGCGCGATCTCATCTCGGTCGCCGCTGCCTGACCGTTCCACGACGGTCCGACGGCTCGCGCTTGACCGCGCCTTGCCGATCCTGTTGGCTCTCAGGTGCGAAGACGCGTCGCATTACCGAGTTCAGCGTCGGACGTTCTGAAGGGAGCGATATGGCCAAGCGAAGGATCAGATGGCTGGCGGCAGCAACCGCCGTCGCCGTCGTCGCCGTGGCAGCGGTGGTAGCCACCAACGCCTACGGGGGCAGCAAGGCGAACAACATCATCGTCGACGGCACGACGGGCACCGTCGTGAACATCGACCCCGCGAACGAGTACGACTACGACTCGTTCACCGTCGATCTCATGATGTACCAGGGGCTGTACGGCTTCCCGAACGGCGCGAAGCTCAAGCCCGTTCTGGCCACCGGCTGCAAGCATTCGAAGGATCTCAAGACCTGGGCGTGCACCCTGCGGAAGGGTGTGAAGTTCGCCGACGGCAACCCGATGGCGGCCATCGAAATCATCGAGTGGGCCGACGTT
>CAZRTE010000091.1:2439-9237 GCA_964602945.1 uncultured Gaiellales bacterium
CCTCGGCGGACGTGAAGTACTCGTTCGACCGGGTGCAGCGGATCAAGGGCGACCAGGGCATCTACTCGCTGCTGACGGACCTCAAGAAGACGACGACGAAGGGCCCGTACAAGGTCATCTTCCACCTGAAGTCGCCGTTCTCGATCTGGCCCTACATCCTCTCGACGAACGCCGGCTACGTCGTGGAGAAGTCGAAGTACCCGGCGAACAAGATCCTGCCGAACACCGACGTGAAGGACCTCGTCGGCACCGGGCCGTACCAGCTGACGAAGTTCACGCCGGGCCAGCAGGCGGTCCTCACCCCGAACAAGTACTACTGGGGCCCGAAGCCGAAGAACGACGGCGTGATCATCAACTACTACTCGAAGTCGTCGACGATGAAGCTCGCGCTCGAGCAGGGGAACCTCGACATGGCGTTCCAGACGTTCACGCCGACCGAGATCGCCGCGATGAAGAAGGAGAAGGGGCTCGTCGTCCACTCGGCGCCCGGCGTGGTCATCCGCTACCTCGTCTTCAACGTGAAGCGGAAGCCCTTCAACAACATCAACGTGCGGCGGGCGATCGCCTACCTGTTCCCGCGCCAGACGATCGCCAAGCGCGTCTACCACAACACCGTGTCGCCGCTCTACTCGATGGTGCCGAAGGGGCTGCCCGGGGCTACGACCACCTACAAGAAGCTCTACGGGGCGAAGCCGAACCTCAAGAAGGCAAGGGCGGCCATGAAGAAGGCGGGCGTGAAGACGCCGCTGCCGATCACGCTCTGGTGGACGCCGACGCACTACGGTGACGCGTCCGCCGACGAGTACGTCGAGATCCAGCGGGCGCTCAACGCGTCGCACCTGTTCAAGGTGACGCTGAAGTCGGCCGAGTGGGCGCAGTACAGCGGCGCGCTCGGCAAGACGTACGGGGCCTTCCAGCTCGGCTGGTTCCCGGACTACCCGGACGCCGACGACTACACCGTCTCCTTCTACCAGCCGCAGTCCTTCCTCAGCAACGGCTACAACAACAAGAGGATGAACAAGCTGATCAACAAGGAGCGCGCGGCCGGCAACGAGAAGTTGCGGCTGAAGTACATCCGCCAGATGCAGACGCTGGCGGCGAAGACCCTGCCGACGATCCCCTACTGGCAGGGGAACATGATCGCCGTGGGCCGCAGCAACGTGAGCGGCATCCAGTCGACGCTCGACGCGACGTACTACATGCGCTTCTGGAAGATCTCGAAGTCGTAGTAGGAACGCACGAACGGAGGGGCGTCCCGGCCGGGACGCCCCTCCTCGACCGACCCCGCATCTTCCCGTGACCGGCACCTCGCTCAGGACGTACCTCCTCACGCGCCTCGCGCTCGTCGTGCCGATGGTGTTCATCCTCCTGACGCTCGTCTTCCTGCTCATGCGCGTCGCGCCGGGGAACCCGATCGAGGCTTCGCTCGGTGGGCACGTCCCGGAGACCGTGATCAAGCAGATCGAGCACCGGCTCGGCTTCGACAAGCCCCTGCTCACCCAGTACGGCGACTACCTCTGGAACATCGTGCGCGGCAACTTCGGCACGACGATCACCGACAACCGGCCGCTCTCGCAGATCATCGCCCAGAACGGCGCGGCCACCCTCGAGCTCACGTTCTTCGCGATGCTGATCGCGATCGGCGTCGGCGTGCTGATCGGGCTCGTGGCCGGCCGCCACCGCGACACCCCGCTCGACGTGTTCGGGCGCCTGTTCGGGATCGTCGTCTACGCGACGCCGGTCTTCTTCCTCGGCCTGATGGCGCAGCTCGTCTTCGGCGTCTGGCTCGGCTGGCTCCCGACGTCGAACCAGGCGAGTCCGATCACGCAGGCGCTGCTGCAGACGCACACGAACATCCTCTTCGTCGACGCCATCTGGGACGGCGACTGGGCAGCGCTCTGGGACGTCGTCAAGCACCTGATCCTGCCGGCGACGACCCTCGGCCTCGCGACGGCCGGCATCTTCATCCGCCTGATCCGCGTCAACGTGATCCGAACCTTGCGCGACGACTACATCGAGGCTGCCCGCGCGCGCGGCATCGTCGAGCGGCGGGTCGTCTTCCACCACGCGTTCAAGAACGCGCTCGTGCCGGTGATCACGGTCGTCGGGCTCAACCTCGCCCTCCTCCTCGGCGGCGCCGTCCTCACCGAGACGACCTTCAACTGGCCGGGGATCGGGCACGCGCTCGTGCTCTACCTAGAGAACCGCGACTACACGGCGGTGCAGGGGATCATCGTCGTCTTCGCGCTCCTCGTCGTCGCGGTGAGCGTGCTCGTCGACTTCATCAATGCGTACGTCGACCCCAGGATCCGCTACTGATGGTGGACCCGGCCCGCACGTCCCCTCGCACGCCGCACGCTCGCGCCCGCCTGATCGCGCTCGGCCGCGCGACGAAGCCGATCCGCGAGGCGACCGGCATCGCTCGAGGCATGCTCTGGTCGGGCGCGGCGATCACGCTCTTCTTCGTCGTCCTCGGCGTCTTCGCGCCGCTCATCTCGCCCTACGGGTTCAACCAGTACCGGGCGAACGGCGTCCGCTTCCCGCAGCTCGCGCATCCCTCGGGCGAGCACTGGATGGGGACCACGGTGCAGTCGAGCGACGTGATGGCACGCGTGATCTGGGGCGCCCAGACGGAGCTCAAGGTGGTCGTGATCGCGCTCGCCATGTCTCTCACCGTCGGCGTTCCGCTCGGCCTGATCTCCGGCTACTTCGGTGGGATCCTCGACCGTGCGCTCGTGCTCGTCATGGATGCGTTCTTCGCCTTCCCGTACCTGCTGATCGCGATCGTGATCGCGTTCCTGCTCTCGTCGAGCAGCATCGGACAGGGTGTGCTCACGGCGGCGATAGCGATCACCGTCGCCTACGTGCCTCTCTACTTCCGGGTCGTGCGCAACCACGTGGTCAGCGTGCGGGAGGAGCCGTACGTCGACGCCGCGCGCGCGCTCGGCGCACGTCCGCGGACGGTGATCCGCAAGTACGTCTTCTTCAACGTGGTTCAGAACGTGCCGCCCATCGCCACGCTCAATGCCGCCGACGCGATCCTCCTGCTCGCGGCACTCGGTTTCCTCGGCTACGGGATCCAGCCGACGCAGGGTGCCGAGTGGGGCTACGACATCAACCGGGCGGTCTCCGACGCCGCGTCCGGAATCTGGTGGACGGGACTCTTCCCGGGGCTCGCGATCGTCCTCCTGGTCACGGGTCTGACCCTGCTCGGCGAGGGGCTGAACGAGACGCTCAACCCGGTGCTGCGGCGGCGGCGTTTCGGCAAGATCGACTTCGAGCCGCTCGAGGCGGAGGAGGAGGCGCCGGCGGAGTGAGCGGCGAGCCGATCCTCCAGGTCAGGAACCTCCGCGTCTACTACGGGACTCCCGGGCGGCCGGTCCGCGCCGTCGACGGAGTCTCGCTCGAGATCGGCGAGAGCGAGGTCATCGGCCTCGTCGGCGAGTCGGGCTGCGGCAAGTCGACGCTCGGTCGCGGGATCCTCGGCCTGCTACCGGAAGGCGCGCGCGCCGACGGCGAGGTGCTCTACGGCGGCCGCAACCTCGTCGGGCTGCCACCGAAGGCGGTGCGCCGGCTCCGCGGGCCCGACCTCGGCCTGATCTTCCAGGAGCCGATGACGCGGCTGAACCCGCTGTTGCGGATCTCCGACCACTTCCGCGAGACGCTCGAGCAGCACGAGTCGCGGCTGACCGAGGCGGAGATGCGTCGCCGCTCGCTCGAGACGCTCGGGCGGATGGGCATCCCGCCGACGCGGTTCCGCCAGTACCCGCACGAGTTCTCGGGCGGGATGCGGCAGCGGATCATGATCGCCCTCGCGCTCGTGCTGCGGCCGAAGCTGCTGGTCGCGGACGAGCCTACGACCTCGCTCGACGTGATCGTCGAAGGGCAGATCCTCGCGCTGCTCGCCGACCTCAAGCGCAACTTCGGTACGGCGCTCCTCCTCATCACGCACAACCTCGGCATCGTCGCGGAGTCCTGCGACCGGATGGCGGTGATGTATGCCGGCAGGATCGCCGAGGAGGGGCCGGTGCGGGACGTGTTCGCGGAGCCCGCGCACCCCTACACGCGAGAGCTGCTGCGCTCGACGATCTCGCTGGAGACGACGGAGCTCCACTCCATCCCCGGCGCCCCGCCGAACCTGATCGATCCGCCGCCCGGCTGTCGCTTCCATCCGCGCTGCCCCGACTGCATGCACGTGTGCGCCGAGCTGGAGCCGATCGAGCAGCAGGCCGGCGAGGGCCGCCGCGTCTCCTGCTGGCTGCACGGGCCGGAACTGCGGATTCCGGCCGGGGGGCGCGTACCGCTCGAACGCGCGGCGATCGGGGTGGCCGATGAGGCCTGAGGCCGCCGCGCCGGTTGCCGAGCCGCCGCCCACCGAAGCAGAGGAGCCGCTCGTCTCGATCAGGGATCTGCGGACGTACTACTCGATCCGCGGCAACTTCGCCGAACGGCTCGTCGGCCGCGAGGCAGGTGTCGTCCGTGCCGTCGACGGCGTGTCGCTCGACATCCGCCGCGGGGAGGTGCTCGGCCTCGTCGGCGAGTCGGGAAGCGGCAAGACGACCCTCGGCCGGACACTGCTCGGCCTCGTCCGCGCGAGTGGCGGCAGCGTCGAGTTCGAGGGCCGGGAGGTCTCCCGCCTGTCCGAGCGCGAGCTGCGGGCGGTTCGCCGGCGGATGCAGGTCGTCTTCCAGGATCCGCACGCGTCGCTCAACCCCGCGATGACGATCGGCCAGGCGGTCGGACACCCGCTCCAGATCCACGGGCTGGAGCGCGACCGCGGCAGGCTGCGGATTCGTGTCGGCGACGTGCTCGAGCGGGTGGGTCTCGCGCCGCCCGGGCAGTATCTCGACAAGTACCCGTCCGATCTGTCCGGGGGCCAGAAGCAGCGGGCGGTGATCGCGCGGGCCCTCATCCTCAATCCGGTCCTGCTCGTCGCGGACGAGCCCGTCTCGATGCTCGACATGAGCGTCCGCGCGAAGATCCTCGAGCTGATGCTCGCGCTCAAGCGCGACTTCGACCTCACGTACCTCTACATCACGCACGACCTGGCGACCGCCCGCTTCTTCTGCGACCGCATCGCGATCATGTACCTGGGCCGGATCGTCGAGATCGGGCCTGCCGAGGCGATCTACGCCGACCCGAAGCATCCGTACACCCGCGCGCTGCTGCGCGCGATCCCCGTGCCCGATCCGCGCCACGCGGTGCCCCGGGACCTGCCGCGCGGCGAGGTGCCGGACGCGTCCCGGCCGCCGCTCGGCTGTCACTTCCATCCGCGTTGCCCGCTCGCGTTCGAGTCGTGCGGCTGGGAATCTCGCGATCTGCGCGAGCTGCTCGAGACGCGCTGGGCGAAGGCGGCGGGTGAGGCCGGGGTCGAGGAGGAGCAGGCGGTCTTCGGCAACCTCGCTGCGCTCGATCGCCCCTCGACGGAGGTGCGGCTGGCGAGGTCGCGGGGACATTCGGCGGAGGAGATGGTCGCGCTGCTCGAGCGGATCCGAAGCGAGTCTCCGGACGAGCCCTTCTGGCGTGGTGTCCGGCGGCTCGAAGCAGTGGGCGCCCGGCTCGAGCTCGATTTCCACGAGTCACTGACCCCGCGCCTCGTCCCGGCGGACGGCGTCGAGGTCGAGTGCAACCTGTACGACGGCGGGCAGGCCTAGGCGAGGCGGGCCAGCTGCCGGGCCGCGCGCAGGATCGCGTCACGGCGCAGCGGGACCGCGCGCAGCTCCGGCGGCGGCCGGCGTAGGAAGGCGTCGACGAGCAGGAGCTCGTCGAGGTCGAGCTCTCCGTCCCGTCGTGCGGCTGCGAGCCCCGCGTCCACCTCGAGCGTCGCGCCTCCTCCGGGCGGCAGCGTGCGCTCGGCGGCAACCCGACCGCCGGCGACGAACACGGCCCGGACGTAGCCGGGCTCCGCGGCCGGTACGAGCACGCAGCGCTCGAGCCTGCGGATCCGCTCGAGCCGCTCCAGCTCGCGGCAGACTCGCTCGAGCGCGGCGACCCGGTCCCGCAGCCGCGCCGCGTCCTCGAAGCGGCGAGCGTCCGCCAGCTCGTGGAGACGGCCCCGCAGCCGCGGCAGCGCCGACGCCGGCCGCTCGAGCTCGTCCGGGCGGAGAGCCCGGGCGGCGAGCTGCGCCTGCCGCCGCGAGCGAAGCGGGCCGAGCTGCCTGCTGCAACTCGCCGGCTTGCGGCTCGCGACGACCGAGTCGCCGCGGGCCCGCAGCCAGACGTACCGCTCGGGGCGCGAGACGCGGGCGTTCGCCGGCGGGTGCAGGGTCCGGATGAGGCGGAGCTCCTCGAGCGCCGCCTCGAGCTCCGAGCCCGTCACGCGCCACTCGATCCGCTCCGCGGCGCCCAGCGCGGCCTCGACCGCCGGACGCTGCCGCTCGCTGCGGAAGTACGAGCGGAGCCGGGCCCGCAGATCCCTGGCCCGGCCGACGTAGAGGATCTGCCCGCGGCGGTCGTGGAAGAGGTAGACGCCGGGCCGGGCGGGGGCTCCGTACGCGAGGTGCCGCTTGTCGAGCAGCCGCCGGCTGCGCGTCGCCTCCAGCTCCCACCTCGAGCAGCTCCCCCTGCTGCACCTCAAGCCCCAGGGGCTGTACAAGCGCCTCCGGAAGCTCCGCGAGCTCGGCCTGGTCGAGACGGTTCACAAGACGGTGGCCGGCAACAAGAAGCTGGTAGCCGTATTTCTGCGCGGCCTCAATTACTTGGTCGCCCGGCTGGTGCACCAGCAGAATTTTGAGATCGGCGGCCGGCGCTGTGGAGAGGATAGCATCGAGCTGCCGGGATGAGATGCGGCGGTTGTAA
>CAZRTE010000092.1:0-9213 GCA_964602945.1 uncultured Gaiellales bacterium
GCTCGCGCCGGCCTCCGCCGCGCGCGAGCACACCAGGCACCGGCTCCATCCAGACAACCTCGAGACAAACAGTACGGAGCGAACGGGAGACCGCGCTCTCCCGTTCGCGGAGTTCCGTTTCCTCGTAGGCGAGACCGCAGGTCTCGCCTACGCTGCCAGGATGCGGAGCTGGGCGGAGCTGCTGGGGGAGGCGGATGCTGCGGGCGTGCCGGAGGAGCAGGGCGGGCGGTTCTTCTCCCGCCTGCGCGAGTCGCTCTCGAAGTCGCGGCGCGCGCTCACCGGCGAGCTCGCGGCGGCGGCGTTCGATCCCGGCAACGAGGAGGACTGGGAGCGGCTCGAGGAGGCACTGATCGCCGGCGACGTCGGCGTGCGCGCCACGGCCGAGCTCGTGCGGCGTCTCGAGGCGCGCGGCGAGCTCGGAGACCTCGGCTCCGCGCTCGCGGAGGAGGTGACGGAGCTGTTCGGGGAGCCGCCCCTCCTCGACGTCGGGCACCGGCCGGCGGTGATCCTCGTCGTCGGCGTCAACGGCACGGGCAAGACGACGACGATCGGCAAGCTCGCCGCCAGGCTCACCGAGCACGGCCGCTCGGTCGTCGTCGCGGCCGCCGACACCTACCGGGCGGCGGCCGAGGAGCAGCTCGAGATCTGGGCCGAGCGGGCGGGTGCGGACTTCGTCGGCTCGGAGCGCGGCGCCGACCCGGCGGCCGTCGCCTACGACGCGGTCGAAGCGGCGGAAGCGCGCGGACGCGATGCCGTCGTCGTCGACACGGCCGGCAGGCTCCACACGCAGACGAACCTCATGGAGGAGCTCACGAAGGTGCGTCGGGTCCTCGCGG
Organism: uncultured Gaiellales bacterium; assembly: GCA_964602945.1. GTDB lineage: Bacteria > Actinomycetota > Thermoleophilia > Gaiellales > Gaiellaceae > Palsa-739. The sequence goes on from CAZRTE010000092.1 coordinate 837, forward strand.
GGCGGCTCGAGGGCGCCCCGCACGAGACGCTCCTCGTCGTCGACGCGACGACCGGCCAGAACGGCTTGCAGCAGGCCCGGCTGTTCGGCGAGGCCGTCGGCGTGACGGGCGTCGTACTCACGAAGCTCGACGGCTCCGCGAAGGGCGGAGTCGCGATCCCGATCGCATACGAGCTCGGCCTCCCCGTGAAGCTCGTCGGGGTGGGCGAGGGGCTCGACGACCTGCAGCCGTTCGACGCCCGGGACTATGCCCGCGCGCTCGTCGCCGGCTGAGCTGCTCGACCTCGGTTGTCAGTCGACGGGGAGGATCGTGACCGTGTAGCTGCGGATCGGGTTGTCGCCCTCGATGAAGATCTTCACCTCGTACGTGCCCTTGGCCGCGTCCCCGTCCTTCTTCTTCGCGTCTTCCCAGGCGTCCGCGATCGCCGTTTCCAGAGAAGGGCGAACGTGGCGGTGCGTGCCGTGTCCCTTTTGCCTGCTCATGTCCACCTCCTTTCGCGGAGGACCCTACTCCCACGAAGGCGCGCCCGTCTCAGCCGGCGAGCAGCGCAGCCTGCCGTGCGCCGACGGTGTTCCCCTTGCGCTCGTACACCGCCTGGGCCTCGGCGGCGACGCCGGCTGCCTCCGCCGATCCCGCCTCCCGGAGAACACGCGCGAGCGCGAGCAGCGCCGTCGCCTGGAGCTCGAGGAAATCGGTCGGCGCCGCCAGCTCGACCGCCTCGCGGGCGAGCCGCTCGGCGTCCGCCGCCTCACCCGCCGACGCCTGGAGCTGTGCGAGCGCAACCCTCCACATCACCTGGGTGACGATGTCGGCCTCCCAGGCATGTGCCTCGGCGAAGCGCGCGAGCTCCTCCGCTTCCGCGGCGCGGCCCGCCTCGACGAGCGCTGCCGCTAGATACGCGGCGACCGTCGGCCGGACATTCATCTCGCCGATCTCCTCGAGCATCCGGTAACCGGTCCGGAGCTCGCGCGCTGCCGCCGCGGCGTCGCCGGCGAGCAGCTCGATCGTCGAGGCGTCGATGGCGCGGACGGCGCGCCGGTGCACCATGCCCAGCTCGTCCCAGAGCGTTCGCGCCTTGGTCCACACCTCGCGTGCATGCGAGAACTGGCTGCGCATCGCGAGCAGCACCGCGAGCGAGCTGAGGATGGAGGCGGTGACCAGGCGGTCGCCCTGCATCTCCCGCAGGAAGGAGTGCGCCCGCTCGATCGCCACGTCGACCGGTGTCGGCCCCAGGTGGATCGCCTCCATCAGCGACGCCACCACGAACGCCGCTTCACGGGTGTCCTCCGCGCGCCGGGCGTGCTCCAGGGCGCGCTCGAGGGCGGCCGCGCGGTCTCCCCAGCGGCAGGCGAAGACGGGCGGCTCGCTCCGGAGGTGCCACGCCTTCGCCAGCCCGGCGTCGTCACCGAGCGCCTCGAGAGCCGGAATCGCCGTCTCCGCGACGCGCGTCATCTCCTCGACCGACGTCTCGTTCGTGAACACCCGGAAGAACTCGCGCTCGACCAGGGTGCGCAGCTCGAGCCGCCGGTCGCCGCCGGCACGGGCGAGGGCGAGGGCCTCCTCGAGCGCGCCCTCGGCGCCGCCGAAGGCGCCCGACCTCATGAGCGCGATCGCGAGCGCGAGGAGGTCGTAGCCCCGTGAGCCGTCCGTTCGCGGCAGCAGGGAAACGCCACGCTCGAGCAGGTTGACCGCAGCCGGCACGTCGTCGTGCCCGAGTGCCCGGCGGCCGGCGGCCGTGAGCAGCTCGCCTGCTCGCTCGCCGAGCGAGCGCGCATGCTCGTCCACCGTCCCTAGCTCGCTCCGGTACCGGTAGACCTGCTCGAGGTGGTAGCCGACGAGCTCGTCCCGGCGGTCGTGGAGCTCCACCCAGCCGGCGAAGCGCTCGTGGAGGTCGGCGCGGGCCCGCTTGGGAACGCCGGCGTAGGCCACGTCCCGGATCAGGGCGTGCCGGAAGCGGAAGCCGTCCTCGCCGGGGATGCTCGACGCGGAGGGCTCGACGAGCTCGCGGCGCACCAACCCGAGCAGCGTGGCGCCGAGCGCCTCGTTCCGGTCGTCGCCGAGCGCGGCCACCGCACCCGGCCAGAACTCCTTGCCGACGACCGAGGCACGCTCGAGCACCTCCCGCTCGAACGGGGCGAGGCGGTCCAGCCGGGCGGCGAGGAGAGCCTGGATGCTCGGCGGCACCGCAACCGACCCGGCGCCGGCACCGTCCTCCTGCAGCATCGCGACGAACTGCTCCGCGTAGAGCGGATTGCCCTGCGCCGCCTCCGCGACACGTGCGCGGAGCTCCGGCGGCAGCCTGCCGCCGCTGTCGAGGGCGTCGAGGAGCTGTGCCGCCTCGCCCGAGGACAGCGGCTCGAGCCGGACGAGTGCACCCTCCCACTGCGGCCGCACCTCGAGCAGCTCCTCGCGTGCGACGCAGAGGAGGAGGATCGGCGCGTCGGTGCTCCAGCGGCTCACGTGCTCCACGAGATCGAGCAGCATCGGCTTCGCCCAGTGGACGTCCTCGAGGACGACGAGGAGCGGGCGTGACCGGGCAAGGGACTCGAAGAGCCGCCGCACGGCCCAGAAGAGCTCCTCCGACGAGCCCGCTCCGCTGCCGTCGAGCACGTCGAGGCGCTCGATGACGAGTGCGGCGTCGGGCTCGTTCCCCACCGCTTCCGCCACGGCCTGCTCGTCGCCGAGGCACCGGAGGAGCTCGGCGAGCGGCCAGAAGGTGATCCCGTCGCCGTAGGGCAGGCAGCGACCGGCGACGACGGTCGCGCCTGTTCCGACCTCGGCGACGAGCTCCGAGACGAGCCGCGTCTTGCCGACGCCGGCCGCACCGACCACCGTCACGAGCCGGCAGCCGCGGTCGTCCGCGCTCGCCGTGAGCTCGTCACGGAGCAGGCCCAGCTCGCGCTGCCTCCCGACGAGGGGCGTGTCCCAGCGGCGGGCGAACGCCTCCGCGCCCGCGATCGCTTCGAGCACGCGCCAGACGTCGATCGGCTCGCTCTTGCCCTTCGCCTGGACGGGAGCGGCCGGCTCGAGCCGCATCGCGTGACGCACGAGCCGCTCGGTGACCGCGCCGATCAGGATCTCGCCTGCGCCGGCCGCCTCCTCGAGTCGCTTCGCCGTGTTCACGGCGTCCCCGGTGACGAGCGTCTCCGCGCCGCCGCCGGTCACGACCTCGCCCGTGTTGATCCCGATGCGAACCCGCAGCTCGGGCAGGTCTGCGGGAAGGGAGCTGTCGATCCGCTCGATGGCCGCCTGCATCTCGAGGCTCGCGCGGACGGCCCGCAGCGCGTCGTCCTCGTGTGCGGTCGGCAGGCCGAACACCGCCATGACGGCGTCGCCGACGAACTTCTCGACCGTGCCGCCGTGGCGTTCCACCGCCGCACGCATCTCCTCGTACCAGACGCTGAGCAGCTCGCGCAACGGCTCCGGGTCGAGCCGCTCGCCGAGCGCGGTCGAGCCGGTCAGGTCGCAGAAGAGGACGCTGACCGTCTTCCGCGCGGCGGCCGAGGAAATCATGTGTGAAGTGTGACACCCGCCAGGGCCGGCGTCCCGGCCCCGGTACCCTGGCCGGGATGTTCGACGCGCTGACCGACAAGCTCCAGAGCGCACTCGGCGACCTCCGAGGGCGGGGTGTCCTCGACGAGGAGGCGATCACCCGTGCGATGCGCGAGGTGCGACTCGCCCTGCTCGAGGCGGATGTCGAGTTCGGCGTCGTCAAGGACTTCGTCGCCTCCGTGCGCGAACGCGCGCTCGGCGAGGAGGTGGGCAAGAGCCTCACGCCCGGCCAGCAGGTCGTGAAGATCGTGCACGAGGAGCTGACCGAGCTCCTCGGCTCGTCCGACTCGCGTCTCGCGTACTCCTCGCGGCCGCCGACCACGATCCTCCTCGCCGGCCTACAGGGCTCGGGGAAGACGACCGCGGCGGCGAAGCTCGCACTGCTGCTGGGCCGGGAGGGACGGCGGCCGGCGCTCGTCGCCGCCGACCTGCAGCGTCCCGCCGCCGTCGACCAGCTCGTCCAGCTCGGAGCCGAGATCGACGTACCCGTCTACGCGGACGAGCGCGGCGACCCGGTCAAGGCCGTGCACGACGGGATCGAGCGGGCGAAGGCCGACGGCCGCGACGTCGCGATCCTCGACACGGCCGGCCGCCTCCACGTCGACGAAGCGCTCATGGAGGAGCTCGCAGCGGTCAGGCGCGAGGCGAAGCCGACGAACGTCCTCCTCGTGCTCGACGCCATGACCGGCCAGGAGGCCGTGAACGTCGCGCAGGCGTTCCAGGAGCGCATCGACTTCGACGGGATCGTCCTGACGAAGCTCGACGGCGACGCGCGCGGCGGCGCTGCCCTCTCCGCCCGCGCGGTGACCGGACGGCCGATCAAGCTCGCCTCCCTCGGCGAGAAGCTCGACGCGCTCGACTGGTTCCACCCCGACCGGATGGCGTCGCGGATCCTCGGCATGGGCGACGTCCTCACGCTGATCGAGCGCGCGGAGGCGGCGATCGCCGACGACGAGAAGGAAGAGCTCGAGCGGCGGATGATGAAGGGGGAGTTCAGCTTCGACGACTTCCTGCAGAGCTACAAGATGCTGCGCCGGATGGGGCCGCTCCAGGGCGTGCTCAAGATGATCCCGGGGCTCGGCAACCAGCTCGAAGGGCTCGACCAGGTCGACGATCGCCAGATCAAGCGTGTCGAGGCGATCATCCTCTCGATGACGCCGCACGAGCGGCGCGTCCCGCACGTGATCGACGGCTCGCGGCGGCAGCGGATCGCGGCCGGCTCGGGCACCACCGTCGAGCAGGTCAACCAGCTGCTCGACGCACGCAAGCAGATGGCGAAGATGATGAAGATGGCGGGATCGGGCAAGATGCCGCAGATCCCCGGCGCGGGGCTGCCCGGCAACGGGCTCCCTGCCCAGGGTCCGCCGCGCCCGAGCGCGACGCGCAAGTCGAAGTCCAAACGCAAGAAGAAGAAAGCGAGAAGGTAGGTAACCGGATGGCAGTGAAGCTCAGGCTGACGCGGGTCGGCTCGAAGAAGAACCCGATCTACCGCGTCGTCGCGGCCGACTCGCGCTCGCCGCGCGACGGCAAGTTCATCGAGATCGTCGGACGCTACAACCCGCAGTCCGACCCGTCCCTGATCGAGTTCGACGAGGCGAAGGTACGCGGCTGGCTCGAGAAGGGCGCGCAGCCGACGGAGTCGGTCGCCAGGCTCCTCAAGGTCCGCGGCATCGGTTAGCGGTGGCGAACGTCCGGAGAGACCGCTGGTGGACGAGCTCGTAGCCGAGCTCGCGCGCCGGCTCGTCGACGAGCCGGACGCGGTGCGGGTCGAGCGGGTCGAGGACGAGGACGGCACGCTCGTGCTGCGGCTTTACGTCGCCGAGGACGACGTCGGCAAGGTGATCGGCCGGCAGGGGCGCCTCGCTCGCGCCCTCCGCACCGTCGTCCGTGCGGGCGGCGTGGCGGAGGGCCGGCGGCTCCAGCTCGAGATCGTCGACTGATGCCGCAAGTTGCAAATTGCAACTTGGGAGGGTGGCGGGGATGAGCGTCGCGGCGCTGTACGACATCCACGGCAACCTCGCCGCGCTCGAGGCCGTGCTCGCGGAGGTGCCCGAGGACGCGACGATCGTCGTCGGCGGCGACGTCAGCGCCGTCGGCGACCGGCCGGTCGAGACGCTCGAGCGGCTACGGGAGCTCGGCGACCGCGTGCGCTGGGTGCGCGGCAACGCCGACCGCGAGCTGACGCCCGGCGAGCAGGGACTCGCTCCGGCGGAGGTGATCGAGGAGACTCGCGGCAAGCTCCGCGAGGAGCAGATCTCCTTCCTGCACGGATTGCCGGCGACGCAGCGCATCGGCGACGTCCTCTACTGCCACGCCTCGCCGCGGAACGACGTCGACATCTTCACCGAGCGGACACCCGAGGAGCGGATCGCCTTCCTGTTCGAGGAGCTCGACGTGCCGGTCGTCGTCTGCGGGCACACGCACACGCAGTACGAGCGCACGGTCGCGGGCGTTCGCGTGATCAACGCCGGCAGCGTCGGCCTGCCGTACGAGGACGAGCCGGGTGCGTACTGGCTCCTCGACCTCGTCCCTCGCCGCACCCCGTACGACGGCGCCGCGCTGAAGGCGTCGCGCGAGGAGGCTGTCACGCACTTCGAGTCGATTGGCCTCGGCGCCTGACCTCGTGCGTGTCGGCCGCGTCGGACGGCCGCATGGGCTGGACGGTGCCTTCTTCGTCGACGGGGCGAGCGAGCGAGCGGAGGTCTTCGCTCCCGGGGCGAGGCTCTACCTCCGCGGCGAGCCGGCGACGGTCGTCGAGTCGCGGCACGGCTCCGGCGGCCGGCCCGTGATCCGCCTCGACGTTCCCGCCGAGCGCGGGGCGGAGCTCGCCGTGCCGCGCGGGACGCTGCCGCCGCTCGGCGACGAGGGCGAGTTCTACGTCTTCGAGCTCGTGGGGCTCGGCGTCGAAGACGAGAACGGGCGGCAGCTCGGGCGCGTGCGGGATGTTCTCCAGTACCCTGCAAACGACGTGCTCGAGCTCGACTCCGGCGCGTCGCTGCCCCTCGTCGAGGCATGCGTCCGGCAGGTGGATCTCGCCGGCGGACGGATCGTCGTCGCCGCGGGGTTCGCAGACCCCGAGTAGCCCAGCTTCGTGCGCATCGACGTCTTCACTCTCGTGCCCCACGCCTATGCGTGGCTGACCGAGCAGCGGCCCGTCGCGGCCGTGCTCGGCGGCGAGCTCGAGCTGCGGCTCTTCAACTACCGGGACACGACCCCCCTGCGCGCCGGGCAGGTCGACGACGAGCCGTACGGCGGCGGCGCGGGCATGCTGCTGCGGGTGGACGTCGTCGCAGCCGCGCTCGACGCGGCCTACGGCGGGCAGGCGCCGGGGCCGGTGATCGCGCTGACGCCGCAGGGCAGGCCGCTCACGCAGGCGGTGGTCGAGGAGCTCGCGGCGCAGCCCTTTCTGACTCTCCTCTCGGCGCGGTTCGAGGGGTTCGACGACCGGATCGTCGAGCACCTCGCCACGGACGCCATCTCGGTCGGGCCGTACATCCTCTCGAACGGCGACCTGCCGGCCATGGTCGTCGTGGACGCGGTCGCGCGTCGCCTGCCGGGGGCGCTCGCCGAGGGCTCGGGCGAGCTCGAGAGCTTCTCCGAGCAGCTCGGCGGCCGCCTCGAGTACCCGCACTACACGCGGCCTGCGGACTTCCGCGGCTGGGGCGTGCCGGAGGTGCTCCTCTCCGGCGACCACGCGCGCGTCGACGCCTGGCGCCGGGAGCACGTGAGATGAGCTGGGGCTGGGACGACGACGAGATCCGCGACAAGCGCCCGGGCTGGGGCGACGACGAGCCCGGCCAGGAGCGTCCGGCCTGGCCCGAAGACGCGGAGCAGCACGTCGCCGGCGAGCAGCACGAGGGCGACGAGTGGCCGCTGCGCGAGGAGCACGAACATCGCGAGCCCCTCCCGTGGTTCGAGCCCCGGCCGCAGCTGCCGCCGGCGACACCACCGCACCGGGCCCGCGGCCCGCTCGCCCGCCTCTTTCCGGGACTGCCGCAGGGTGTCCGCGTCACGCTCGACTGGGTCCTGACGATCGTCGGCGCGATCCTCATCGTGCTCGCGCTCAAGGCGTGGGTCGTCAACCCCTACCGGATCCCGTCCTCGTCGATGGAGCCGGCACTCAACTGCGCGAAGCCGGGGCCCGGCTGCCTCGGCGACTCGAGCGACCGCGTCCTCGCCTGCCGCATCTGCCTCGACTTCGGAGGCCCGGCCCGCGGCAGCATCGTCGTCTTCCACACGCCGTCCGAGGCGGCGCTCAAGTGCGGCGAGGGCGGGACGTTCGTCAAGCGACTGATCGGGCTTCCGGGCGAGACGGTGCGCGAGGACGACTTCGGCTACATCTGGATCCGCAAGCCCGGCGCCGCGAAGTGGATCAAGCTGAAAGAGCCGTACCTCACCTCGCAGCGACGGCTCGCGGACACGATGCACTTCGGCCAGAGGTGGCACGTCCCGCAGGGGCAGTACTTCATGATGGGCGACAACCGCGCGGCGTCGTGCGACTCGCGCACCTGGGGCTCCGTGCCGCGCCACGACCTGATCGGCACGGTCTTCTTCGTCTACTGGCCGCCCGACCGCTTCGGCTTCAAGTAAGCCGGGCGAAGAGCTTCGCTCTTCGCCCGGGTAGCTCGCGAGACCTGCGGTCTCGCTCGCTGGAGTGCAAGGAACGAGGGCCGGGGAGAGCGCGGTCTCCCCGGCCCTCGTGAGTAAAGGCTTGCTTGGGCTGGGATGGGTTCACGCTGCGCTTGTGTCGCGTGGGGGCAGGCCGCCTGTGGCGGCGTGTCCGCCCGCGACGGGTTCGGCGGTGTCGTAAGGCTTCGCTTCGCTC
>CAZRTE010000093.1:0-9087 GCA_964602945.1 uncultured Gaiellales bacterium
CAAGCTCAAGACGCTGTCAGGCGGCGCGTCCTTCAGGGCTTCGACCGTTGCTAGCGGTTCTGAACATGCGAACGAGAAGCCGCCCGGCTGACCAGCTTCGGCCACTTGGGCTGCGTAGGCGCGCCGCCCGGCACATGCTGCGCCTTGTCCGTGAGGCGCCTCTTCACCTCGTCCGGGCTGAGATCGGGGTACTCCTGGAGGAGCAGCGCGACGACGCCGGAGGTGATGGCAGTCGCCTCGGAGGTGCCCGAGCCCCGGAGGTACCGGCTGCTGCCGCTGATCATGCCTTCCGGGTGGGCCTGGTCGACGTAGCTACCCGGCACGCGCAGCCCCTGAAGGTGCGATCCGGACGCGACGGCGCCGTACTCGCAAGCGCCTGCTTCCGCCTATCGCGGCGTCGCGCCGGACGCGCGGATCATTCGCCGTCAGGGTCGAGTCGTGCCCCGCGATCAGCCCGGCCATGAACGTGCCGTGGCCGTTCGTGTCGAGGTCGTGGAGGTTGGGTGCCTGCGACTCGAGCGACAGGTCGGGCCCGTACACGACCTTGCCCGCACCGTCGAGACCGGGTTCAGAGTGCGGGAGCGCCTGCGGCTTGCTCGAGCGCTCCCTGCGCTCGTGGGCGCAAGCGCTCCGCTCTCCGCTCACGCAGGTGCCGCGCCCGCACCTGCCCGTCGCGGCACGAAGCCGCTACTCCGACTGCATCTCGTCGATCACGGTCCGGCCCTCCTCGTGGACACGGCGGCGGCGTTCGTCCAGCGACTCGGGCGGGGCAGGCTCGGCCGGCTCGGTGGGAGGCTCCTCCTCCGCCGCCCCGGCGGGGGCACGCGTCTCGGCGAGCTTCGCGCGCAGCTCCTCGGCCCGCTCGTCCGGCTCCGTGACCGTCGGTTCCGGGAGCGGCTCGGCGGCTCCACGCCGTCGCAGGAAGCGGTAGGCGGCGAGACCGCCGACGGCTCCTCCGATCCACGCGACGAGGCGACGCATGCGTAGGCCGATGCTACAGTGACCGTCGCTTCCTGCCCCGTCATCGCGCCGTTCCGTCCCGAGCGGCGCCGGCAGTCGGGGCCGACGTCGAGACCATGGGAAGGGAGGACATCGGGACGTGACGACCTACGAGATCCTTTTGATGCTGGACCCCGAGGGCGCAGAGGCCCGCCAGGACGAGATCGTCGCCCGGATGCGCGAGCTCGTCGAGCAGGAGGGCGGCACGTGGCGGAGCCACGACGCCTGGGGCCGGCGCCGCCTCGCCTATCCGATCGCGCACAAGGAGGAGGGCGTCTACCACCTCGTCGTGTTCGAGTCGGAGCCGGCGACGCTCGACGAGATCTCCCGCGTGCTCAAGATCGACGACGCGGTGCTCCGTCACATGGCGACCCGGCACATCGCCGGCTCCCGCACGAGCGCGCCGCGCGACGACGCGGCCGCGCCCGCCGCACGCAGCGGGGCGCAGGCGGAGCCGGGTCCGGAAGAGACGGCTGACGCCGGCGAGAAGGAGGAGTACGCTGGCCCGAACGCGAGTTCGGACGAGGCTGGTGGCGCCGACGGCAAGGCCGGCGACGCCCCGCCGGAAGATGCAGGGGAGGAGTGAGGAGCGGATGGCAGCGAACATCAACCGGGTCGTGCTCGTCGGCAACCTGACGAGGGACCCCGAGCTGCGACACACCCCGGGCGGCACCCCGGTGTGCAACCTCGGCATCGCCGTCAACGGGCGGCGCCGGGACGAGTCCGGAAACTGGGTCGACAAGCCCAACTACTTCAGGATCTCGGTCTTCGGGAACCAGGCCGAGAACTGCGCCCAGTACCTGTCGAAGGGTCGTCCCGTCGCGATCGACGGCCGGCTCGACTGGCGCCAGTGGGAGGCACAGGACGGCAGCAAGCGCGAGGCGGTCGAGATCGTCGCCGAGAGCGTCCAGTTCCTCGGCGGGCGCGGCGACGGGGACGCCGGCGGCGGCAACCAGTTCGTGCCGGCGGGCGCACAGCAGGAGCGGGCCGACTTCCCGGCCGCAGCAGACGACGACATCCCGTTCTAGGAGAGGCATGGCCAGAGAGAGGACTCAGCAGCGGAAGCGGACCGGCGGCCCGCCCGGACAGATCAGGCGCCGCAACTGCTTCTTCTGCAAGGAGCACATCGCGGAGATCGACTACAAGAACGTCAACCAGCTGCGTCGCTACATCTCCGAGAAGGGCAAGATCCGCAGCCGCCGCATCACAGGGGCCTGCCGGCGCCACCAGGTGCAGGTCGCACAGGCGGTCAAGCGGGCGCGCGAGATGGCCCTGCTGCCGTACGTCGCCGAGGGCAGCGAGAGCGGCGGCGGCCGCCGCGACCGCGGCGACCGCGGCGACCGCGGCGATCGCGGGGATCGCTGAGCATGGACGTCATCCTTCTCCAGGATGTCGAGCACGTCGGCCTGAGAGGCGACGTCGTCTCGGTCGCGCGCGGCTACGCCCGCAACTATCTCCTGCCGCGACGGCTCGCCGAGCAGGCGACCGAGGCCCGCGTCGCCGAGCTGCGCAAGCGCGACGCGCAGCGCGCACGGCACGAGGCGAAGAGCGCCGAGCAGGCGCAGGAGATCGCCGAGACGCTCGCGAAGACCGTGCTCCGCTTCGAGGTCAAGGCCGGCCCGACCGGCTCGCTCTTCGGCTCCGTCACGCCGACGAACGTCGCGGACGAGCTCTGGCGCACGCGCAAGATCCGCGTCGACCGGCGCAAGATCGAGACGGACCCGATCAAGCGCATCGGCCGCTACGCGGTCCCGATCGCCCTCTTCGAGGACGTGCGCGCCGAGGTGCAGACGCTCGTCGTGCCCGAGGGAGGCGAGCTCCCCTCGGACGAGGAGCTCGAGGCGATGGAGGCCGCCGAGCAGGCGGAGCGGGAGGCCGCGGAGGCGCCGCCCGAGCCGGCCGCCGAGCTCGCCGAGATCCTCGCCGACGTCGACGCCGCCGAGCAGGCGGAGGCGGAGGCGGAGCAGGCCGAGGAAGCCGAGGCGGAGCCCGAGCCCGAGTGGCGGGCGGACGCCGAGGCGGCACTGCGCGACGACTAGGAGAGATACGCGAGCGCGGCGCGCGTCATCGTGTCGATGGCGACCGGCAGCGCCGTCTCGTCGTCGATCGTGAAGCGGGGATGGTGGTGCGGGAACGCGCCCTCCGTGCCCGCGCCGACGAGGAAGAAGCAGCCGGGCGCGGCGCGGAGGTACGCGGAGAAGTCCTCGCCCGCCATCATCGGCTCGGTGTCGACCAGCCGGTCGGCGCCTGCCGCCTCGCGCACGAGCGCCGCGAGCTCGGGATCGTTGACGACCGAGTCGTAGCCCAGCTCGTAGTCGAGCTCGTAGCCGGCACCGTGGGCGCTCGTGACGCCGGCGAGGATCCGCTCCATCGCGGCGCGAATCTGCTCGCGCACCTCCTGCCGGTAGGTGCGAACCGTGCCGCCGAGCTCGACCGCCTCCGGGATGACGTTGTCGGCCGTGCCGCCGTGGACCCGCGTCACGGAGACGACCGCGCTGTCGAGCGGCTTCGTGTTGCGCGAGACGATCTGCTGCAGGCTCGAGATCGCCTGGGCCGCGACCGGGATCGGGTCGACGACGAGATGCGGGAAGGCCGCGTGGCCGCCCCGGCCGACGATGCGAGCCGAGAAGACGTCGGCGGCGGCGCTCACGGGACCGTCGAGCACACCGACCCGGCCCGCCTCGAGGTTCGAGATCAGGTGGGCGCCGAACACCGCGTCGACGCCGGCGAGCGCGCCGGCGGCGACGAGCTCGGCCGCGCCGCCCGGGGGCAGCTCCTCGGCGTGCTGGAAGAGGAACCGGATCTCGCCGGCGACCTCGTCCCGCCGCTCCACGAGGCCGCGCGCGACCGCGAGCAGCGCAGCCGTGTGCCCGTCGTGACCGCACGCGTGCATCGCGCCGGGCCGCTGCGACGCGAACTCGAGTCCCGTCTCCTCCTGGATCGGCAGCGCATCCAGGTCCGCACGTAGCGCGACCGTGCGACCGGGCTTGCCGCCTCGCAGGCGCGCGACGACGCTCGTGGGCGTCGGCTGCGAGAGCTCGAGCCCGCCGAACGACTCCAGCGTCTCCCGGACGAAGCGCGAGGTCTCGTGCTCCTGGAAGGAGAGCTCCGGGTTCGCGTGCAGATGGCGCCGCCAGGCGACGGCGTCGGCGGCGAGGGTGGCCGAATCCACGACGGAACCCTAGACTCGGCGCGGTGATCTGCCCCGGATGTGGCAAGGAGCTGGCGGACGACTTTCGCTTCTGCCCGTTCTGCGGAGCGGATCTGAGCGACGTGCCCGCCGGCCCAGGCCGGGAGGAGCGGAAGGTCGTCTCCGTCGTCTTCGCCGACCTCGTCGGCTTCACGGCGCGCGCGGAAGAGCTCGACCCCGAGGACGTCCGCGCGCTCCTCTCCTCGTATCACGCCCGGCTGCGCACGGAGCTCGAGCGGTTCGGCGGCACGGTCGAGAAGTTCATCGGTGACGCGGCGATGGCCGTGTTCGGGGCGCCGACGGCGCACGAGGACGATCCGGAGCGGGCCGTGCGGGCCGCGCTCGCGATCCGCGACTGGGCGGCCGAGGAGGGCGGCGACCTGCAGGTGCGGGTGGCCGTCACGACGGGCGAGGCCCTGGTCGCGCTCGCGGCTCGAGCCGCGCAGGGTGAGGCGCTCGTGGCCGGGGACGTGGTCAACACGGCGGCCCGGCTGCAGGCGGCGGCGCCGCTGAACGGCGTCCTCGTCGACGAGCAGACGTACCGCGCGACGGTCGACGCGATCGAGCACCGTCCGGCGGAGCCGGTGACGGCCAAGGGCAAGAGCGAGCCGGTCGCCGTCTGGGAGGCGGTGGGAGCGCGGGCACGGGTGGGTGCCGGCACCGCACGAGCCTCGGCCACGCCGCTCGTGGGACGAGAACGGGAGCTGGAGCTACTCGCCCAGACGCTGGCGCGCGTGCGGGAGGAGCGCTCGCCGCAGCTCGTCACGCTCGTCGGCGTGCCCGGGATCGGCAAGAGCCGCGTCGTTGCCGAGCTCGCGCGGGTCGCCGAGGAGGACGATCAGCTCGTCAGCTGGCGTGAGGGGCGCTCGCTGCCGTACGGCGAGGGCGTCACCTTCTGGGCCCTGGCGGAGATCGTCAAGGCCCAGGCGGGGATCCTCGAGAGCGACGCCGCGGAGCAGGCGCAGGAGAAGCTGCACCGCACGGTCGAGCGGCTCGCCTCCGACGCGTCGGAGCTGCAGTGGCTCGAGCGCCACCTGCGGCCGCTCGCCGGACTCGCGGACGAGAGCTCCGCCGGAGCGGACGAGGTGTTCGCCGCCTGGCGCCGCTTCCTCGAGGCGCTCGCGGACGAGCGGCCGCTCGTGCTCGTGTTCGAGGACCTGCACTGGGCCGACGACGCCTTGCTCGACTTCGTCGACCAGCTGGTCGAGCGGGTCTCCGCCGTGCCGCTCCTCGTGCTGGCGACCGCCCGGCCCGAGCTGCTGCAGCGTCGGGCGGGCTGGGGCGGAGGCAAGCCGAACGCGGCGACGATCTCGCTGCCACCGCTCACCGACACGGAGACGGCACGGCTGTTGCAGGCGGTGCTCGAGCAGTCGGTCGTCGAGGCCGGGACGCAGGAGGCACTGCTCGCCCGGGCCGGCGGCAACCCGCTCTACGCGGAGCAGTACGCCCGTGTTCTCCTCGAGCGCGGCGACCTGAGCGAGCTGCCCGAGACCGTGCAGGGCATCATCGCCGCCCGGCTCGACGGGCTCTCCGAGGACGAGAAGCTGCTGCTCCAGGACGCCGCCGTGGTCGGCAGGACCTTCTGGCTCGGTGCGGTCGAGACGGTCGGCGGCGTCGCACGCTGGCAGGCCGAGGAGCTCCTGCACGCGCTCGAGCGGAAGGAGTTCGTCCAGCGCTCCCGCAGCTCCTCCGTCGCGAGCGAGAGCGAGTACGGGTTCCGGCACCTCCTGATCCGCGACGTCGCCTACGGCCAGATCCCGCGCGCGGCCCGGTCGCAGAAGCACCGGGCCGCGGCCGCCTGGATCGACTCCCTCGGCCGGCCGGAGGAGCAGGCCGAGCTGCTCGCCCACCACTACCTGCAGGCGCTCGAGCTCGCGGAGGCGGCCGGGCTCGACACCGAGGAGCTTTCCCAGCCCGCCCGCGAGGCGCTGCGCGACGCCGGCGACCGCGCGGCTGCGCTCTACGCAGTCGAGGCCGCCGAGCGGTTCTACGACGCTGCGCTCCGGCTCTGGCCCGAGGGCGACCCCGAGCGCGCGCAGCTGCTGCTCCAGCGCGCCGCTCCCGTCTACGTCCTCGGCGGCGGCGACCCCGAGCGCCTCAGCGAGGCACGCGACGCCTTGCTCGCGGCAGGAGACCGGGCGGGAGCCGCCAAGGCGGAGATGCTCCTCGCGTCGACCCTGTGGATGCAGGGCCGCGACGATCTCGCCGCGCCGCACGTAGAGCACGCCGCGACCCTCGTCGAGGGCGCGGCACGGAGCCAGTCGACCGTGTCCGTGCTCCTGGGGCTCGCCTCGCGCGCGTCGATCGGCCAAGGCGACCACGCCACCTCGCAGAAGCTCGCCTCGCAGGCTCTCGCTCTCGCCGAGGAGCTGGGCTGGCTCGAAGGCGTGAGCGACGCTCTGGTCCTGCGCGGGGGCGACAGGGTCGAGCTCGGCGACCGCGCCGGCATCGAGGACATGGAGCGCGGCCTCGAGATCGCCGCTTCGCTCGGCTCTCTCGGTCGGCTCTCGCGCTCGTACAACAACGTGGCCACGATGTACGGGATCCTCGGCGACCTCGAACGCGGCTACGAGCTCCGCCTCGAGGGAGCACGCGTCGCCGAGCAGATCGCCTCTCCCGTCGAGGCCCGCTGGTTCCTCGGCGTCCTGAGCGAGTACCCGTATCGCCGCGGCGAGTGGGACGAAGCGCTCAGGATGGTCGACGAGCTCATGGCCTCGGTCGATGCGGGCGAGCCCCACTACATCAGCTGGCAGGTGCTCGCCCGGCGGGCCGAGCTCCGGCTCGCTCGGGGGGACACGGCCGGAGCAGTCGAGGATGCGGAGCGGGCGCTCGAGTTCGTCGCCGCGATCCCCGATCCGCAGGCGCGCTACTTCACCAACGCGCTCTGCGCGCACGTGTTCGCGGCGCTCTCCAGACCCGAGGAGGCGATCCGGCTCGTCCAGGAGGTCCTGGACGACCTCCACCGGGGGATCGGACTGGCCTTCGCCTCGATCGGTCTGCCCTCCCTGGCGTCCGCCGCGCTCCGGTTGGGACTCCTGTCCGACCTCGCAGCCGCGCTCGAGCAGCACGTCGCGAATCCCTGGATCGAGGTCGTGCGCCGCTACGCCGGCGGGAACCTTGCCGGCGCCGCGGACCTGCTCGCGGGCATCGGCTCGAAGCCCGAGGAGGCCGAAGCCCGCCTGCTCGCCGCCGAGCACCTGCTCGGAGATGGCCGGGGAGTCGAGGCCGACGAGCAGCTGCAGCAGGCGCTCTCCTTCTTCCGCTCCGTCGGCGCGACGCGCTACGTGAAGGAGTGCGAATCGCTGCTCGCTTCCGGCGACCAGCCTCAGGCGATCTAGCGGGCTCGCGAACGTCCACAGGCGACCGGGCGGCTGTGGATCTGCGCAGGAAGTTGCCGCTCCGAGCGGCTCCTCCGTCCACAGGCGCGCCGTCCGGTGCGCCTGCGAAGATGATCGATTCTCCTGCAAATGGCCGAAAATGACCTGTTCACAAAGGACATTCCCACACCTGGTAACCGGCCGCGCCGAGTGATGGAATCGACGCGCATGGCGCTCGCCCCTGTCCCGTCCCCCGCCCCCTCCCCCGGCACCGTCCCACCGCAGAACCTCGAGGCAGAGGAGTCGGTGCTGGGTGCGATGATGATCGCGCCGGGGGCGATCGCCGCCGTGAGCGAGATCCTCGACGCCGGCGACTTCTACCGCGACTCCCACGCGAAGATCTATCGCGCGGCGCTCCAGCTCTACGGCAAGAACGAGCCGGTCGACGCGATCACGCTCACGAACGAGCTCGAGCAGCGCGGCGAGCTCGAGGAGATCGGCGGCCGCGTCCGGCTGCACGAGCTCGCCCGGCTCGTGCCGGCGACCGCGAACGCCGGCCACTACGCCGAGATCGTCCGCGAGACGGCGACGCTGCGCGGCCTCATCCGGGCGGGCGGCGAGATCGCCCAGCTCGGCTGGGAGCGGGAGGGCGAGCCGACGGAGCTCGTGGCCCGGGCCGAGCAGCTGGTCTACGAGCTCGGCGAGCGCCGCGCGCAGGGGGAGCTCGTCCTCTTCAAGGACACGCTCGTCGAGACGTTCCAGCGGATCAGCCATCTCTACGAGTCGGGCGCCGAGGTCACGGGGCTGCCGAGCGGCTTCAAGGACCTCGACCGGATCACGGCCGGCCTCCAGCCCGCCAACCTCGTCATCCTCGCCGCCCGGCCGTCGATGGGGAAGAGCGCCTTCGCGCTCGAGATCGCCAACCACGTGGCGGTCGACCGGCAGACGCCGTGCGCGTTCTTCAGCCTCGAGATGTCCCGCCAGGAAGTGGCGCAGCGGCTCATCTGCTCCCGCGGCAAGGTCGACGCGCACGCCATCCGCACCGGTCGCCTCTCGAAGGACGACTGGCCGCGGCTCTCGCAGGCATGCGGCCAGCTCGAGACGGCGTCGCTCTTCGTCGACGACACTCCCGCCCTCAGCCTGCTCGAGCTGCGCGCCCGTGCCCAGACGCTGAAGCGGCGCGAGCCGGACCTCGGCCTCGTCGTCGTCGACTACCTCCAGCTGATGACGACCGGCCGCACCGAGGAGAGCCGCCTGCAGGAGGTCTCGTCGATCTCGCGCGGGCTGAAGGAGATCGCGAAGGACCTCGACGTCCCCGTCCTCGCGCTGTCCCAGCTCAACCGGTCGCCCGAGCAGCGCCACGACAAACGACCCGTGCTTTCCGACCTGCGCGAGTCCGGCTCGATCGAGCAGGACGCCGACCTCGTCATGTTCCTCTACCGCGAGGAGTACTACGAGCGCGACGACGCCGACGACAGCAAGAAGGGCATCGCGGAGGTGATCGTCGCGAAGCACCGGAACGGCCCGACACGGGACTTCAAGGTGGCCTTCATCAGCAAGTACGCGAAGTTCGCGAGCCTC
>CAZRTE010000094.1:0-9083 GCA_964602945.1 uncultured Gaiellales bacterium
GCTCTCCCCGGCCCTCGTTCCTCTAGCCCTCGGGCGAAGAGCGAAGCTCTTCGCCCGACCCCAGCGAGCGAGACCGCAGGTCTCGCTCGCTCCTGATGGCGGCCTCGCCGAGGCCGCGCGTGCCCGCATAGGCGACCCCGCCCTTCACCAGCCAACCGGCGACCGGCAGGAGGTCGAGCAGCTCGCGCGCGACAGCACGCAGGCCGAAGCCGGCACCGAGCGTCGCCGCGAGCTCCGGCATGCGCTCCCGGACGTCCGCCGCACCGTACGCCTGGGCCACGCGGAGCACGAGCCGGAGCTGGTTGAGCGCGAGCACGGGCAGGTCGGCCCCGGGCATCCACACGGCGGCCGCGAGCAAGCCGTTCTTGCGGGCGCAGGACGCCACGAGGCCCTCGCACACCGCTTCGCGCAGAATCGGGATGCGCGCGGCGAGCGGCGCACCGTCCTCCTCCAGCCGGGCCGCGACGACCCGCGCGATCGACCGGAGCGGGAATCCCTGTCCCGGCGGGACGCGCACGACGTCCGTCGCGAGGACGTACGGGATCGACACACCGGCGGCGAGCGGCCCGGCGGCGACCACGACCGCCGGCACTCCGGCCCGGCGCGCCCGGCGCAGAGCGGCCACGTCCTCGTCCGCCGGCTCGCCGGCGAGCACGTGGACGTAGACGGCCGCGCGGTCGAGGTCGCCGACGCGGACGGCCGCGGCGTCCGCACCCTCCCGCAGGAGCTCCCGACGCAACGTCGCCACGAGCCCGTCCACGCCACCGAGCGCGAGCACGGGCTCGCTCCGGGCCGAGGCCTCGATCTCGGCGAGCAGCTTGCGGACCGCGCCCGCGGAGAGGGGCAGCCGCGCCATCAGGCGCGTCGCCGGGAATAGCGCGACGCGCGACCGCGCGCGTGGATCGCGAGCAGGACGCCCATAGCCGCGAGGTTCGCGATCAGAGAGGAGCCGCCGACGCTGACGAACGGAAGGGGGATGCCGGTGATCGGGGCGATCCCCATCGTCATGCCGACGTTGACGAACGTCTGGAAGAGCAGCGCGACGACGATCCCGGCCGCGACGACCGCCGAGAAGAGGTCGCGGGCGACGGTGACCACGCGCAACCCTCGCCAGAGCACGAGCAGATAGAGCCCGAGCAGAAGGGCGGCGCCGATGAAGCCCCGCTGCTCCGCGAAGCCGGCGAAGACGAAGTCCGTCTGGCTCTCCGGCAGGAAGCCGAGCTGAACCTGCGTGGCGCCGTTCGGCCCGCGCCCGCGCAGCTCGCCCGAGCCGACCGCGGCGATCGACTGCTCGACGTTGTACCGTGCCGAGACGGGGCAGGTGGACGGGTGCGTGAAGCACGTCAGGCGCTCCTGCTGGTACCCCTTGAGGATCGTCACGCCGGAGGCCGGCCCGATCCAGAGGATGCCGACGACGATCA
Source organism: uncultured Gaiellales bacterium (assembly GCA_964602945.1). Lineage (GTDB taxonomy): Bacteria > Actinomycetota > Thermoleophilia > Gaiellales > Gaiellaceae > Palsa-739. The sequence continues at coordinate 1,422 of CAZRTE010000094.1, forward strand.
GGACGACCACGGCGCCGAGAGCGGCCAGATGGCGCCACGGCGCGCCGGCCACGAAGAGCATCCCCGCGAGCGCTGCGAGGTAGACGAGGGCGGTGCCGAGGTCGGGCTGGGCGAAGACGAGCACCGTGGGGACGAGGCCGAGCGCGACGACCTTCAGCGTCGTCCCCCAAACCCCGACCAGGCGCTGCCGCTCGGCGAGCAGCCCGGCGAGGGCGAGGACGAACAGGAGCTTGCCGAACTCCGACGGCTGGAAGGTGAAGAAGCCGAGGCTGATCCAGCGGGTCGAGCCGCGGGCCGCGTGCCCGAGCAGCAGGACGATCGCGATCACCGCCGCGGTGCCCGCGAAGATCGCCCGCCAGTAGCGGCGGTAGAGGTCGGGATCGACGAGCGCCGCCACGACGAGCACGACGCCTCCGACGGCGGCGTAGAGGATCTGCCTGTTCAGGTAGTAGGTCGGGTCGTGCGAGACGGCGAACTTCGTCACGCCCGCCACGCCCCAGAGCCCCACCCCGACGAGCGCGACCACGCCCGCGAGGAGGACCCAGTCCAGGGAGCGGATGACGACCAGGAGGCGCGGTGCCTCGCGCTCGTGCAGTCCTGCCCGTTGAGATCCTGCGTATTCGAGCATCAGTCCGAGTGGATCACTCCTGCCCGTTGCACGGAGAAGATGTGGAAGTACTTCTCGAACACGCGGGCGGCCGCCGGCGCCGCCGCCGCCCCGCCCTCGCCTCCGTTCTCGATCACGGCGCAGACGACGAGCTTGGGCGTCGGGGAGACCGGACCATAGCCGCACCACCACGACTGGTCCTTCTCGCCCTTGTAGCCCTGCAGCGTCACGACCTTCTGCGCCGTCCCGGTCTTGCCCGCGATCGGCACCGGGAAGTCGCCGAAGACGCCGTACGAGGTGCCGAAGGAGTAGTGCGTTCCCTCGTAGAGCCCCTGCTGGACGACCTTGAGGAAGGCGGGATCGAGTCCGGGAATCGGGCGCGGCGCAGGCGGCGCCGACGTCGGGACGACCGTTCCGTTGGGGCCTTCGACGTCCTTGAGGACGTGCGGCGTCACGAGCTTGCCGCCGTTCGCGATCGCCGCGTAGAGCCGCGCCATCTGGATCGGCGTCACGAGCAGGTCGCCCTGGCCGATCGCGAGCTGGATCGAGTCGCCGGGCTTCCAGATCCGGTCGACCTGCCAGCAGCACGGGTCGCTCGCCTGGGTGAACGTGCTCTGCTTCCAGCTGATCGTCGGCAGGAGCCCGGACGTCCCGGCGCCGATGTCGATGCCGGTGGGCCGGCCGAAGCCGAACCGCTCGGCCCACTTCTGCAGGGGCTGGCCGCGGCCCTGGGGCAGGTTGTAGAACGCGTTGCCCACCCGGTAGAAGTACGTGTCGCACGAGTAGGCGAGGGCGGTCGGCAGGTCCATCCCCTGGTTCACGTACGGATCCCAGTTGTGCCAGACGCGATGCGAGGCGTCCTCAGGCGCGACGTACGTTCCCGTGCACGGATAGAGGCGGTACGGATCGATCAGGTGCTCCTCGAGGGCCGCGATCGCCGTCACGGGCTTGAAGGTCGACCCCGGCGGATACGTCACGTCGAGGGCACGGTCGAGCGCCGGGTAGTTCTTGTCGAGGGCCGACTGCGGCGAGCCGAGCCCCTGCGCGTTCAGTGCCTTCTGGGTCACGCGTCCCGCGTAGACGGACGGCCTGTACGTCGGCGCGGAGGCGAGCGCGAGGATCGAGCCGTTCTGCGGGTTCATGGCGACGATCGCGCCACCGTCCGCCGCCCATTGCCCGTTGTTGCGGGCGAGCTGGATGCCGTACTCGAGCGCCCGCTGGGCCGCCAACTGCAATCCCGTGTCGAGCGTCAGCCGCACGGTGTCTCCCTGCTGCGCCGGCGTCACGAGCGTCCGTGCGCTGACCGGCCGGCCGAGGGAATCGACACGCATCCGCGCGGAGCCGGCGACGCCGCGGAGATACGTGTCGTAGCTCTTCTCCACGCCCGACTCGCCGATCTCGTCGCCGGGCTGGTAGCCGGACTTCGCGAGGGTGCGGAGCTGCTCCTGCGAGATCTGCCCCGTGTAGCCGAGCAGCTGGGCCGCGAGCGTGCCGTGCGGATAGGCGCGGACGTACTTGTGCCCGAGCACGACGCCGGGGAAGTCGCCGCTGCGCTCCGCGAGGTACGTGGCCATGTCCGTGGGAGCCTGCTCCCGGATGACGACCGGGTCGAGCAGGTCGCCCGCTTGCCGCCGTTGCAGGATCAGCTTCGTGATCTGGTGCAACGGCACCCGGGTCACGTGCGCGAGAGCGTGCAGCTCGTCGACCCGGCGGGAGTAGAGCTTCGGGAGCGCGGCCGGCCAGAGCTCGACGGCCGTCACCGACCGGTTCGTCACGAGGGGGTCTCCGTTCCGGTCGACGATCGCGCCGCGCGGCGCCTGGACGTTCACCGTCCGCAGCTGGTTCGCCCGGACCCGCGCCACGTACTGGGAGCCGGAGAGCACCTGCAGCGCCCAGAGCCGCAGCACGAGCGCCGCGAAGCCGATGAGCACGAGAGCGCCCAGCACCGCCACCCGCCGTGCGAGCTTCGGCGTCAGCCGGTACGGCTCGACGACGGTCTGCTCGGCGTCCTCTGCCTCGCGGCGCGAGCGGCGAGAGGGCGGGACCGCGGTGGTGCTACTGGCCAAGCAGCTGCACCTCCGCGCTCAGGGTGTCGGTGCTGGGCGGCCGCAGCAGCCGCCGGGCCAGCGCGTAGATCGGCGCGGTGAGGATGAGGTTGAGGATCACCGCCGGCAGGAGCTGCCGCACGACGACTCCCGCGGGAGCGCTCTCTCCCAGCACGAAGTGGACGACGAGCAGGCCGAGCTCGTAGAGCACCGTGATCACCGCGACGGACAGGAACGGTGCATGCGCCCGGTCGCGCCCGGTCGTCTCGCCGTAGCGGCCGATCCAGTAGCCCGCGAGCGTCAGCACGAGCGAGGTGAGGCCGAGCGTGCCCAGGGAGGCCGTGTCGACGAGCAGCCCGGCGAAGAAGCCCCCGACGGCTCCGACGACGCTGCCTCGCAGCAGCGCGACGGCGACGAGCGTGACGAGCAGGAGGTCCGCGACGGCGCCGAAGACGTGGAGGTCCGAGAAGATCGAGACCTGCGCGATCGAGGCGACGAAGAGCAGGACGGCCGCCTTGACGCCGTCGCCGAGGGTCATCGCTTGTGCTTGGCCGCGACGAGCACCGCGACCGAGTCGAGCGAGCCGAGGTTCGCGAACGGCTGCACCTGCACCTGGAGGAACGTCGCGGTGTCGGTGACGTCGACGCTCGAGACGCGACCGATCGGGATGCCGAACGGATAGAGGTCGGGGTAGCGGGGATTCCGGGTGCCGTCGGTCACGAGCTGGTCGCCGCTCTGGACGACCTCCTGCTTCTTGACGTCGTCGAGGATCAGCGTCCCGCCCGGACCCCGATGGACGATCCCGCGCACCCCCGTCTGGAGGTCGCGCGCCGTGACGTAGCTCTGCGCGTCGGTCAGCAGCGTCACGATGGCCGAGTCCGGGAACACGTTCACGACGCGCCCCACGAGACCGTCGCCGCTCAGGACGGGCGAGTTGCGCTGGATCCCCGAGGACGAGCCTGCGGCGATCGTCAGCTGGTGCGCGAAGGGGCTGCTCGACCAGGAGATGACGCGCGCGTTCACCGCGCCGAAGTCCTTCGGGAAGGTCGGCCCCTGCTCGTAGCGGAGCAGCTTCTCGAGGGCGGGTAGCTGCGTCGCTGCAGCCCGGGCATTGAGATATGCCGCCTTGTACGCGCTCACCTGCTTCCTGAGGCGTGCGTTCTCCGACTTCGCCCGCGTCAGGCTGTCGACGTAGTCGTAGGCGTCGCGGAAGGGGGTCGCGACACGGGTGGCGGCGATCTGGAACGGGCGCAGCGCGGACGAGCCGATGCCCTGCAGGTCGTGCAGCGCCCCGGAGGCCGGCGAGCGGAAGGAGATCGTGAGGAGCGTCAGCGCCCCGAGGACGAGGACGACGACCACCGTACGGCGGACGAATGCGCTGCGGACTTTCGACGGATACGGGGCCGGCTTCGACTGCTGGACCGACGATGCGAGCACCTCCGCCCGCGCGCTGCGACTGGAGGGGGCCACCGCAACAGGTTACCGCGGCTGCTCGCCGACCGGTTTCCGGCCGCTGCCCAGACCGAGAGCGGCCGTCGTGGCGACGCTCGCGCGGCGGAAGCCGAGGGACTCGTTGAGGCCCAGCATGACGGCGTTCTCCTCGGCGTTCAGCGTGGAGACGACCTCGACCTCCGGATGGTCGTCGCGCAGCCGGCGCAGCGACTCGAGCTTCACCGCGCGCGCGAGGCCGCGGCGGCGGTGGGCGGCGACCGTCGCGGTGTCGTCGGTGAAGCCGAGCGTCGAGCCGCGCGAGACGCGGAGCTCGGTGAACGCGGCGATCTCGCCGCCCGGGCCGATGGCGACCGACAGGCGCATCTCCCGTCCCCGCTGGGCGAGCGACTCCTCCGAGGCACGGATCTTCCCGGCCGTCCAGGGCGGGAAGTCCATGTCCTCGGGGTGCGGCGCGTCGTCCATCGCGACCCGGGCGCGGGCGTAGGCGGCGAGATGCTCGTCCGGCACGCGGCCGAGCCAGGTGACGAGCCGGAAGCCGTCCGGCGGTGCAGGCTCGGGCAGCCCGGCCGCCCGCAGGTCGAGGAGCGAGCGGACGACTCGCTGCTCGTCGGCGGCGCCTCGACGGGCCGCGAACGCGGCTCCTGCCGCCGTCACGTGCTCCCCGCGCACGATCTCGACACCGAGCTCCCGGCAGCGCTCGAGCACGCGCCCGAGGAGGGCGGTGCCGATCCCCTGCCGTCGCCGCTCCGGGTGGACGAGCAGGCTGCAGAACGCCGCCTGGGGACCGTGCACGTAGAGCGACGCCGCGCCGCCGTCGGCGAGCCAGTGGCCGCTCGTGAGCGTCGACGGCTGATGGCGGTAGAAGGCGACGACCTCGTCCGCACTGCGCACCGGCTCTCCGGGCCGCAGCTCGTCGTGGCAGGCGGCCTCGAGCGCATGGAAGCGGGCCAGCACCTCGTCGGGCGCCGTGCGCGCGTCGACCTCCTCGCTCGCCATCCCGTCAGGCTAGCCGGGACGAACGCGCCCGCACGCCCGCCTCCCCGAGCGTTCCGGAGCCCGAGCTTCGCGCGCCCGCGAGCGCCGTGCTGCAGCGCGGCGGCGAGGGTCGGTCGCCCCGCCGCCGCGCGCAGGCGGACCGTGAGCTAGGCCGGGACGGGCGCCGGTGCGCCCTGGGTGAGGACGGCGGCGCCGATCGGCTGGATCGGCTCGTCGAAGCTCGAGACGACCTCGGCCTCCGAGAAGAAGCCGATCACCTTGAGCGTCTCGTCGCCGGTATTGACCAGGCCGTGAGGGACCATCGCCGGGATGACGGCGAGGTCGCCGGCCGCAAGCCGTCCGCGCTCGTCGCCGACCTGGGCCTCGGCCTGGCCGCTGATCAGGTAGAGGATCTCCTCGGCGCTGTCGGTGTGCGGGGCGAGCCTGTTGCCGGGCTCGATCTCGAAGTAGACGACGGCGGTGTCGCGCGAACCCGCCCACTTGTTGATCGGGAAGGTCACGCGCAGCCGCTTGTGCTCCGGATCGCTGTCGAGCCAGACCTCCATCAGCTCGGGCTTGCCGGTACCGAAGGTCAGCATCCGCTCTCTCCTTTCGTTGCACAGTAACGTTCGATGGAAATCAACCTACAGCCGGCCGGGCTCTGTGTCAATATTGATTGCACAACACGGGATGATGGAATGAGCGGCAAGCGCAAATACGAGCTGAAGCAGCGGGCGGCCGAGATGGCCGAGACGCGACGGCGGATCACGGAGGCGGCGGTCGATCTGCACGGAACGGTCGGGCCGGCACGCACCACCCTGAGCGCCGTCGCCGAGCGCGCGGGCGTGCAGCGCCACACCGTCTACCGCCACTTCCCCAGCGAGGCCGAGCTCTTCCGCGCCTGTTCGACCCACTGGCTCACCGCCAACCCGGTACCCGACGTGGACGCCTGGCGGGCGATCGAGCGCCCCCAGGACCGGCTCGCCCACGCGCTCGACGAGCTCTACGCCTACTACGAGCGAGCGGAGCCGATGCTCGCGAACGTCCTCCGCGACCTCGACCTCGTCGACGCCCTGCAGCCCACGATCGCCCCCCTTCAGGACTTTCTGGCCGAAGGCACGGCGACCCTGACGGCCGGCTGGAACAGCCGGCCGCGCCGACGACGGCTCCTGCGCGCGGCCGTCCGCCACGTGCTCGACTTCCACACCTGGCGCTCGCTCACGGCAGACGCACAGCTGACCCGAGCCGACGCCGTCGAGCTCGCAGCGGCCTTCGTCCAAGCCGTAGCGACACCGACCCGCAGCGGGGTCGACGCCTCCGAGCGCTCCTGAACCGCGAGGCGCGGACGACCGCGCTCTGCCGTGCCGAGTTCCTGCGGCAGCGAGCTATCTACGGCCGTTGCGGCGCGCGCGGTTCGAGCGGTGAATCGCCTCGAACTCCTCGAGGCTGCGGCCCGAGCCGACGGCGACGCACGTCAGCGGGCTCTCGGCGAGGTGCACGGGCATGTGCGTCTCGTGACGGAGCCGCTCGTCGAGCCCCGTGAGCAGGGCTCCCCCGCCGGCGAGCACGATGCCGCGATCCATGATGTCCGCGGCGAGCTCGGGCGGAGTCTTGTCGAGCGTCGACTTGATCGCCTCGAGGATCTGGGTCACGGGCTCGTCGAGGGCCCGCCGGGTCTCCTCGGAGGTGAGGATCACGGTCTTCGGGAGCCCGGTGAGCATGTCGCGCCCGCGCACCTCCGCCTGGAGCTCCTCCTTCATCTCCCAGGCCGAGCCGATCTCGAGCTTGATCTCCTCGGCGGTCTGCTGCCCGATCAGGAGCTTGTAGTCACGCTTGATGTGGTTGATGATCGCCTCGTCCATCTCGTCTCCGCCCACGCGCAGCGACTGGGAGACGACGATGCCGCCGAGAGAGATCACGGCCACCTCGGTCGTGCCGCCGCCGATGTCGACGATCATGTTCCCGGTCGGGTCGGCGACGGGGAGACCCGCCCCGATCGCGGCCGCCATCGGCTCCTCGATCAGATATGCGTGGCGGGCCCCGGCCGAGAGCGTCGCCTCCTCGACGGCCCGCTTCTCGACGCCGGTCACGCCGGAGGGAACGCAGACGACGACGCGCGGATGGGCGAAGCGGTGCTGGTGCACCTTCTGGATGAAGTGCCGCAGCATCTGCTCGGTCACGTCGAAGTCGGCGATGACGCCGTCCTTGAGCGGCCGGATCGCCTGGATCGTCCCCGGCGTCCGGCCGAGCATCCGCTTCGCCTCGACACCGACCGCATGCACCTCGCCCGACCGCTGGTCGATCGCGACGACCGACGGCTCGGAGAGGACGATGCCGCGCCCGCGCACGTAGACGAGCGTGTTGGCCGTGCCGAGGTCCACCGCCATGTCGCGGCCACCGAAGCCGGTCAATCCAGAGAAGAGGCCCATGAACCGCCCCGAGCATAGCCGCGAAAGCTCCGGGCGAAGCGCGACGCGCTTCGCCCGGGGGAAAAGGGACTGCGCCGCCGGGAGAGCGCGGGCTCCCGGCGGCGCCGTGCTGTTTGTCTTGGGGTTGTCTGGATTGAAGCGGTGCCTCGTGTGC
>CAZRTE010000095.1:0-8954 GCA_964602945.1 uncultured Gaiellales bacterium
GGACAGCTAGCCCTCGCCCTCGAGGTACTCCGAGTCCCAGCCGTCGGGGGCGTAGACCTTGCCGGGAGCCGCGGCGCCGATCGCGAGGATGAGCGTGCCGTCCGTCCGCGCCTCGGCGGACCGTCTGGCGCCGGCCTCCGGGACCCAGACGCACGTGCCGGCCGGCGCGTCCACCTCTTCCCCCGCGACCGTGAACGTCGCGTGGCCAGAGGCGACGTAGTAGAGCTCCGGCTCGCCGCTGTCGGACTCGTCGTGCTCGGGCACGCCGCCCTCGCCTGCGTCGCCCCGGTAGGCGTTGACGCCGAACGTCTGGATCGCGAAGTGGTGGCGGATGGGAATCCAGTGGGGCCACTTCTCCGAGGCGATCTCGTCGATGTGTGCCTTCTCGTAGGCGGCCATCGCGTGGACTCTATTCCTCCGCGAAGCGGCCGAGCAGCTCGTCGGGCGGCAGGTCGGCGAGCGAGCCGAGCACGAGGTCGGCTCCCGCCTCCTCGAGGCCGAGGTGCCGCGTCACCTCGTTCGGGACGGCGACGCAGAAGATGCCGGCCGCCTTCGCCGCACGGACGCCGTTCGGCGAGTCCTCGAAGGCGACCGCCTCCTCGGGCGTGACGCCGAGCAGCTCGAGCGCCTCGAGGTAGAGCGTCGGGGCCGGCTTCGCGCGCTCGCGGTCGCGGTCCGCGGTGCAGATCGCGTCCCAGCCCACGGCCTCTTCGAGCCGCTCGAGGTGCGTGTCCACCCAGCGGCGGGAGGAGCTGGAGACGATCGCGCGCCGCAGGCCGTGCCGGCGGGCCGCGGCGAGGTACTCGGCGATGCCGGGCCGGAGCTCCTCGGCCTCGATCAGCGCGAGCTCGTGCGCGTAGCGGCGCTCGTTCAGCACGTCCCGGTCGAGCGGCTCGCCGACGAGCTCCTCGAGATGGGCCATGGGATCCCAGCCGCCGTGCGTGCCGACGAGCGACGCCCACAGGTCGGCCGGCAGCTCGTGCCCGTGGTCGCGGTAGAGCAGCTCCCAGCCCGCGCGCGAGGCGAGCTCCGTGTCGAGGATCAGGCCGTCGAAGTCGAAGAGGAAGGCGCGGATGGCCACCGGCGTTGCAGAGTACGCGTGTGGCGATCCTGGGCGTCGACGTCGGCGGGACGTTCACCGACGCGGTGCTCGTCGAGGACGGGCTGGTCCGGACGGCGAAGGTGCCGACTGCGGCCCGGCAGGAGGAGTCGGTGCTCGCCGCGGCCCGGGCGGTCGGAGCGCTGGAGGCGCAGGTTGAGCGCTTCGCGCACGGGACGACCGTCGCGACGAACGCGCTGCTCGAGCGGCGGGGCGCGCGGACGGCGTACCTCGGCAACGCGGGCTTCGAGCACCTGCTCCACCTGCGCCGACAGACGCGCGCCCACCTCTACCGCCTCTGCGAGCAGTGGTCCGAGCCGCTCGTCCCGCTCGAGCGCTGTCACGGCGTGCAGGGCCGGCTCGGCCCGGAGGGCGAGCTCGAGCCGCTCGACCTCGCCTCGTTGCCCGATCCCGGCGACGTGGAGGCGGTCGCGGTCTGCCTCCTCTTCTCGTTCCGCGATCCGTCGCACGAGCGGGTCGTCAAGGAGGAGCTGCTGCGGCGTCGTCCCGATCTCCACGTCGTCGCCTCCCACGAGGTGGCGCCGGAGTTCCGCGAGTACGCCCGCGCCTCGACGACGGCGGCGGACGCCTATCTCGCCCCTGTCGCGTCGCGCTACCTGCGCGCGCTCGCCGCGGCCGCGACGCAGGAGGGACTGCCCGACCCGGTGGCCATGCTCTCCTCCGGCGGCGTCGCCTCGGTGGAGGAGGCGGCGGCGCACCCGGCGCGACTGCTCGTCTCGGGGCCGGCCGGAGGGGTCGTCGGCGCGGGGCTCGCCGCGCGCCGGGCCGGCTTCCCGGATGCCCTCGCCTTCGACATGGGCGGCACGTCCACCGACGTCTGCCTGCTGCCCGGCGGCCGTGCCGCGCGCGTCCCGGAGCGGGAGGTCGGCGGCTTCCCGATCCGCCTGCCGTCGGTCGACGTGCACACGGTCGGCGCGGGGGGAGGCTCGCTCGTGCGGCGCGACGCCGGCGGCGCGTTGCGGGTCGGGCCGGAGTCGGCGGGGGCGGATCCGGGGCCCGCCTGCTACGGGCGCGGCGGCGGCCCGACCGTCACCGACGCGAACCTCCTGCTCGGCCGGCTGCCGGCGGAGCTGCCCGGCGGGCTCGTCCTCGACCGCGACGCGGCCGCCGCTGCGCTCGGGACGATCGACCCGGCCGCGGTCGTCGAGGTCGTGAACGCGGAGATGCTGCGCGCGCTGCGCGTGGTGTCCGTGGAGCAGGGGCACGACCCGCGCGAGTTCGCGCTCGTCGCCTACGGCGGGGCCGGGCCACTGCATGCGTGTGCGCTCGCCGACGAGCTCGGGATGGAGGCGGTGCTCGTGCCGGCGGCGGCGGGCGTGCTCTCGGCACTCGGGCTCGCCGCGAGCGAGGAGCGGCGCGACCGGGTCGTCTCCCATGTCCGTCCTCTCGCAGAGGCGGGCGAGCTGCCGGCGGAGGGGGAGGCGGACCTCCGCTACCGGGGCCAGTCGTTCGAGCTGACGGTGGCGCTCGGAGGCGATCTCGCCGGGCGGTTCCACCGCGCCCACGAGGAGCGCTACGGCTATGCCGACCGGGCGCGGGAGGTCGAGCTCGTGGCCGTCCGCACCGCCGAGGTCCTGCCGGGCCCGGACCTGTCTTTCCAGGTAACAGACTGTTACGAGGTCGAGGGTCCGGCGCTCGTGGAGCTCGCGGGAGCTACCTGCTGGATCCCGGCGGGCTGGCACGGCGAGACGAACAGCGACGGGACGCTGGTGCTCACGCGATGAGCGTAGGCTCGACGGAGCTCACCAGGGAGCGGAGGCGGCGGCTCGGCCGCCGCCGGGAGCGGGCATGAACGTCGAGCTGCAGGTGATCGGGAGCGCGCTGCACGCCGTCGCCGAGGAGATGGGGGCGGTGCTCGTCCGCTCGGCCTTCTCGGCCAACATCAAGGAGCGGCGCGACTGCTCGACGGCGCTCTTCGACGAGCACGGCCGGCTGATCGCGCAGGCGGAGCACATCCCCGTGCACCTCGGCGCGATGCCGGACGCGGTCGCCGCGGTGATGCAGCTGGGCGTCGCGCCGGGCGGGGTCGCGATCCTCAACGACCCGTTCACCGGCGGCACGCACCTGCCCGACGTGACGCTCGTCTCCCGTACCGCCGCCGGCTTCGCCGTGTCGCGCGCGCATCACGCCGACGTGGGCGGCATCGAGCCCGCGAGCCTGCCCGCGTTCTCCCGCACGCTCGAGGAGGAGGGGGTCGTCCTCGCGCCGCAACTCCTGACGGACGAGGTGCTCGAGGCGTTCGTCGCCGCGACCCGGCGGCCCGAGGAGCGGCGGGGCGACCTGCGCGCCCAGCTCGCGGCGCACCGTCTCGCCGAACGCCGGGTGGCGGAGATCTGCGCGCGGCGCGGTCGCGACCGCGTGGCATCGGCGATGGACGAGCTGTACGCGTACTCCGAACGGATGGTGCGGGCGGCGCTCGCGGCACTTCCGGACGGTCGCGGCGAGGCCGAGGACGTCGTCGAGGCCCTCGAGGGCGACCTGCCGGTCCGCTGCTCCGTCGAGCTCGCCGGCGACGAGATCCGGGTCGACTTCTCCGGGACGGCTCCGCAGTACGCCGGCAACCTCAACTGCCCCCTCGCGGTCACGAAGTCGGCCTGCTACTTCGTCGTGCGCTGCCTGACGGCCCCGGACCTGCCGGCCTCCGGCGGGGCCTTCGCGCCGGTGACGGTCACTGCGCCGGAGGGCTGCCTCGTCAACGCGCAGTCTCCGGCCGCGGTCGTGGCCGGCAACACGGAGACCTCGTCCCGGATCGTCGACGTCGTCTTCGCCGCTCTCGGCCGCTTCCTCGAGGTGCCCGCGCAGGGCCAGGGGACGATGAACAACGTCACCTTCGGCAACGACCGCTTCACGTACTACGAGACGGTCGGCGGCGGCCAGGGGGCGTGCCCGGACGCGGCCGGCCCCAGCGGCGTGCACGTCGCGATGTCGAACACGCTCGCGACGCCGGTCGAGGCGCTCGAGCTCGAGTACCCGCTGCGGGTGGAGCGCTGGGGATTGCGGCTCGGCTCCGGCGGCTCGGGCGCCCACCGCGGCGGCGACGGAGTCGTCCGCGAGCTGCGCGCGCTCGAGGACTGCCGGCTCTCGGTGCTCGCCGAGCGGCGGCGGCGCGCGCCTCGCGGTGCCGCCGGCGGCGAGGACGGAGCCCCGGGACGGACGCTCGTCAACGGCTCCGAGCAGCCGCCGAAGCTGACACGACAGCTCGGTGCCGGCGACACCGTCCGGCTCGAGACGCCGGGCGGCGGCGGCTACGGCCGCCCGGGCTCGCGCGGCCGGTGCGACGCGGAGTAGACGTCCTTGCGCGCAATCAGGCCGTCCCGGAGCGGGAAGACGTCGACCCCGTCCCACTCGAGCAGGCGGCCGTCGCGGGTCGCCTGCGCCGTCCACTCGCAGACCGCGAAGTCGTCGCCGCAGCGGAGCGCGCGAGTCGCGAAGCTCAGGTCCGGGTAGGACGCGAAGATCCCGGCGACGTGCTCGCGGACCGCGTCTCCCTTCGCGCGGTCGCCGGCCGTGTGGTTCTCGAACACCATCCCCGGCGCGTGGAGCGCGCAGATCGCGTCGAGGTCGTGCCGGTTCCACGCCTCGTTGTAGCGCTCGATGAGCCCGCGGACATTCATCACCGTCGTCGCAGGACTCTCGCATCTCCGACCCGTCGCGTCACGCCGTCCGCGTCGAACCGCTCGAGCAGGAGCTGCGCCGTCTTCCGGCCGACGCCGAGCGCGTCGCGGAACTGGGCGAGCGTGATCCCGTCGAAGAGCGCTCCGCGGGCCTGCTCGAAGGCGTCGGTGGAGACCGCATAGCCGTCGCCGACGCGCACGAGCCGTCCCCGCTCCTCGAGGAAGCGGGCGAGCGAGGCGTCCTCCACCCGCACGGGCTCGATGCCGAGCCGCGCCTCGAGCCGGGCAGCCGCCTCCGCCCGCTCGCCGAGCTCCGGCGTCGCGCCCGGCCGGTAGAGCTTCGCGCCGCGCAGCTCGAGCCCCAGATGCGGGATGACGGCCCTGGCCCACTCGGCGGTGGGTACGGGAACGCCGGGGTCGAGCGGGTCGGCGGCGTCGATCGCCCGGTCGAGGTCGCCGCGAAGCTCCTCGAGCCACTCCGGTGACCAGACCCACTCTCCGTCCACGAGCACGGGTGCGTGGACAGGCGTTTCTCCCCGCTCGACCGCCTCGAACCGCGCGGGGTCCGCGTGGCGGGGCGGAGAGGGGTCGAGGACGACGCCGCCGGCGACGGTCGTCTCCGTGCGGAGGACGACGCGGTCGCCGCGCGCCGCGACGACGGGCCGCGCCAGCCGCAGCTGGGCGAAGCGCTCGCCGGCGCGGGCGACGCGCGCGACGGTCTCCGCAGTGCCGTGGTGGAGCTGGACGCGTGCCGGGATGTCTCCCAGCGGCTCCAGCGCCACGTCGAGCCGGAAGCTCGGCCGGAAGGCACCGGGAGTGACGAGGACGTCGCCGCGCCGCAGCTCGGCACGCTCGACTCCCGGCAGCGAGACGGCCACGCGCTGCCCCGCCTCGGCCCGCTCGACGGGGCGGTCGTGCACCTGGACGCTGCGGATCCGCACCGTCTGCCCGCGCGGCTCGACGCGCAGCTCGTCTCCCTCGCCGATCGTGCCCGACCAGAGCGTGCCGGTCGCGACCGTGCCGATGCCGTGGAGCGAGAAGGAGCGGTCGACGTGGAGCCGCGCCGGGCCGTCCGCCGCCGGCCGCCGCACACGGGCCGCGGCCTCGGCGAGCACTGCCCGGAGCTCGTCGAGGCCGGCCCCGGTGCGCGCGCTCGTCGCGACCACCGCCGCCCCGGGCACGAGCTCCTCGGCCTCCAGTCGCGCGAGCTCGAGCGTCTCGGAGTCGACGAGGTCGGCCTTCGTCAGGGCCACCACCCCGCGCTCGATCCCGAGCAGGCGCAGGATGGCGAGATGCTCGTGCGTCTGCGGCCGAGCGCCCTCGCCGGCGTCGATCACGAGCAGGAAGAGGTCGATGCCGCTCGCGCCCGCGACCATCGTCCGCACGAAGCGCTCGTGGCCGGGAACGTCGACGACCGAGAGGTGCGTCCCGTCCGGTAGCTCGAGCGGCGCGTAGCCGAGCTCGATCGAGATGCCGCGCTCGTGCTCCTCCGCGAGCCGGTCCGTGTTCTTCCCGGTCAGCGCCTCGACGAGCGCCGTCTTCCCGTGGTCGATGTGACCCGCGGTGCCTACGGTCAGCGGCATAGGTACGGATGCTAGGGAAGTAGCAACTCCGGATTCCCGCCCGGTCGCGTTCCGCGACGCTTGATCCGATGACCGGTGCGTTCACCGGCGCCGAGCGGGTGCGCCTGCTCGGGCTCGCCGCGGCTGTCGCGGCGCTGAACGTCGTGGGCTGGAGCCTGTTCGTGTGGTACTCGCGGCACAGCGTCGCGCTCGCCGGGCTCGGCACTCTCGCCTACGCCTTCGGGCTCCGGCACGCCTTCGACGCCGACCACATCGCCGCGATCGACAACACGACGCGGAAGCTGCTCCAGGACGGCAAGCGTCCGCTCGCGACGGGCTTCTTCTTCTCCCTCGGCCATTCGACGGTCGTGCTCGGGCTCGTCTGTGGGCTCGCGTTCGCGACCTCGAGCGTCGACGCGCGGCTTCCCCTGCTCCAGCGCTACGGCGGCGCCGTCGGAACGGGTGTCTCGGGCACGTTCCTCTGGCTGATCGGGCTGCTCAACCTGATCGTGCTCGTGGACGTGCTGCGGATCGTGCGCGAGCTGCGCGCCGGCCGCTACGACGGCGAGCGGCTCGAGCGGCGCCTGCTCGACCGCGGCCTGATGAGCCGCTTCTTCGGAGGCCGGCTCGCGGGCCGGATCCGCTCGAGCCGGCAGCTCTACCCGATCGGCTTCCTCTTCGGCCTCGGCTTCGACACCGCGAGCGAGGTCGGCCTGCTCGCCCTCTCCGCCGGCGTGGCGACGAGCCAGGTGCCGCTGCCGGCCGTGCTCTCGCTGCCGATCCTCTTCGCGGCGGGCATGTCCCTGATGGACACGGCGGACGGCGTGTTCATGAGCCGTGCCTACGGCTGGGCGTTCGCGAGCCCGGTGCGCCGCGTCTACTACAACCTCACCGTCACGACGCTCTCGGTCGGCGTCGCCCTCGTCGTCGGCACGATCGAGCTGCTCCAGGTCGCCCACGTTCCCGGCTTCGCCGCGCTCGATCTCGGCACGCTCGGCTACGGGATCGTGGCCGCCTTCGCCCTCGCCTGGGCCGTCTCGCTCCTCGTCTGGCGGACGGCGCGGGTCGAGGAGCGCTGGAGCCGGTCGCTCCGCTGACGGCTACGCCGTCCCGGTACGGTCACCGAGCGCGGCGACGGCGGCCGCGGTCTCCTCGGCCTCCGCGTCGGTCAGCGTGAGGCAGTCGAGCAGGAGACGCCCGTCGCGGACGACGCCGACGACCGGCGGCTCGCCTTCGCGCAACGGCCCGGCGAGCTCCTCGGGAAGCGAGCACGCGAAGCTCGGCAGGTCCGCGAGCGGCAGCGCTCCGCCGCCGACGCGGCCGACGGTCTCCTCGACCTCGCCGCCGGTCGCCGCTGCGAGCCGCTCCGCCCGGGCACGAATCGCTCCTGCCGCCTGCGCGAGCGTCCGCAGCACGGGGATCCGCTCCGGCGCCTCGAGGTGGAGGAGCAGCGTCCCCTCGAGGGCGGCGAGCGACAGCTTGTCGACCCGCAGCGCCCGCTGCAGCGGGTGGCGGCGCAGCCGCTCGACGAGCTCCGCGCGGCCGAGCACGATCCCCGCCTGCGGCCCGCCGAGCAGCTTGTCCCCGGAGAAGCAGACGAGGCCGGCTCCCCCCGCGAGCGAGTCGCGGGCGGTCGGCTCCTCCTGACCTAGTAACAGTCGGTTACCAGCGGAGACATGTCCCGAGCCCAGGTCGTCGACGAGCGGGAGTTCGTGCTCGCGGGCGACGGCGGCGACCTCCTCCAGCCGCGGCCGCTCCTCGAAGCCGACGACGCGGAAGTTCGACTGGTGGACGCGGAGGACGGCGGCGGTGTCCGGGCCGATCGCGCGCTCGTAGTCCGCGGCCCGCGTCCGGTTCGTCGTCCCGACCTCGACGAGGCGCGCGCCCGAGCGGGCGAGCACGTCCGGGATGCGGAAGCCGTCGCCGATCTCGATCAGCTCGCCGCGCGAGACGACGACCTCCCGTCCCTCCGCGAGCGCCGCGAGCGCGAGGAGGACGGCGCCGGCGTTGTTGTTCACGACGAGCGCGGCCTCTGCTCCGGTCAGGCGGCAGAGGATGCCCGCGGCGTGATCCTGGCGCGAGCCGCGCACGCCCGCACCGAGCTCGTACTCGAGGTTCGAGTAGCCGCCCGCGGTCTCGACGACGCGCGCGAGCGCCTCCTCGGCCAGCGGCGCCCGGCCGAGGTTCGTATGGACGACGACGCCGGTCGCGTTCAGCACCCGCCGCAGCTGCGGCCGCCGCACCGCCGCGAGCTCCTCCCGCAACCGCGCCACGAGGTCGCCGGGCTCGGAGCCGGCCCGGATCTCCTCCCGGGCGCGCTCGATCACGACGCGGGCGGCGTCGACGGCGAGCGGGTCGCCGGATTCCCGCGCGAGCTCGTCCACCGAGGGCAGGTCGCGGAGCTCCACCACCAGAAGGTAGCTCGCGAGACCTGCGGTCTCGCTCGCTGGAGCCGGGCGAAACGCTTCGCGTTTCGCCCGGGGAGTGCACGGAACGAGGGCCGGGGAGAGCGCGGTCTCCCCGGCCCTCGTGCGGTAAGGGCTTGTTTGGGCTGGGTGGGGTCGAGCGCTGTGCTTGTGTCGCGTGGGGGCAGGCCGCCTGCGGGCGGCGTGTCCGCCCGCGACGGGTTCGGCGGCGTCGTAAGGTCGCTTCGCTCTC
>CAZRTE010000096.1:0-5272 GCA_964602945.1 uncultured Gaiellales bacterium
TCATCGGCTTCCTCGAGCGTGGAGGCGAACGTGCGGTGATCACCGATCCCGAGAACGTCGAGCGGGCGCTGCGAGGTGAGACGGGGACGACCATCGTGGGAGAGGAGTCCGTCGCCACGACGGGCTCGTGACTGGAACTAGAAAGGAGCTGCGGTGATCAACGAGGGGAACACGGGCTTCATGCTGCTCGCGGCGGCGCTCGTGATGATCATGACCCCGGGGTTGGCCTTCTTCTACGGGGGCCTCGTGGGGCGGTCGAACACGCTCACGATCATGATCCAGAGCTTTGCCTCGATGGGCATCACGACGATCATGTGGTGGCTGGTCGGCTATTCGCTCTGCTTCAGCGGCGGCGCCGACGGCGTCTACGGGAACTTTCACCTCGCGCTTCTGCGCCACGTCGGCGTGAACTCGATGTACACGCCGACACACATTCCGCTGACCGTGCTGATCGTCTACCAGATGATGTTCGCGATCATCACGCCGGCCCTGATAACCGGGGCATTCACGAACCGCGTCACCTTCCGGGCGTACCTGGTCTTCCTGGTCGTCTGGCAGCTGGCGGTCTACTACCCGTTCGTGCACATGATCTGGGGCGGCGGCCTCCTCCAGGACTGGGGCGTGCGGGACTTCGCCGGCGGGATCGTGGTTCACGCGACCGCGGGCTGGGCCGCCATCGCCTCCGTCCTCTACGTCGGACGGCGGAAGTTCCGCGACGCCCCGCACAACATCCCGTTCATCGCGCTCGGGACGGGGCTCCTGTGGTTCGGCTGGTACGGGTTCAACGCGGGCAGCGAGCTGGGGGTCGACCACATCACGGCGCTCGCCTTCCTCAACACCGACCTCGCGGCCTCGTTTGCCGCGATCACCTGGCTGCTCGTGGAGTGGTGGAGGGCGAAGAAGCCGCACTTCGTCGGGCTCCTCACCGGCGCGGTCGCCGGCCTGGCGACGATCACGCCCGCCGCGGGGTACGTGCCGATCTGGGCGGCTGCCGTGATCGGGATCGCGGCCGGGTTCGTCTGCTACACGGCGGTCTGGCTGAAGAACAGGCTGAGGTGGGACGACGCGCTGGACGTCTGGGGCGTCCACGGCGTGGGCGGCATGCTCGGGATCGTCCTGCTCGGCGTGTTCGCAACGACCGCGGTCAACCCCGCCGGCGCGGAGGGCCTGATCCACGGGAGCGGTGCCTTCTTCGGCAAGCAGGTCGCCGCCGCCCTCGGCGCCTCCGTGTACGCGTTCGGGTTCACGTACCTGATGCTCTGGGTGATCGACCGGTTCCTTCCGGTGAAGGTGGGCGAGGGGGAGGCCGAGACCGGTCTCGACACGCTGATGCACGGCGAGGAGGCGTACTCGTTCGCTCCGGACGTACCCGGATCTGTGCCGGCAGGCTGAGCTCCGGCGCGCTAGGGACTCGGGGCCGGCTGCGACGACGTCGCGGCCGGCCCGGGGCTCTCTCCGGCCATCCGCAGCCCGATCTCCTCGACGCTCTGCCGGTCGTCCACCTCGGTCAGCTCGCCCTCGTACATGACGACGACCCGGTCGTTGAGCGCGAGGATCTCGTCGAGGTCCTCACTGATCAGGAGGACTCCCGCACCGTTCGAGGCCGCCTCGAGCAGGAGCTCGTGCACCGTCTCGACCGCGGCCACGTCGAGCCCTCGCGTCGGGGAGGCGGCGACGAGCAGCTTCATCTCGCCGGAGAACTCCCTGGCGATCACGAGCTTCTGGAGGTTGCCGCCCGAGAGGTTGGCCGCCATCATCGTCGGGCCCGAGGCCCTGATGTCGTAGTCGTGGATGGCGTGCTCGGCATCCGTGCGGAACCGCCGGAGCGGTAGCAGCGGCCCTCGCGCGAGCCGCCGGTAGGCGCGCAGCGCGAGGTTCCAGGCGATCGAGAGGCTCGGCGAGACGCCCGTGCCGAGCCGGTCCTCGGGGACGTAGCGGACGCCGGAGTCGAAGGCCGAGCGCGCGTCGCCGTTCCGGATCGCCCTCCCCGCGATGCGGACGGAGCCCCGCGTGTGCGGGCGGAGGCCGGTGATCGCCTCGGCGAGCTCGCGCTGGCCGTTGCCGGCGACACCGGCGACCGCGACGACCTCACCGTGGCCGACACGCAGCGAGACGCCCTTCACGGCCGGCAGGCCGCGGTCGCCCTCCGCCCACAGCTCGTCCAGCTCCAGGGCCGCCGTCTCCTCGGCGTTGGGGGGCCGCGGGGTGTGGGTCACGGCGTGCAGCTCGTGTCCGACCATGAGCGCGGTCAGCGACTGCGGGGTCGCGTCGGCCGTCTCCACCGTGCCCACGAGCCGGCCCTCCCGGAGCACGGTCACGCGGTCGGACACGGCCTTCACCTCGTGCAGCTTGTGCGAGATGAAGATGACCGTCCTGCCCTCGTCCGCCATCCGGCGCAGCGTCTCGAACAGCGTGTCGGCCTCGTCCGGCGTGAGCACCGCCGTCGGCTCGTCGAGGAGGAGCACCTTCGCGTCCTGGTAGAGGGCGTTGAGGATCTCCACGCGCTGCTGCTCGCCGACCGAGAGCTGCCAGACGCGGGCGTGCGGGTCGACCTCGAGGCCGTACCGCTTGCCGAGGTCGCGCACCTGGCCCTCGACGGCGCGCGGGTCGATCAGGAAGTTGCGGCCGGCACCGCGGGTGTCGCCGAGGACGAGGTTCTCGGCGACCGTGAAGCGCTCGACGAGGCGGAAGTGCTGGTGCACCATGCAGACGCCGGCGTCGATCGCGTCGCGCGGGCAGGTGAACGAGACTGGCTCGCCGAACAGCCGGATCTCTCCCTCGTCGGGCCGATACAGGCCGGTGAGGACGTGCGAGAGGGTCGTCTTCCCGGCACCGTTCTCGCCGAGCAGCGCGTGCACCTCGCCGAGGTGCGCGGAGAAGTCGACGTGGTCGTTCGCCAGCACCCCCGGGAAGTGCTTCGTGATCCCGACGGTCTCGATCGCGGGGACCGGCGTGGCCATCAGTGCTCCTCCCGGACGTAGGGGATGCCGAGAGCGGCCGGGGCGCCGAGCCGCCGGCGGGCGGTGCCGAACGACATGACGACGAGCACGAGCACCGTCATGACGTACGGCAGCGAGTTCGTCCAGAGCACCGTCGGGCCGAGCGAGATGCCCCGCGCCTGCAGCTGGGGTGCGAGTGCCTGGAGCGCGCCGAAGATGTACGCGCCGACGAGGCAGAGCCCCGGTCGCCAGAAGGAGAAGATGACGAGTGCGATCGCGATCCAGCCGGCGCCCTGGGTGATCCCGTTCACCCATTGCGGCGTGATCGCGAGCGTGATCGACGCGCCTGCGACACCCGCGAGCGCCCCGCCGGCGAGCGTGTGCGCATAGCGGTAGGCGGTGACGTTGATGCCCATCGTGTCGGCGGCCGCCGGCGACTCGCCGACCGCGCGAACGTTGAGCCCGGGCCGTGTGCGCGACAGGTACAGGGCGACGGCGATCACGCACAGCCAGGAGAGATAGACGAGCACGTCCTGGCCGAACAGGATCGGCCCCACGACCGGCCAGTTCTGCATCGTGTTCGGCAGGAAGGGCCGGAAGGTGTGCAGCGCCGGCTCGTCGGCGAGGCTGAGGCCGTTCCCGAGATACGACGACAGGCCCAGGGCCCCTGCGAAGATCGTGAGCGCGAGTCCCGAGACGATCTGGCTCGCCCGCAGCGTGATCGAGAGGAACGCGTGGATCGAGGCCATCGCCGTGCCCGCGACGGCGGCGACGAGAAGCGCCAGCGCCAGATCGGCGGCGCTCGAGATGTGAATGCGCTGCACCGCCCAGAAGCCCATGACCGCGCCGACGAGCATCATCCCCTCGACCCCGAGGTTGAGGATGCCCGAGCGCTCCGCGAGGAGCTCGCCGAGCGAGGCGAAGAGCAGCGGGGTGCCGTAGGCGACCCCGGACGCGATGAGCACGACGGCGAGCGAGTTGTTCATCGCGCCGCCGGCTCCGCGGTCGTCGCCGTTCCGCCGACCCTCGGCGTCCTGCGGGCGACGTGGACACGGTGGCGGACGAACAGCTCGCTCCCGAGCGCGCAGAAGAGGATGATCCCCTGGATCACGCCGACGAGGCCGGCGGGGAAGCTCGCGCTCTGCAGGGTGTTGCCGGCGTTCTGGAGCCCGCCGAGCAGGAAGGCGACGACGACCACGGCGAACGGGTTGTAGCGGGCGAGCGCCGCTACGACGATGCCCGTGTAGCCGTAGCCGCGCAGCTGGAGCCCGTTCGGGTCGCCGTCGAGGGCGTGGCTGAAGTCGCCGACCTGGCTCGCGCCGCCGATCCCCGCGATCGCCCCGGAGAAGGCCATCACGGCGACCAGCTTGCGGCGGACGCGGACGCCGGCGTACCGGGCCGCCTTCGGCGAGTCCCCGAGCACCGTCGCCTCGAACCCGAAGCGCGTGCGCGAGTAGACGAGCCAGACGACGAGCGCGACGAGCACCGCGATGCCGGCGCCGAGGGGGAGCGCGATGCCGCCCTGGAAGTTCAGGGTCGCCGTGGGCCAGATCGACGAGTGGGGCAGCGGCTTGCCGGTGGGGAAGACGGTTGCGTTGAAGCCCTTCGTCTGCCGCCAGTACGACTCGCTCTGGAAGATCAGGTACGTGAGGATGAGTCCGGCGACGTAGTTCAGGAGCAGCGAGGTGAGGATCTCGTTCGTGTTGAAGAACGCGCGCAGGAACCCCGGGATGAACGCCCACGCGGCGCCGCCGGCGGCGCCCGCCACCACCATCGCCGCGATCGGGAGCGGCGCGGGGCCGCCGCTGCCGCCGAGGTAGAGCCCGGCGGCGGCGCCCGCGATCGCGCCCATGTACATCTGGCCCTCCGCCCCGATGTTCCAGAGCCGCATCCGGAACGCGGCCGCCGCCGCGAGTCCCGTGAAGGCGAGCGGCGTCGCGGCGATCAGCGTCTGATCGAGCGAGCCGGACTGGGTGAACGCCGCCTCGAAGAGCTGCCGGTAGGTGGAGAGCGGGTCATGACCGGTCGCGACGAGGACGAGTGCCGCGACGAGGAACGCGAACACGACCGCGACGAGGGGAGTCGCGAACGTGAGCCACCGCGGCTGCCGGAGCCGGCGCTCGACCGTGATACGGAACGGGATGCTCATGCGGTCGCGGTCGGCGGCGCGGAAGACGGGTGGGGCGCCCCGAGGCGCCCCACCCGCGCGGGCGTTAGCCCTTCGGGCTACCGATCACTCCCTTCACGAGCCAGTTCATGCCGTAGAGGCTGTTCGTGCCGCCCTTCAGGACCTGCATCTGCCGAAGAAATACGGGGTCAATCTGATCGGTCTG
>CAZRTE010000096.1:5282-8723 GCA_964602945.1 uncultured Gaiellales bacterium
CCTGCATCTGCACGCCCTTCGCCACCCGGAGCTTGCCGCTCTGGTCGTAGAGCGGGCCCGTGAACGGGTCGAAGGTGCCCTGCTCCATCTTCTTCTGCACGGCTGCGATCTTGGCCTTCGTGGCCGACGTCACGCTCGGCCCGAAGGGAGCGAGCTTCGTGAAGCCGTCCTTGATCGACCCGTAGTAGAAGGTCGGCTTCCACGTGCCGTTCATCGCAGCCTTCACGAGCTTGAGCTCGTAGGGGCCCCAGTCGTAGACCGCGGCGGTCAGCCAGGACTTCGGCGCGAACTTCGACGCGTCCGAGTCGTAGCCGACCCACGGAATGCCCTTCGACTCCGCGTACTGGCCCGTCGCCGGCGAGTCGACGTTCTGGCCGAGCACGCACGCGCCGGCTGCGACGAGGCTCTCGGCCGCCTTCTTCTCGGCCGACGGGTTGTACCACGAGTTCGTCCAGACGATCTTCACCTGCACGCCCGGATGCGTGTACTGCGCGCCGAGCGCGAACGCATTCGTGTGCCGGATCACCTCGGGGATCGGGTAGGCGACCACGTAGCCGATCGTGTCGCACTTCGCCGCGGCCCCCGCCGCCATGCCGGAGAGGAAGACCGTGTCCTCGGCCCGGCCGAAGTACTCACCGACGTTCTTCATCACGAGCGTCCCCGTCGCCTGCTCGAAGATCACGTTCGGGTACTTCTCCGCGACCGCCTTCGTCACGTAGCCGTACGACGTGGCGAAGATCATCTTGTAGCCCTGCGCCGCGAGGCCGGCCACCGTCTGCTGGAACTGGGTCCCGACGGCGATGTTCTCCTTGTACGTCGTCTTGACCTTGCTGCCCAGCATCTTCTGCACGTACTGGCGACCCTCTTCGTGGGCCTGCGACCAGCCGCCGTCGTTGTGCGGCCCGACGTAGATCCACGCGACCTTGTAGGGCGCTGTCTGGGTTGTCTGTTGCGTGGTCGTCTGCGCGGTGCCGCCGCCGCCGCAACCCGCGACCGCGAACGCCATCGCCCCCAACAGCACGCCAACGAACGCAAGCTTGCGCATCTTCATATCTGCCTCCTAGAGCGTTTCCCCGACGCCGATCTCAGCTGTTGCCAGATTCGGAAGTTCCTCCCTGGTCGAATGCCCGAGAGCCGTCCCACCACCGCAGCAACGATGCTGGACATGGAGTGCGATCTTTCCATCGTTGGACTCACTGACGGTGAAGTGGCGGATTACCGACTGACCGGCCGCTCTCGTCTGCGCGAGTTCGAGCGCCCGCCGCCCGACCTCCGCGGCGCCGGTATCCGACCTGACGCGGACCGACAGCACAGCAGCCATTCTCGACTCGCCTCCAGACGTCGAACGACAACAGGACGAGTATGAACCTGACTCCGGCGTAGAGTGCGCGCGATGGACGTTTTCGAGGCGGTGCAGGCTGCACGCGAGCAGCACGGCGTGCCGGGCGCAGCGGTGGGCGTGCTCGAGGACGGCGTCGAGCGGCACGAGGGGTACGGCGTCACGAGCGTCGAGAACCCGCTCGAGGTGACGCCGGCGACCCGCTTCCAGGTCGGGTCGATCACGAAGACGTTCACCGGCACGGCGATCTGCGAGCTCGTCGCGCGCGGGGAGCTCGACCTCGACCGGCCGGTGCGCGAGTACCTGCCGGGCCTCGTGCTGGCCGACGCCGGCGCGGCGGAGCGCGTGACGTTGCGGCACCTGCTCTCGCACACCGGCGGCTGGTTCGGCGACTACTTCGACGACACCGGCTGGGGCGACGATGCGGCCGCCGTCTACGTCGAGCGGATGCGCGACCTGCCGCAGCAGACGCCCGTCGGCGAGGTGTGGGCCTACAACAACGCCGGCTTCGTGCTCGCGGGTCGCGTGGTCGAGCTCGTCACGGGCCAGCGCTTCGAGGATGCCGTGCAGGAGCTCGTCCTCGCTCCGCTCGAGCTCGCGTCGACGACGTTCTGGCCCTGGGAGGTGATGACGGAGCGGTTCGCCGTCGGCCACGTCGGCTTCGGCGAGGCGTTGCGGGTGGCGCGTCCGTGGCCGGTGAACCGCTCGGCGCATGCGGCCGGTGGGATCGCCTCGACGACGCCGGACCTGCTGCGCTATGCGCGCCTGCATCTCGAGCCGCCGCCTGCGCTCGCGCCGATGCAGGAGCCGCAGGCGGCCGCTGCGGAGGAGGGAGAGTGGGTCGGGCTGACCTGGTACGGGGAGGACCGCTTCGGCACGCTCCGCCACGGCGGCGGCACGAACGGCCAGCTGTCGCTGCTCGTGCTCGTGCCCGCACGGTCCTTCGCGCTCGCGTTGCTCACGAACCACTCGCCGGGCGGCCTGCAGGTGGTCGACGCGGCGCTGCAGGCTGCGGGGCTGGGGGAGGGCGAGCCGGAGCCCGTCGAGGACGTGCCGCTCGCCGAGTACGCCGGCGTGTTCGAGACGGCGATGGACCGGGTGACGCTCACACCGCTCGACGGAGTCAGGATCCGCGTCGAGAGCGAGTCGCTCGGCGGCTTTCCGGCCGAGGACTCGCCGCCGGGCCCGCAGCCGCCACCCACGGAAGCCTTCTTCTACACGCCGGAGCGGTGGTACATCGACGCGGGACCGTTCCAGGGGATGCGCGGCCACTTCATCCGCGGCGACGACGGCGCCGTCCGCTGGCTGCGTCTCGGCGGCCGCCTCTACCCGCGCGCCCAGTAGTGGGACGGCCCGCCGTGCCCCTCGCGCACGTCCCCGGATGAGGCTGCCGGGCGAGATCGTCTCCCTCCCGACGGGCGCAGAGATGCGGCTGGCCGGCGAGGGGGAGACCGCGGTCGTCTGCGTGAACGGCGGGCAGTCGGGCGAGGTGGAGGGGACGTGGAGCGCGTCGCTCGAATGGCTCGTGCGCCGCCTGGGCCTGCGCTTCCCCCGCTTCGTCTTCGCGGAGGTTCGCTACCGCGTGAAGTCGTGGCGGCACCTGGAGTCGTGCATCGAGGACGCGCGAGCGGCCGTCCGCGCGGTGGGCGCCGGGCGGACGCTCCTGCTCGGCTTCTCGATGGGCGGTGCGGTCGCGATCGCGGCGGCGGACGAGGCGTCCGTCGAGCGCGTGGTGGGGCTCGCCCCCTGGATTCCCGACCGGCTCTCGCTCGAGCCCCTGCGCGGGAAGCGGCTCGACGTCCTGCACGGCTCGCTCGACCGCGGGCTGCCCGGTATCCCGGGCGTGTCGCCGGCGTCGTCGCGGCGCGGGTTCGAGCGCGCCCGCGCGCTCGGCGTTCCGGGCAGCTACGAGTTGATCCCCGGCGCGCTGCACGGGATCGCGCTCCGCGTACACCGCGGCCGGACGCTACCGCTTCCACGCGCCGCCGCCTGGGAGCGAAGCGTCGCGGCAAAGCTCGCGAAGCCTGCGGCTTCGCTCGCTGGGTGACCGGGCGAAGAGCTGCGCTCTTCGCCCGGAGCTCACGGACGCTTCGCGTCCGCTC
>CAZRTE010000097.1:0-8631 GCA_964602945.1 uncultured Gaiellales bacterium
CGTTCCCTGCACTCCAGCGAGCGAAAGCGCAGCTTTCGCGAGCTACCCGGGCGAAGAGCACAGCTCTTCGCCCGAGCACCCGTTAAGGTGCGGAGTCCGGGGTGCCGCGGCCCAGCGGCTGAGATCACACCCGCCGAACCTGATCCGGGTAATGCCGGCGAAGGGAGGAGCGATCGAGCAGGAGCGAGCACCGAGTTGGGGCATCCGCCCGGTGCCGGACCGGCTGCGGACGCTCGGCGGCGTCGAGAACGGGATGCTCTGGGGGAGCCTCGGCCTCAGCCTGCTCGTCGTCGTCGCCGGCACGTATCTCGTGCCCGCGCTCTCGCTGCGGGAGGCCCTCCTCGCGATCCTCGCCGGCGGGGTCTTCGGCAACCTCCTCCTCGGCCTCGCGGGAGCGATCGGCGCGGATGCGGGCGTCCCGGCGATGGTGCTGCTGCGCGCGCCCCTCGGCCGCGCGGGCTCGTGGCTGCCGACGGCGCTCAACGTCCTCCAGAACCTCGGCTGGACGATCTTCGAGGTGCTCGTGATCGCCTCGGCGGCCTCCGCGCTCTCCGGCCGCGTCTTCGGCTTCCACGCGCCGTGGGTCTGGAAGCTCGCCGCCGCCGCGGTCGCCACCCTCCTCGCCGTCGTCGGCCCCGTCGGCTTCGTGCGCGAGTGGGTGAAGCGCGTCGCGCTCTGGGTCGTGCTCGCCTCGCTCGGCTACCTCACGTGGTGGAGCCTGCACGGAGCGCACCTCGGCACGCTCTGGTCGCGGCCGGGGGAGGGCGGCCTCGGCTTCTGGCAGGGGGTCGACCTGATGGTCGCGATGCCCGTGTCCTGGCTCCCGCTCGCGGCCGACTACACGCGCTTCTCGCGCACGCGCTCCAAGGCGTTCTGGGGAACCGCCGTCGGCTACTTCGTCCCGAACGTCTGGCTCTACGCGCTCGGCGCGATCCTTCTCCTCTCGCGCGGCCTGACCGACGCGCCGTCGATGATGGCGGCCATCGCCGGCGGAGGCGCGTGGGCGGCCCTCGCGCTGCTCGCGCTCGGCATCGACGAGACGAAGGAGCCGTTCGCGAACGTCTACTCGGCGGCCGTCTCGCTCCAGAACATCGTGCCGCGGGCGCCGCAGCGTCTCCTCATCGTCCTCGTCGGCGCCGCGGGCGCGGGCGGCGCCTTCGTGATCGACCTCGTCCAGTACACGAGCTTCCTCTACCTCCTCGGCTCCTTCTTCGTGCCGCTGTTCGGCGTCCTGCTCGCCGACTGGCTGCTCGCCGGAGCGCGCTACACGGCCGGCGATGTCTTCGGCGCTCCGCACGTCCGGCCCGGCCAGCTGCTCGCCTGGGCGGCGGGCTTCGTCTTCTACCAGTGGCTCGAGCCGTCCGGTCCCGGCTGGTGGACGAGCCTCGTCGCACACACCCATCCCGGGCAGATCGCGAGCGGCGGCTCGCTGCCGAGCTTCGCGCTCTCGTTCCTGCTCGCGCTCCTCGTCGGCGTGATCGTCCGGCTCCGCTCGACGCGGCCGGCGGAGGCCCAGTAGCGTGCCGTGCCATGCGGCCGGTCGCCGTGATCGGGCCTCTCGCCCGCGACGTCGTCGACGACGAGGAGTCGCGCATCGGCGGCGGGCCGTGGCACGCGGGGCGCGCCTTGCGCGCGCTCCGGCAGGAGGCGGTGCTCGTCGCGAAGTGCGGCGAGCGGGAGCGGCCCGACTACCTGCACCGCCTCGCCGGGCTCGGGCTCCCCGTCTCGCTGGCCGCGGCAGGCGAGACGACCGCGTTCGCCTTCCACTACGACAGCGAGGGGCGGCGCGAGATGCGCGTCGCCGCCGTCGGCGAGCCGTGGCGCGAGGAGGACGAGCCCGAGCGCAGGCTGCGGGGAGTCGAGTGGGTGCATGTCGCGCCGCTGCTGCGCGGCGACTTCCCGCCGGAGACGCTCGAGCGGATCGCCCGGCGCTGCAGCGTGCTGCTCGACGCCCACGGGCTCGTCCGGGCGCGCCGTCTCGGCCCCCTGCAGCTCGACGACGACTTCGACCGGGCGCTGCTCCGCCACGTCTCCATCCTCAAGCTCTCCGAGGAGGAGGCGCGCGCGGTCGTCGGGGACGCCGATCTCGAGGAGCTCCGCGGCCTCGGCGTCCCCGAGGTCGTCGTCACCTTCGGCGGCGAGGGCTCGCTCGTTCTTGCGCGGGGGACGAGCACGCGCGTCGCCTCCCAGGTGGTTCCCGGCGACCCGACCGGAGCGGGCGATGCCTTCTCCGTCGCCTACCTGAGCGCGCGCGCCGAGGGACGCGAGCCGCTCCCGGCTGCGCACCGGGCGAGCGCGCTCGTCTCGATGCTGCTCGCGAGGGAGCCGCGATGATCGCCGCCGCCGGCACGGTCACCGGCGTCTTCCTCGTCGACGTCGAGGCCGAGACGCTGCTCGGGGAGGGAACCGAGGTGCCGGCGGCACCCCGCCCCGAAGTGCCGCTGCCGCGCGTCGTCGCGGCCGCCGCCTCGGGCTCGACCGTCGTCGCCGTCGTCGAGCGCAGGCCGCCGCTCATGCTCTCCCACGACAACGGGGTGACCTGGCGCGAGGCAGGAGGCGGACTGCCGCCCGGGTTCGCGGTCGCGGTGGCCGAGGACGACCCCGACCGGATCCTCTACGCCGCGCGCAACCGGCTCTACGTCTCGGCAAACGGCGGCGTGTTCTGGCGCTCGCTGCCGTTCGAGCTGCCGGACATCACGTCGGTCGGCTGGATCGACTGAAGGAACGCGTCCACCTCGCGCCGCGAGCGCAGCCGGACGACACGGAGGTGGGGCAGGCCGGCGAAGCGCTCCGGCCACTTCGCCGGGTGCGAGCGATGCGTCCGCAGCACCCACCACACGATCGACTCGCGCGAGAACGCGGTTCGGAGCGACTCGCGGTTGCCGTTCCAGAGCTCTTCGCGGCTGAGGATCCGGCGCCCGGTACGGCGCAGGACGCGCCACAGCGCGAGCGCGAGCGGCAGGTCGAGGAAGACGACCGTGTCCGCCCGCTCCTGGACGAGCAGGCCGAGCTTGCCGTGGTAGTTGCCGTCCACGACCCAGCCGTCCGCAGCAGCGGCCAGCGCCTCCTCGACCCGGTCGCGCAGGACGTCTGCCGATGCCTCCTCCCAGTTCGGGCCGTGGTGGAGGGCGTCGAGCTCGACGTGCGGGACGCCGAGCCGGCGCGCGAGCTCTCGCGCGAGCGTCGTCTTGCCGGTGGACGAGCCGCCGACGACCGAGACACGCTTCACGGCAGACGGAACTCGCCGCGGGCGACGACGACGGCCGCGCCGCCGACCTCGATCTCCTCCGGCGAGCGGGCGACGGCGTAGAGCGTCGACGGCCGGCCGATCTCGGCGCCCTGGCGGATCTCGATCTCGTCGCCGAACCCGATCCGCCCCTGGCGCACGAGGTGAAGAGCGAGCGGCCCTGCCGCCGAGCCGGTCGCCGGGTCCTCGTCGACGCCGAGAGCGGGATGGAACATCCGCGTCTTCCAGCGCGCCCCTTCGCCGGCGAAGCAGTTGATCCCGACCGGGCCGACCGCGGCGAGCCGGGCGAAGTCGGGCCGCAGCTCCGCCACCGCCGTCTCGGACGCGAGCGCGACGTAGGCGTGCCGGATCCCGTTGTCGTAGAGCTCGACCGGCAGCTGCGAGCGCACGCCGAGCGCCTCCTGCAGCTCCTCCACCGCGGCGAACGGCTCGATCGAGGGCACGGGCTGGGTCATGCGGCCGAAGACGATGCGGCTGCCGTCGCGCTCGAGCCGGACCGGGACGACGCCTCGGGCGGTCTCGAGCCGGATCTCGTCGAGCTGGAGCGGGCCGGCGAGGACGAAGGCCGCGCCGAGCGTCGGATGCCCCGCGAAGGGAACCTCCCTCCCGGGCGTGAAGATCCGCAGCCGGACGTGGCCTTCGCCGGCGGGGGGATAGACGAACACGGTCTCGGAGAAGTCGATCTCGTGCGCGAGCGGCTGGAGGAGCTCCTCGGGGATCTCGCGTGCGTCGGTGAAGACCGCGAGCTGGTTGCCGGCGAGCGGCACGTCGGTGAAGACGTCCGCGACGACGTAGCGGAAGGTCGGCACGCGGCGACTGTAGCGAGGGCGCGCCGGCATGCACGGCTGCTCGCACTCCGTACTTTCCCGAAGCCGTCTGGGGGCCCTCGCCGATACGGCAGCCCGGATCGGCCCCGATCCTGGTTCTATGCGGCAAGGGCAGTTCGCGGTCGTCTTTCGAGACGGCGAGGTCGAGACGGCAGGCTCGCTCGAGATCGAGCCGGACCGGCTGCTGCTGCGCGGGCGGGACGCCACCGGCAACCTCGATGTCGAGATCTCGAGCTCGGACCTGCTCGAGGTCCGGGTGGGCTCGCGTCCCGGCGAGCGGCTGAACGGCTACCGGACGCTCATCCTCGAGCGGGCGAACATGCCGCCGGTGCAGGTGGCGCCGCTCGGCGTGGCGCTCCTGCCGGAGATCGTCGACCTCGTCGCCTCGCTCACCCGCGGCCGCGGCGAGGTCCTGGCCGTCGCGGTGCCGCTCAAGCCGGGCTGCCTCCGTCGCGCCCGCGAGCTGCTCGCCGAGGGGCCACCGCTCGATCCCGCCTCGCTGGGGCTGGAGGGGCACGAGGTGTACCTCGACGAGGACGCGGCGGTGTTCGTCTTCCGCGGCAAGAGCGTCCGCGCGCGGGTCGGCAAGGCGATCCGCCACCCGGCCGTCTGGCGGGCGGGGCTGGCCTGGCAGCGCTGCTTCGCCGGTCCGCCGGCGATCGTCGAGACGGCGCAGCTTCGACTCTCCGACATTCCCGCGTACCGCTGGACGGCACCCGAAGAGCCCGCCGCGGCTTGACCGGGGCCAGACCGGCCTGCCCGCGGCTGGATGCGATCGAGGTCAGAGCCTGCGCATCGGCAGAGGAACTCCCAGACTCGATGCTGGGCCGGACTGCGTGTGGCTCGAGCACCCACAGAGGCTGCTCCCTTGCGGCTTTCGAGAAAGAGCAATGACCTCGTGCCGGTGTCTCTCGTATGATCGGGAGCCATGAAGAAGCCGAGCCTCACCACGGCGGCCGCCGAGGGAGCGCTCGTGCTGCTCGCAGTCGCGCTTGCGTTCGCGGCCGGCGCAGCCGGCTGGGCGGTCGGCGACTCCATGTCCGGATCGTCGACGAGCACCACCACCGTCACGGTCAACGCCGGGACGACCGCCACTGCAGCGTCTGGCACGATCGACCCGCACGTCGCTGCCGGCGCGCACATCTTCGTCCAGTTCGCCTGCGCGCAGTGCCACGGTGAGCAGGGCCAGGGCGGCGTCTCACCCGACGTACCGGCCTTGACGAGCGTCGCCAAGGAACTGAAGCCGGCCCGGCTTCGCACGATCATCGATCACGGCCTCGGCGAGTCCGCCAACCCGACCAAGCCGTACATGCCCGTCTGGGGTGAGGTCATCTCCTCGACCCAGGTCTCGGATCTGATCGCCTACCTCCGAGCCGGGCTGCCGAGCGTCTCCACTGCCCAGCCACCGGCGATCCCCACGGGACAGGGCGCCGCAGTCGAGGGATCCGTTCTCTACGTGCGCTACGGCTGCATCAACTGCCATGGCCCGAACGGACTGGGCGGTGTTCCCAACCCGCTCTCCCCCGACAAGACGATCCCGCCCCTCTCCGGCCAGGACTTCCGGCACGAGTTCAATACCGACCAGAAGATCATCGAGGTGATCCGCAGCGGCAGCGTCATCGGCAAGGCCCCGATCGTCAGCATGCCGCACTGGGGCGGCATCATCCCCGACAGCCAGCTCGAGGCCCTCGTCGCCTACCTCAAGACCTTGAAGTAGCGGCGCCCGGGAGGGCGCGGATCGCGGCGTCCCGCCCCGCTCTGCCGCGCGCTGCGACCGCGGGCCTCCGGGCCCGTCTATCCTGGCCGACGGATGGACGCAATCGAGGTCAGCGGCCTGCGCAAGGCGTACGGGAACCTCGAGGCGGTCCGGGGGGTCGACTTCACGATCCAGGAAGGTGAGGTCTTCGGCCTGCTCGGGCCGAACGGCGCCGGCAAGACGACGACCGTCGAGATCCTCGAGGGCTACCGCACGCGCGACGCAGGCGAGGTGCGTGTGCTCGGCAGCGATCCCGAGCACCCCGGCCCCGACTTCCGCGAGCGGATCGGGGTCGTCCTCCAGCAATCGCAGCTCTGGTCGAGGCTGACCGTGCGCGAGACGCACGCGATGTTCGCCGGCTACTACCGCGCGCCGCGCGACATCGACGAGGTGATCGCGCTCGTCGGCCTCGAGCAGAAGGCGGCTGCCCGCGTCAAGTCGCTCTCGGGCGGCCAGAAGCGGCGCCTCGACCTCGGCATCGCGCTCGTCGGCGATCCCGACCTCGTCTTCCTGGACGAGCCGACCACCGGCTTCGACCCGGCCGCGCGCCGCGCCGCCTGGGAGATGATCCGCTCGCTCCGCTCGCTCGGCAAGACGGTGCTCCTGACGACGCACTACCTCGACGAGGCGGAGCAGCTCTCCGACCGGGTCGCGGTGCTGCGCGAGGGCCGGATCGTGCGCGTGGGGACGCCGACGGAGCTGACGGGGTCCGAGCTGCAGACCGAGATCCACTACCGGCGGGACGGCGAGGAGGTGTTCCTCCGCACGAACGAGCCGACGCGCGTGCTCGCAGAGCTGACGGCGGCCGCCGTCGCGCGCGGCGAGGAGCTCGAGGGCCTGGAGGTGCGGCGCCCGTCCCTCGAGGACGTCTATCTCGCACTCACCGCAGAGGACGAGGAGCAGGCACCGGTCGAGGTGCACGCGGAGGTAGAGGAGGTGGCCTCGTGAGCGTCGACGCGATCCGGATCACGGCTCCGCGCCGCCCCGGCTCGCTCTTCCTCCATCAGCTCAGGGCGGAGCAGAGGCTCTACTGGCGCTCGCGCGAGTCGGCGGTGTTCACGTTCGTCTTCCCGCTGCTGCTCTTCGTGCTCCTGGGCTCGGTCTACTCGGGCCACTACTACGGCAAGCCGGCCTCGCAGGTGCTGCTCGCGGCGCTGCTCGCCTATGGCTGCGCGATGGTCGCGTTCGCCGGGCTGTCGATCATCCTCGTGATCCGCCGCGAGGACGGGATTCTCAAGCGGCTCCGCTCCACGCCGTTGCCGCCGCGGACCTTCATCGGAGCGCTGCTCGTGTCGACGCTGATCGTGTTCGCACTCGAGACGGTTGCTCTCTTCGTGCTCGGCCGCCTCGTGTTCGGAACGCCGTTCCCGAGCCGCGTCGGCTCGATCGCGCTCCTGATCGCCATCAGCAGCGTCTGCTTCGCCGCGCTCGGGGTCGGGCTCTCCGGCCTGATCCGCTCGGCGGAGGGATCGTCGGCCGTCGTCAACCTGATCGTGCTGCCGATGGCCTTCCTCAGCGGTGCGTTCGGGCCGACCGAGCACTACCCGACCTTCCTGCGCGACATCGGCGACGTGCTGCCGCTGACGTACATGGTCCACCTCGCCAACGGCGTCTACCTGCACGGCCACGCGGTGTGGTCGGATCCGGGCGCGATCGGCGTGCTCGCGGCCTGGGGCGCGGCCGGTCTCGTCGCAGCGCTGTTCAGGTTCAGATGGGAGCCGCGCGAGCGATGAACCCGCAGGAGCCGGCGATCTCGTTTCGCGTCCCGGAGCACGACGGGCCGGGGCTCGAGGTGCGCGTCAACTTCGGCGTGTTCGCCGGCCGCCACGCCACGCCGGCGGAGATCGACTCGCTCGCCGGGGAGCTGCGGCGCCGGCTGCCGTCGTTCGCGATCGTCGCCGAGGAACGGCACGAGTTCGGCGGATCCGTCGAGGCCTCGCTCCACCAGGTGGTCGTCGAGGTGCCGCGCGAGCACGCAGGCGAGAGCCCGGACGTGCTGGCCGAGCAGATCGTGCTGGTCGCGAACGGCTGGGCGCTCGACTGCATCGCCCGCCGCGGGACGTCTCAGCTCGCCGAGTAGGTCACCGTCACCGACGCCTGGACCTGCTGCGTGCCCGCCTCGACCGGCGTGGCCGCGGTCGCCACGGCGTTGCCGTAGACCAGCGGCGGCGCCTGCCCGCCGCCCTCCTCCACCTTGACGACGCCGCCGACGGTGAGACCGGTCGCCGCCGCGATCGCCTGCGCCTTCTGCTTCGCGTTGGCGAGCGCCTGCTGCAGCGCCTCGTCGTAGAGGGAGGTCTGGTCGGCGATGGAGAGGCTCGGCCCGCCGACGTTGTTCGCGCCGGCCGCGACCGCGGCGTCCACCGTGTCGCCGGCGCTCGCGATCGGCACCGTGACGTGCACGGAGTTCGACGCGCTGTAGCCGACGATCTGCGTCCCGCCGCTCGACATCTGCGGCCAGAGCGAGACCTGCGTCGTCTGGATGCTCGAGGCGTCGATGCCCGCCTTCTTCAGCGCCGCGACGATCGCGCGGGCCTGGCCGGCGTTGCGGCTCAGAGCATCGCTCGCGGTCGCGGCCTGCGTCGTGACCCCGAAGTCGAACGAGGCCCGGTCGGGCACGCCGCTCGCGGTGCCGTCGGCGGAGACCGTGATCGTCGCCGTGGCCGGCGTGGCGGTGTGCGCGAGCCGCGGCTGCGCGACGCCGGCGATGGCCGCCGCGACGAGCAGGACCGCCGCGAGGAGGAGGATCGTGCGGAATCTGTTCATGCCCGACATACGACGCCGGAACGCCGGATGTCACG
>CAZRTE010000098.1:0-8616 GCA_964602945.1 uncultured Gaiellales bacterium
CGCGCTCGTCGCGCTGCGCATGGCGGTCGTGAACCCGGACCGCGTCCGGCGGCTCGTTCTCTGCGCCGGCTTCGCGCGGCTGCCCCCGGGCCACCGGCTGCTGCAGGCCCTCGTGGGGACGGCCGCCTCGCTCGCCCCGGCGCGAGCGCGGCGGGAGCTCGGCGATCTCGACTCCCGCGCGCTCCGCGCCGTCTTCCGCGAGGGCAGGCGCTTCGACGCCTCCGGCGAGCTCGCTCGGGTCACGATGCCGACGCTCGTCCTCGTCGGCGAGCGCGACCGCCCGAACACGTCGCTCGCGCAGGCTCTGGCCGGGGCGCTGCCCGACGCGCGCTTCGAGGTCGTTCCCGGGGCAGGGCATGCGGCGAACGTCGACGCTCCGGCCGTCTTCTCCACGGCGTTGCGTGCCTTCCTCGACGCGTGAGAGTCTCTCCGCGTGGATCTGGCCGCCGAGACGGGCCTGCGCGAGGCGCGGATCGCGTTCAGGGAGCCGTGGGCTCAACTTCTCGTCGCGCAACCCTGAGTGCGGGCAGCCGGTCCAAGGGCGCGATGGAGGCGGCATCCACGCTTTCCTCTTCCCTCGGGCGGATCACGATCTCGAGCGACGCGATCGCGCAGATCGTCGCCGAGACCGCGCTCGAGTGCTACGGCGTCGTCGGGATGAAGGGCTCGCTGCGCGGCCGCCTCGCGCGCGGGCACGGGCGCCTGCCGGGTGTCGAGATCCGGCGCGAGGGCGAGGAGGTCACGGCCGACGTCCACGTCGTCGTCGAGTACGGGCTCAACCTCGCCGAGGTCGCCTCGAGCGTCCGGAACCGTGTCACGTACGAGGTGCAGCGCCTGACGGGCCTGCCGGTGCGCGCGGTCGAGGTGCACGTCGACGACGTCCGGACGGGAGGAGCGTGAGCGCGGAGGCGGATCGCGCCTGGGTCCGGGAGCTCGTCGGCTCGGCTCTCGCGTCGCTCGAGGCGAGCCGTGACCGAATCGACGACCTCAACGTCTATCCGGTTCCCGACGGCGACACCGGGACGAACCTCACGCTGACGGTGCGTGCGGTCGCCGACGCGGTGGCCGAGTCCGCTGCCTCCGACCGGCCCACGCTCGCGCACGAGGTCTCCCGCGCGGCACTGATGGGGGCGCGCGGCAACTCGGGCGTGATCCTCTCGCAGATCGTGCGCGGGGCGGCCGACGTCCTGGCCTCCTCGACGAACGGGGTCGAGCCCTCGCTCGCGGCGCGGGCGCTGCGT
The DNA here is from genome assembly GCA_964602945.1 of uncultured Gaiellales bacterium. Taxonomy (GTDB): domain Bacteria; phylum Actinomycetota; class Thermoleophilia; order Gaiellales; family Gaiellaceae; genus Palsa-739. Next base: position 1,242 of record CAZRTE010000098.1, read on the forward strand.
GGAGCCTCCGATGCCGCGTACCGCGCCGTGCGGCGGCCGGTCGAGGGGACGATGCTCTCGGTCGTGCGGGAGCTCGCCGAGGAGGCGGAGCTCCGAATGGTCGAGCCGGCTCCGCTGGCCGATCTCCTCGTCGAGCTCGTTCGTGCCGGGGAGACGGCCGTCGCGCGCACCCCCGACCAGCTCGAGGTGCTGCGCGAGGCCGGCGTCGTCGACGCGGGCGGTGCGGGACTCGTCGAGCTCCTGCGCGGGCTGGCCGGAGCCGTCGCCGGCGAGCCGGTGCCCGAGGCGCCGGAGGTCGCGGCCGAGACCGCGGGCGCGGACGCCGTCCATCTCGAGCCGTCGCGCTACCGCTACTGCACCGTCTTCGTCGTGGAAGGCGAGCAGCTGCGCCGCGACGGGCTCGAGGCGCAGCTCGAGCTGCTCGGCGACTCGCTCCTCGTCGTCGGCGACGAGGCGGCGCTGAAGGTGCACGTCCACACCGACGATCCCGGCGCCGCGCTCTCCCTCGGCACCGCAGCCGGCACGATCGGCGGCGTCGAGATCGCGGACATGCACGAGCAGCAGGAGCGGCGCGAGCGGCGCCTGACCGTCGTCCCGGACTCTCCGGCTCTCGCGCGCAGCGGCGTCGTCGCCGTCGTCGCGGGCGCCGGGAACCGGAAGCTGTTCGAGAGCCTCGCCGAGCCCGTCGGCCCGATCCGCATCGTCGAGGGCGGCCAGACGTCCAATCCCTCGACCGCCGAGCTCCTCGCGGCGCTGGGCGAGCTCGGCGCCGAGGAGGCGATCCTGCTTCCGAACAACCCGAACGTGCGCCTGGCCGCGGAGCAGGCGGCGGCGCACGCGGGTCGTCCGGCCGAGGTCGTGCCGACCGACTCGATCGTCGCCGGGCTGGCCGCACTCGTCCCCTACGACGGCACGCGGGGAGCGGCGGAGAACGCCGCGGAGATGAGCGGCGCTGCAGCCGGGGTCGCCGCCGGAGAGGTGACGCGCGCCTCCCGTGACGTGCGGCTGAACGGCTTCGCCTTCCGCCGCGGCGACTGGCTCGGCCTCGCCGCCGACGAGCCCGTGGCGGGTGGCGAGGATTTCGTGGAGGTCGCGCTCGCGGTCGTCGAGCGCCTCGTCGCGGAACCGCGCTCGCTGCTCACGATCCTGGCGGGCGAGGACGCGCCGCCGCTCGACGCGCTGCTCGAGCAGGTGGCCGCCGCGCATCCCGGCCTCGAGCTCGAGGTGCACGAGGGGGGCCAGCCGCACTACCAGCTCCTCATCGGTGCGGAATAGGCTTCGGCGCACATGCAGTGCGTACGAGTCGTGCTCGTCGAGGACAACGAGGTCTTCCGCGAAGCACTGGAGCTGTTGCTCGGCATGCGCGGAGACATCGAGGTCGTCGCCTCGGTGGGCGACGGCGCGGCGGCCGTCGCCGCCGCGGTCGAGCACCGGCCGGACGTCGTCCTGATGGACTACCGGCTGCCGGGCCTCGACGGAGTGCAGGCCACGGAACAGCTGCGCGCCGCCGAGCCCGGCGTCGCCGTCGTCGCGCTGACGGCCTCGGCGAACGAGGGCGAGCGGGAGGCACTTCTCGCCGCAGGCGCGGCGGTCTGCCTGACGAAGGACCAGGAGCTCGAGGAGATCGTCGCCGCGATCCAGCAGGCCGCTGCCGCCGTCGCGTGAAGCTCACGGCCGGGAACACGGCGATCGTCCTCGACTCGACCGCCGACCTGCCGGACGCCGCCGCGCGGTTCCCGAACTGGCGCGTCGTCCCGCTCTACGTCCGCTTCGGGGACGAGAGCCTCCGCGACGGCGTCGAGATCGGGGCGGAGGAGTTCTACCGGCGACTCCGGGAAGGCAGCGAGCTCCCGGCGACGTCGCAACCGACTCCGGGGGACTTCCTCGCCTGCTACCGCGAGCTCGCCGGCTTCGAGCGGATCCTGTCCCTCCACATCTCGGAGCGCGTCTCGGGGACGTTCGCGAGCGCCGCGACCGCCGCGGCGGAGCTCGGGGACCGGCGCGTGCACGTGATCGACTCGGAGACGGCCTCGGCCTCGATCGCGATGCTCGCGCTCGCGATCCAGCGGCGGCTCGAGCAGGGGACGAGCGACGAGGAGATCGCGGAGCTCGTCGACCGCTACCGGCGCGAGAGGGGGCTCCTCTTCACGGTCGACACGCTCGAGTTCCTCGCTCGCGGCGGGCGCATCGGCAAGGCACGGGCCTTTGCGGGCACGCTGCTCAACGTCAAGCCGATCCTGTCCATCCGGGAGGGCGAGGTCGTGCCCGTGAAGCGCGTCCGCGGCGAGCGGAACGCATTCGCCGAGCTGGCTGCCGCGCTCGAGACGGAGACGCGGGACGAGCCGCAGCTGCGGCTCGCCGTCGCTCACGCGGCGGCTCCCGAGAAGGTGGCCGAGCTCGAGGAGCTCGTGCGCGAGCGGCGGCCGCAGGCCTCGCTCGAGCTCGTCGTCGCGCTCGGCGCCGTGATCGGCACCCACGCCGGCCCCGGCACCCTCGCGCTGTTCTGGTTCCGCGACGAGTACCGGATCTGACGTCCGGTCCGGCGGGGATACTCCCTCTCGCTCGGTGCCGCGCACGATGACAGCTGCCCGTCGACAGACGGTCTTCGCCGGCCTGGACCCGCCCGGGGCCTGGCCACGGACGCCGCGTGCGCCGAGGCCCGAGCGGCTCGAGGCGGGGCTCGACACGCTCCCGGGCGTCGGTGTGACGCTGCGCCGCAAGCTGGCGAAGCTCGGCCTCGAGAGCGTGCGCGACCTGCTCGAGCACCGGCCCCGCCGCTACGAGACCGCGGCCGAGGAGACAACGATCGCGGCCCTGCGGCAGGGGGAGGAGGTCGTCGTCTCCGCTCGCGTGCTCAAGGTCGAGAAGCGGCCGTCGCGCGGGCGCCGCACGCGGGTCGTCGCGCGCGTGGACGACGGCACGGGCACCGTCAGCGTCACCTGGTTCAACCAGCCGTGGCTCGCCGACCGGCTGCGGCCCGGCACGGAGGTCCGGCTGCGCGGCAAGCTCGGACGCTTCGGCTTCGAGCCACGCTCGTACGACCTGGGGGAGGCGCGGGCGACCGCGGACTTCGCTCCCGTCTATCCCGCGGCGGAGGAGATCGCCGCGGCGACGGTGCGACGGGTCGTGGACGCGGCGCTGCCGCTCGCCTCCCACCTGCCCGATCCGCTGCCCGCCGAGCTGCGCGAGCGCGAGGGCCTGGCTCTGAAGCGCGACGCGCTCGCCGCCGTGCACCGGCCCCGCGACCTCGGCGAGGCGGAGGCGGGACGCGCGCGGCTCGCGTTCGAGGAGCTGCTCGTCCTCCGGATCGGCATCGCCCGCCGCGTGGCGGAGCGGGAGCGGACGCTCGCGGCCGGCCTCGGCGAGCCGGGAGAGCTCATCCGCCGCTACCGCGAGGCGCTCCCGTTCGCGCTCACGCCGTACCAGGAGCAGGCCGTCCGCGAGATCGACGAAGACCTCGCCCGCACGGTGCCGATGCAGCGGCTCCTGCAGGGGGACGTCGGCTCCGGCAAGACCGTCGTCGCGCTCTACGCGCTTCTGCGCGGGGTCGAGAGCGGGCGGCAAGGAGCGCTGATGGCGCCGACGGAGACGCTCGCCGAGCAGCACTTCCTCACGATCGCCGACCTCTGCCAGGAGCTCGGCGTGACGTGCGCGCTGCTCACGAGCTCCTCCCGCAAGCGGGAGCGGGACGCCGCCCTCGGCGCGGACCTCGTCGTCGGTACGCACGCGCTCATCCAGCAGGGGGTGGAGCTGCACGATCTCGCCGTCGCGGTCGTCGACGAGCAGCACCGCTTCGGCGTCGAGCAGCGCTCCGCCCTCGCCGCCGCGCGCTCGCCCCACGTGCTGCACATGACCGCGACGCCCATCCCGCGCACGCTCGCCCTCACCGTCTACGGCGACCTCGCGGTCTCGGAGATCGCGAAGCCGCCCGCCTCGCGCAAGCCCGTGATCACGAGCTGGATCACCGAGGAGCGGGCCTCCGAGGCGTACACGCGGCTGACGCGGCTGCTGCGCGAGGGGCGGCAGGCGTACGTCGTCTGCCCGCTGATCGAGGCGTCGGAGACGTCGCTCGCCCGCGCCGCCGAGGCCGAGGCCGAGCGGTTGCGACGGGCCGAGCTGCGCGAGTTCCGCGTCGGCTGCCTGCACGGGCGGCTCAAGGCGCCCGAGCGGCGGGAGCTGATGGCGCGCTTCAACGCCTGCGAGCTCGACGTCCTCGTCGCGACGACGGTGATCGAGGTCGGGGTCGACGTCCCCAACGCGACGGTGATGATCGTCCAGGAGGCCGACCGCTTCGGGCTGGCCCAGCTGCACCAGCTCCGCGGGCGTGTCGGCCGCGGAGCGGAGCAGTCCTACTGCCTGCTCGTCTCGCGCGCGAAGGAGGAGCTGACCGAGTCGGCGCAGGCACGGCTGCAGGCGCTCGTCGACACGAACGACGGCTTCGAGCTCGCCGAGGTCGACCTCGAGCTGCGCGGCGGTGGCGCCCTGCTCGGCAAGCGGCAGTCCGGGCTGTCCGACCTCCGCTTCGCCCATCTGCGCCGCGACCGGAAGCTGCTCGAGCGGGCGCGGGCCGTGGCTCCCTCGGTCGGCCCCGGGCCGCTGCAGGACGCGGTGGACGCGATCTTCGCCGAGGTCGAGCGCGAACAGCTCGCCTAAGGTGGGGACCATGCCGCTGCCGACGCTGCTCGTGATCGACGTCCAGCGCGCGTGGGACGACCCGTCCTGGCCCGCGAGGAACAACCCCGATGCCGAGGCGCGGGTCGCCGACCTGCTGGCGGCCTGGCGCGAGGCGGACGCTCCGATCGTCCACATCCGGCACGAGAGCGTCGCGCCGGACGGGCTCTTCCGCCGCGGCACCGACTCGTTCGAGTTCAAGCCGGAGGCCGCCCCGCAGCCCGGCGAGCCCGTCGTGGAGAAGCTCGTCAACAGCGGCTTCATCGGCACCGACCTCGAGCAACGGTTGCGGTCGGCCGGCGCGGAGACGGTCGTGGTCGCGGGTCTCACGACCGACCACTGCTGCTCGACGACCGCGCGGATGGCGGGGAACCTCGGCTTCGAGACGTGGTTCGTATCGGACGCCACTGCCACACACGATCGCGGCGAGTTCGACGCCGAGACGATCCACCGCACGGCTCTCGCGAGCATCGACGAGGAGTTCTGCGAGGTGCTCGACTCACGCGAGGCGATCCGCCGCCTCGGCTAGCGCGGTGCGCGTCATCGCCGGCAGCCGGAAGGGCCACACGATCGCCGCGCCGCGCGGCCGCGAGACGCGTCCCACCTCGGACCGCGTGCGGGAGAACGTCTTCAACCTCGTGGGCCCGCTCGACGGCGCGCGGGTGCTCGACCTCTTCGCCGGCTCGGGGGCTCTGGGGATCGAGGCGTTGTCGCGGGGCGCCGCGAGTGCCGTCTTCGTCGAGCGAGATCCCGACGTCGTGCGGACGATCGAGCGCAACCTCGACCGGCTGCGGCTCACGGGCGGGCGGGTCGTCCGCGGCGACGCGCTCACCACGGTCGAACGCGAGGCGGCTGCAGGGGCGAAGTACGATCTCGTGCTGGTCGACCCTCCCTACGAGATGCTGACCGAGATCCTGCCCCGACTCGCGCGCCACGTGCCGCCCCTGCTCACGCCGGACGGCGTCGTCGTCGTCGAGACCGACGCGCGGGTCGAGCCGGAGCTGCCGCTGCCCCGGCGCACGAGCCGCAAGTACGGCCAGACGCGTGTCACCCTCTTCGAGGCGGCCGCCGGCGGCGTAGGCTCGACGGAGCCGCCCCCGAGCGGAGGCGCCGACACGCACGGCGCCGGAGCACGAACGTGATCACCGCAATCTGTCCAGGCTCGTACGATCCGGTCACGAACGGCCACGTCGACGTGATCACCCGTGCCGCGGGGATCTTCGACCGCGTGGTCGTCGGCGTCGTCGGCACGCCGCAGCACAAGGAGCCGACCTTCACCGTCGAGGAGCGCGTCGAGTTCCTCCGGGACGCGCTGTCCGGGCTCGGCAACGTCGAGATCGACGTCTTCCGGGAGCTCGTCGTCGACTTCGCGCACAAGTGGCAGGCGAAGGCGATCGTCAAGGGGCTGCGTGTGATCTCCGATTTCGAGTGGGAGTTCCAGATGAACCAGCTCAACCGGACGCTCGCGCCGGACATCGAGACGGTGTACGTGATGGCGAGCCCGCAGGTGAGCTTCGTCTCCTCGAGCGGGGTGAAGGAGATCGCCGTGTTCGGCGGCGACGTCTCGGAGCTCGTGCCGGAGCCGGTCGCGCAGCGACTCGCCGAGCTCTACCCCGACGGGCGGCCGGGCACGCCCGAGCGGCCGAACGCGTGAGCGAGCTCGACGTCGCGCTCCGCGACGGCCGGACGCTTCACGTCTACGACGAGGGCGACCGCGACGGCGCTGTCGTGCTCCAGCACCACGGGACACCGGGCAGCGGTCTCTCCTATCCGCCCGATCTCGAGCTCGCGCGCGACCGGGGCCTGCGGATCGTCTCGTACGACCGCGCCGGCTACGGGGGCTCGACGCCGAATCCCGGCCGCTCCGTCGTGGACGTCGTGCCCGACGTCGAGGACGTGCTCGACGCGCTCGGCGTCGAGCGGTACGTCGCGCTGGGCGGCTCCGGCGGTTGTCCGCACGCGTTCGCGTGCGGTGCGCGCTCCGAGCGCTGCCTGGCCGCCGCGGCGATCGCGGCCCCGGCGCCGTATCCGGCCGAGGGACTCGACTGGATCGCCGGTCAGGGAGAGCAGAACGTCGCCGAGTGGGAGGCCGCATTCGCCGGCCCGGAGCAGCTCGAGCCGCACCTCGAGCAGGCGGCGGCCGAGTTCCGGACGGCGACGCCGCAGCAGCTGAAGGAGGTGCTGGCGACGGTTCTGCCGCCGGTCGACGCCGCCGTTCTCACCGGCGACCGCGCCGAGCACAGCAAGAGGGGCGTCGAGCGCGCGCTCGAGCACGGCATCGCCGGCTGGCGCGACGACGACCTCGCCTTCGTGCAGCCCTGGGGTTTCGAGCTGGACGAGATCCGCGTGCCGACACTGCTCTGGCAGGGCGTGCAGGACCGGATGGTGCCGGTCGCGCACGGGCGCTGGCTCGCAGAGCGGATCCCCGGTGTCGAGGCGCACATCAGCGAGGAGGACGGACACGTCTCGATCGCGGTCGCGCGGCGCGGCGAGATCTACGACTGGCTCGCCGCCCGCTTCGCGTGAGCTCGCGGGTGCTGCGCGCCCGCTCGCTGAGGAGCAAGGAACGAGGGCCGGGGAGAGCGCGGTCTCCCCGGCCCTCGTGCTGTTTAGGGCTTGTTTGGGCTGGGATGGGTCGAGCGCTGTGCTTGTGTCGCGTGGGGGCAGGCCGCCTAATGGCGGCGTGTCCGCCCGCGACAGTTTC
>CAZRTE010000099.1:0-8553 GCA_964602945.1 uncultured Gaiellales bacterium
AGGGTGCGGCGACGATGCGGCTCGAGCAGGACACGTCCACCAACACGGAGCTGGACGCGACGAGTTCCTTCAACTCGGGCACAAAGCTGTGCGGCACGTCGTAGCGATGAAGACTTCGCTGAGAGATCGCGCAGCGGACGAGGCCGGCAGCATGTTCGTCGTCGGTGCGATCCTGCTCGTCGTCTTCGCGCTCCTCGGCGGTGCGATGCTGGAGGTGGGACAGTGGTTCCAGCACCGGCGCGCCCTGCAGGTGCGCACGGATGCCGCGGCGCTCGCGGGCGGACAGCTCCTGAACGAGTGCCTCGATACAGCCGCGTTCTCGTCCTCTCAGGCGAGCAGCGACATCGAGGCCATGGCGCGGAACTACGGCGGCATCACAAGCGCGGCTTCTTCGGGCACTGGGGGGGGACCGTACAACCCGCAGTTCGGGAACGGGATTTCGTCCATGTGGTTCCAGAGCAGCACGTATCCGTCGGCGGATCCTCCGCACAACACGAACGAGCGGGGACTCGGGGACGAATGCGCGAACCTCCTGCTCGACGTCAAGATGACGCAGGCCGGCATCCCCCCGTTCTTGAGCATCTCTCCGTTCGCAACGGTCCACGGCTGGGCGCAGGTGGAGCTCCAGTCCATCATTGCGACGAAGCCGACGCTGCCGCTCGCGATCCCGAGCTTCGAGCTCGGCGCGGTCGGCGTGACCTTCGTGGACGAGAGCGTGAGCGGGAGTCCCGAGCTCCAGAACTGCACCGGTTCGATCGTTCCAGGAGGGTGCACGTATGCGTTGAACGGACCGGCCCAAGCGTCCGCACCTGACGGAGAGACGGTTCATGTCTGGTCGCTGTCGGGTGCGGGAGTCAATTTCCCCATTCCGAGCGCCGGCGGCGACCTGATCGGCGTCCGCGTCTCCGTCGGGAGCGAGGTCGGAGACTGCGCAGGAACGGGCACGAACGACTATGCGTGCGTTGACCTCAACGGTTCCAACGGCATCGTCGGGGTACGCGACTATCCGACCAGTCCGTCGGGTTTACCCGCTCTCTATCAGGTGTGGCCGAGCGAGACATGCTCTCCGGACACGTCGCCGTTCTTCAGCAACGTCACCGGCGTCACTACCTGCCCTTCCACGCTTCAGGCGAGGATCGACTTCGGAACGGGCTCGGGCGTCAACCCCGAGACGTCGGCGTCGGGACCTCAGGCAACCGTGACCGCGGATGTCGGCGGCACGAGCGTCACGATGCACGCCATGAGTTTTGTGAGCGGAACTACGTGGCTCTGGCAGGGAACGACGTCGCTGCCCGTCGACGCCGCTGCGGCCCAGAGCGACTATCCCATCACGCTGAGCTGGAAGAGCAAGGGGAAGGTCGGCGGCTCGAAGCAGGGCGACCTCGGTGGGGGCAACCCCGTTCAGCGCTTCACGAGCGCAACCGACGACAACGACGGGCCGGTGAAGATGATCTCGCTCAGCGACGGGTCGGGGAACTCCGCCTACTCGCAGACGCCCGGCACGCACTCGATCGACATCACGGTGGCGGTCGCGAACCAGGGGATCACCAACGAACTGACGATCCTGCGCGGCTCCCACAACGGAAGCGCCACCGCGTTCATCCTGTGCACGGGCCAGAACGGCACCCCCGGGGTCGAGCAGGGGATCGAGAACGGCTGCACGACCACCTACCAGATCAACCCGACCAACGCGTGTCCCGACCCCGCGAACCCCGATCCGCCCGACTGCGCCGCGAACAAGGCATCCAGTGACAACGGCAATCTCGTACCGAAGTCGCTCAACAACCGGTTCAGCTGCGGCACCGCCGACCAAGCGCTCAACTACTGGCCGGACTACACGCGGTCGGGCGACCCGCGAGCCGTCACGCTCGTCCTGACCACCTACGACGCCTTCGCGCAGAACGGGAAACAGGATTACCCCGTGATCGGGTTCGGCGATTTCTACATAGCGGGCTTCAGCGGCAGCAAGTGCCCGCAAACGGGGCAGTACGCCGATGCTCCAGCGCCACCGGGCGCTCAGAAGTCAGACATCTGGGGGTATTTCATCAAGTACGCCCGTGGGGGGTCGACCCCCAGCGGACAGAAATGCGTCGTCAACGAACTCGGAACGTGTGTCGCGACGCTGATCCATTAGAGGAGGGAATGAATGGAGACTGCACAGAGGCTGATCTCGACGAGAAGGGGGACGATCCTCCTTTCCGTGCTCGCGGCAGCCGTGGCGGGCGGGCTGATCCTCGTCTACGTCAGCCGGTACAGGGACAGCGTCAAGGCCCAGGGAGCGCCGGTGACGGTGCTCGTGGCCCGGCAGTCGATCCCGAAGGGGACGGCCGGCAGCGTCATCGCCGCCCAGAGCCTCTACTCGGCGACGACGCTGCGGCAGAGCCAGGTGCTCGAGGGCGCCTTCAGCGACCCGTCGAGCCTCCGGGGCGAGGTCGCCACGCGAGACATCTACCCCGGGTCGCAGCTGACGTCGGCGGACTTCGCGTCGGCGTCGACGAACCTCGCGGCGACGCTGACCAAGACGCAGCGGGTCGTGTCGATCCCGTTCAGCTCGGCGCAAGGGCTGAGCGGCGACCTCCAGGTCGGTGATCACGTCGACATCTACGGCGGCTTCAACGTTGTGGCTGTCAGCGCGAACGGCGTAGCTGCGGCAGGTGGTCAGAGCAAGCCCGTCGTACGGCGGATCCTCACGAACGTCCCGGTTGTCGCGATCGGCGGCAAGACGAGCGGCACCTTCACGTCGAGCAGCGCGAACCTCTCGTTCAAGGTGACCGACCAGCAGGCGGCGGAGCTCGCCTTTGCCTCGGGCAACGGGGCGCTCTGGCTCTCTCTCCGCCCGGCGACCGGCGCCAAGAGCTCACGGCCGAGCATCGTCACGATGGAGACCCTGCTCCTCGGCGTCCCGCCCAAGCTCGTCCTGCACTCGCTGGGAGGCCGCCGGTGAGCCTGACCGGAATCCGCTTCCTCGTCCTGCTCGGGGACGGCATAGACGGCGCGGAGATCCGGGCCGCGCTCCCGCCCACGGCTCCCGTGCACACGAGTGAACTGCAGGACGCTGCCCGCCGGCTGTCGGTGCTGCTCGAGGATGCGGAACCCGACGTCGTCCTCGTCGCCGCCGCCGAGTTGGGATCGATGCTCGGCGTCATCCGTGACGTCGCGAGCCGCGATCTCGATGTCCCGATCGCGGTGCTCTACCGCGGCAGCCCCGACAACGGGTTCGTGGGAGCCGCGTTCGACGCGGGAGCCGACGACGTGATCGTGCTGCCGCAGCCGGCCGCCGAGCTCTCCTTCGCGATCGAGAAGGCGATCGCCCGGCGCCGGGGTCCGACCCAGGGGGCTCTCGGTCCCATGATCGCGATCCTCGGCCCGAAGGGCGGCACCGGCAAGACGCTCGCCGCGTGCAATCTCGCCGTCGCGCTCGCGAACGCCGGCCGGCGTCCCGTTGTCGTCGACATCGACCTGCAGTTCGGCGACGTCGGTCTCGCCCTCGGCCTCTCGCCCGACAAGACGATCTACGACCTGGCGGTGGCAGCCGGGGATCTCGATACAGACAAGGTCGAGAGCTACCTCACGTCGCACCGATCCGGAGCGCGGGCCTTGCTGGCTCCGACCCGGCCCGACCAGGCGGCGGACGTCACGATCGGCTTCCTCCGCCGCGTGTTCGAGATCCTCCGCTCGAGTCACGACTTCGTGATCGTCGACACGCCGCCGGCCTTCTCGCCCGAGGTGATCGCCGCCGTCGACAGCGCGTCGCACCTGTGCGTCGTCGGCATGCTCGACGTCCTCTCGCTCAAGGACACGAAGATCGGCATCGAGACCCTCGAGCGGATGGGATACGACTCGTCGGACGTCACGATCGTCCTGAACCGGGCCGACACGAGCGTCGGCATCGGCCAGAGGGACGTCCAGGAACTGCTGGGCCGGGCTCCGGACGTGCTCGTGCCGAGCGACCGCGCGATTCCGAGAGCGATCACCTCGGGGCGGACGATCGTCGAGCAGGAGCCGAAGTCGGGCGCCGCGAAGGCGTTCACGGCGCTCGCCGACTACTACCTCAAGGAAGCTGAGGCGGCACGTGCCGCCGCATCCCCGATCGCCGAGCAGGCGGGCTCGACCGGACGTCGGTTCGCCCTGAGGAGGAGATGACGATGGAGCTGCACGAGCGGCTGTCCGAGACCACCGAGCCGGGGCTGGCCCGCGGGCGCGGGCCGCGCGACCCCTTCGCGGAGCTGAAGAACCGCATCCACCTGCGCCTCGTCAGCGAGCTCGGCCCCGAGCTCGCCGACGTCGCAGACAGCGCGGAGATCAGGCCGCGAGTCGACGCGCAGATCAGCGTCGAGCTCCAGCAGGAGCCCGGACTCTCGCGGGCGGACCGCGAGCGCATCGCCGCCGAGATCGCGGACGACGTCTTCGGCTACGGCCCCCTCGAGCGGGTGCTGGCCGACCGAACCGTCTCCGAGGTCATGGTCAACGGGCCCGACCAGATCTGGATCGAGCGCAACGGCCTGCTCGCAAAGACCGAGCTGCGCTTCGCGGACGAGGCCCAGCTCCGCAGGATCATCACGAAGATGGTCGGACAGGTGGGGCGCCGCATCGACGAGTCGTCCCCGCTCGTGGACGCGCGCCTGCCCGACGGCTCGCGCGTGAACGCGATCATCCCGCCGCTCTCCCTGTCAGGCCCGCTCCTCACCGTGCGGCGGTTCGACCAGGAGCGCTTCGACCTGGACGAGCTGATGCGGATCGGGACGATGTCCCAGGAGTCCTGCGACTTCCTCTGCACGTGCATCAAGGCCGACCTCAACATCCTCATCTCCGGCGGCACCGGCACGGGCAAGACGACGATGCTGAACGCGCTGTCGTCGGCGGTGCCCGACGGCGACCGCATCGTGACGATCGAGGACGCCGCGGAGCTGGCGCTCATGCAGCAGCACGTCGTGCGGCTGGAGTCGCGTCCGAAGAACATCGAGGGCGAGGGCGAGGTGACGATCCGCGACCTCGTCCGCAACGCCCTGCGCATGCGGCCCGACCGGATCATCGTCGGCGAGGTGCGCGGCGCCGAGGCGCTCGACATGCTCCAGGCCATGAACACCGGCCATGAAGGCTCCCTGTCGACGATCCACGCCAACTCCGCACGTGACGCCCTCAATCGTCTCGAGACGATGGTGCTGATGGCGGGCTACGACCTGCCGGTCCGGGCGATCCGCCACCACGTCTCGTCGGCGCTCGACCTGATCATCCAGCTCGAGCGGCTCGACGACGGGTCGCGCCACGTGACGCTGATCACCGAGGTGCAGCGGATGGAGGGCGACACGATCACGCTGCAGAACCTGTTCGAGTACCACATCGACGAGGTGACCGCGGAGCGCAAGGTGATCGGGAGCCTGCGACCGACGGGGCTGCGCCCGACCTTCCTGCGGAAGTTCGAGCGTCACGGGTTCGCGGTGCCGGACGGCCTCTTCGGTACGCCCGAGACGGCGATGTTCGGCGCCCGCGGGGCGATGGACGGCGGCAACGACGACTGGCTGCCGGAGGGCAGCCTCCGGTGAGCCGGCGCATCCTCCACGCCACCGCGCTGGCAGGGCTGCTGGCCGCGATGGCCGGTCTCTGCGCCGTCGCTGCCCGAGCGGCTTCCCCCGGGACTGACACGCTCAAGATCACGCCGATTCAGCGCGTCCCCTTCCCGGACCGGGGCTATGTCGTGGACCTGCCGCGGAACGTCGTGCTCGACTCGAGCGCCGTCACCGTGACCGAGAACGGCAAGCCCGTCGAGAACGTCTCCTTCACGCCCCTGGCGGGCAGCGGTCTCGGCTTCGGCGCCGTGCTCGCCCTCGACGCGAGCCAGAGCATGCACGGCGGCTCCTTCGCCGGGGCGCTCGCGGCGGCACGGAGCTTCATCGACAAACGCGGGGAGGGCGAGCAGATCGGGCTGCTCGCCTTCAACGGCGGCGTCCGGGTGCTCCAGCAGCCGACGCTGAGCACGGCACCGCTCCTCCACGCCCTGGCGCATCCACCGAACCTGCGGTATGGCACGCGTATCTACGACGCGCTGGAGAGATCCCTTGCGCTCATCGCCAGGGCGAAGCTGTCCACGGCCGCGATCGTGCTGCTCACGGACGGAGCGGACGTCGGCAGCAAGACGACCGTGAAGCGCGCCGTCGCCCGCGCCCGCGCGCGCAACGTCCGCATCTTCACGATCGGCCTGCGCTCGAAGTCGTACGACCCGCACCTGCTGCGTGCGCTGGCGACGGAGACCGGCGGCGCTTACGCCGAGGCGACGTCGCCCGCCCAGCTGGCCCCGATCTACGCGAGCCTGAGCGGCCGCCTCGCGCGCGAGTACGTCCTCCAGTACCGCTCGCTCGCGGCGCCGAAGTCGCACGTGGACGTGCAGGTCAGCGTCTCGAAGTTCGGCTCGTCGACCTCGAGCTACACGGCGCCGACTCCGGCAGGCCTCGCCCCGTATCACGAGTCGGTCCTCACGCGCTTCCTGCTCTCGGTCTGGTCGCTGTTCCTGCTCGCCCTCTTCGTCGCCGTCGTGATCGTCTACATCGTCCAGGGGTGGCTGAAGCGGAGTGCGTCCCACGTCGTGGAGCGCGTGTCCTCGTACGCGATCGGCGGGGCGAGGCCTGCCACCACGGCTGAGTCCGACGCCGACAGGAAGCGGCGCGAGTGGCGAGCGCGGACGGGCCGAGCCGCCGCCTCGAGTGCGCAGGGCGCCTACGCGCGACTCGGGCAGACGCTGGAGATCGCAGACATCCAGATGTCGGCGGCTGCAGTGATCGGCCTCACCATCCTCGCGACGCTCGTGATCGTCGTCGCCATCGCGGTGGTCAGCCCGGTGGTGGCGGTGCTCGGACTGTTGACGCCACTCGTCTCGCGGGGGCTGATCCGGCGCAAGCTGAACGGCGTGCGCGCGGACTTCGCCGAGCAGCTTCCCTCCAATCTCCAGGTGCTCGCGTCCGCCTTGCGTTCCGGCTACAGCTTCTCCGCGGCGCTTGCGACCGTCGTCGAGCAGGCGCAGGACCCGTCGAGACGCGAGCTGCGGCGCGTCGTGGCCGACGACCAGATCGGTGTCCCGATGGACGAGGCGTTGCGCAGGGTTGCCGAGCGGATGAAGAGTCGTGACCTCGAGCAGGTCGCGCTCGTGGCCGAGCTGCACCGCACGACAGGAGGCAACGTCGCCGAGGTGCTCGACGTCGTCGTGGGCACGATCCGCGACCGGCAGGACGTGCGTCGCCTCGTGAGGACCCTGACGGCACAGGGACGGATGGCGAGGTGGATCCTCACCGCCCTGCCCATCGTCACGGGCTTCGCCTTCTACGCCTACCAGCCGGACATCGTCGGGCCGTTCTACGGCAAGGCGATCGGCCAGGTCGCGCTCGTCATCGCAGCGATCATGGTCACGTTCGGGTCGATCGCCATCCAGAAGCTCGTGGACATCGAGGTCTAGGGGGGTTGCTGTGATTCTCGTGCTGATACTCGGAGCCGTGCTCGCCGGGATCGCGGTGGCGCTGGCGGTCCGCGCGCTGGTCGCGACGGTGAGACCCAGGGCACAGCCCCTGGCTCAGGTCGCGGCCTACGGCTTTGCCGCGCCCGCGCGGCACGGGGAGGCGCCGCGCCCCACGCTCGGCGAGCTGCTCAGCCGTCTGGCGACCTGGCTCGGCAAGAAGTTCGAGGCGCAGCTGAACCAGGACCGCCGGGCGCGCGCGCGGCTCCTGCTCAATTCGGCCGGCTTCTACCGCACGAGCGTCACGCGCTACGTCGGCTACCGCGTCATCTGCGTGGTGGGGATTCCGTTGGCGTTCGTGTTTCTCTTCGCCCTGACCGGCTCGTTCGGCGGCCAGGCGATCGTCGCCCTGATTGCCCTCGTGGGGGTGGGCTGGATCGGCCCGTCCTTCTTCCTCCAGCGCCGGGCCACGGAGCGCACACGCAAGATCGACTACGAGATGCCGGAGCTCGTCGACCTGCTCGTCACAACGGTGGAGGCCGGTGTCGGCTTCGTGGCCGCCCTCCAGCTCGCCGCGCGGCGTGTGCGCGAGCCCGTCTCACAGGAGCTGCGGCTCACCCTGCGCGAGCACGGAATGGGAATCAGCCTCGACGACGCGCTGCAACATCTCTCCGAGCGCTCGGCGAGCACGAATCTGCGCATGTTCGTACAGGCGATCCTCCAGGGAGAGACGCTCGGCGTCTCGATCGGGAAGATCCTGCGCGACCTCGCGGTCGACATGCGGAAGCGCCGCCGCCAGATGGCGGAGGAGCGGGCGCAGAAGGCTCCGATCAAGCTGCTCTTCCCGCTCGCCATCCTGATCCTGCCCGCGATGTTCATCGTGATTCTCGCGCCGACGCTGTGGGCGATCGCCCAGGAGCTCGGCTGAAGGGCCGAACAGGAGGGAAGGCTCAGCCGGCAGCGGCCACGGCCGAGTCGAGGGCATCCTCGACGGTCGTCCCGTTCAGGAGCAGCCGGTGGGGCAGCACGTACGGCACCATGCTGAGCACATCCTCGCGGGTGACCGTGTCACGGCCGGCGAGCCGCGCCGCCGCCTTCGAGGCGCTCTGGAG
>CAZRTE010000100.1:0-8386 GCA_964602945.1 uncultured Gaiellales bacterium
CGAAACCGTCGCGGGCGGACACGCCGCCTTCAGGCGGCCTGCCCCCACGCGACACCGGGCTCAGCCTGAACCCATCCCAGCCCAAACACGCCCTTACCGCACGGAGCCGCCGGGAGACCGCGCTCTCCCGGCGGCGCAGTACCGCTTCCCCCCGGGCGAAGAGCGCAGCTCTTCGCCCGGAACCAGCGAGCGAAGCGTCAGCTTCGCGAGCTGAAAAGAGCGGCTTGTCCCTGCCCCACGCCGACGCAGAGGGTGGCGAGGCCGTGGCGGCCGCCGCGCCGGCGTAGCTCGTGCAGGAGGGAGACGACGAGGCGCGCGCCGCTCATCCCGAGCGGATGGCCGACGGCGATCGCGCCTCCGTTCACGTTCACCTTGGCCGGGTCGAGCCCGAGCTCGCGGATCACGACGAGGCTCTGGGAGGCGAACGCCTCGTTGAGCTCGACGAGATCGATCTCGTCGAGCGAGACGCCGGTGCGCTCGAGCACCTTGCGTACGGCCGGGATCGGGCCGATCCCCATCACGCGCGGGTCGACGCCCGCGACCGCGCTGCCCGCGAAGGCGGCGAGCGGCTCGACGCCGAGCTGCCGCGCCTTCTCCTCCGATGCGATCACGAGCGCGGCGGCCCCGTCGTTGATCCCGGACGCGTTCCCCGCGGTGACCGTGCCTCCCTCGCGGAAGGCGGGCCTGAGCGCCGCGAGCTTCTCGGCCGACGTGTCGGGGCGCGGGTGCTCGTCGCGGACGACGTCGCCCACGGGGACGAGCTCGTCGCCGAACCGGCCCGCTGCATCGGCCGCCGCCCAGCGGCGCTGCGACTCGAGCGCGAACGCGTCCTGCTCCTCCCGCGAGACTCCCCACCGCTCGGCGACGTTCTCGCCGGTCTCGCCCATCGCCTCGGGCGGGAACAGCTCCGTGAGCTTCGGATTCGTGAAGCGCCAGCCGAGCGTCGTGTCGTAGAGGGGCCGGTCGCCGCGCGCGAACGGCCTCTCGGCCTTCGGCGTGACGAAGGGCGCCCGGCTCATCGACTCCTCGCCGCCCGCGACGAAGAGGTCGCCGTCGCCCGCCGCGATCGCATGGCAGGCACCGACGACGGCGGTGAGCCCGGAAGCGCAGAGCCGGTTGACGGTGACGCCGGCGACGGAGTCGGGAAGGCCGGCGAGCAGCGCCGCCATCCGCGCGACGTTGCGGTTGTCCTCGCCCGCCTGGTTCGCCGCCCCGAGCCAGACGTCCTCGATCTCCTCCGGCGCGACGCCCGCCCGTGCCACCGCCTCGCGGATCACGAGCGCGGCGAGGTCGTCGGGCCGAACGCCCGCGAGGCCGCCGCCGTAGCGGCCGATCGGGGTGCGGACGGCGGAGAGGACGACGGCGCGGGTCACCGCGGGCAGTCTAGGGAGAGGCTGCTGCGCCGGCGCGGCCGAGCAGCCGCTCGATCGCGGCGAGCCCCTCGTCGCCGACGTCGACGCTGCTCTCGTTCACGTAGAGCGCGATGTGCGCCGCGCACACGTCGTCCGAGAGCTCCTGGGCGAGACCGCGGACGTAGTCGCGGCTCGCCTCCGGGTGCGCGAACGCGTACTCGACGGAGGCACGGATCGCCGTCTCGGCCGCCGCGGCGGTCTCCGGCCCGAGGTCGGCGCGCGCGAAGATTCCCGCCAGCGGGACGGGCAGCCCCGTCTCGCCCTCCCACCACTCACCGAGATCCGCTACCTCGACGAGCCCGTGCTCGGCGTACGTGAAGCGGCTCTCGTGGATGATCAGGCCGGCGTCCACCTCTCCCTCGACGACAGCCCGGAGGATCCGGTCGTAGCGCAGCTCGACGACCTCGCCCGGCTCGGGCGCCGCGAGCCGCAGGAGGAGGAACGCCGTGGTCTCCCGCCCCGGTACCGCGATCCGGCCGGCGGCCGCCTGCTCGAGCGAGACGGCCTCCCGCGCGACGACGAGCGGCCCGACGCCGTGCCCGAGCGCAGCGCCGCTCCGCAGCAGCCGGTACCGGTTGCCCGCGGCGGCGGCCGCACCGAAGCTGAGCTTCGTCAGCTCGAGGTCGCCGGCGGCCGAGCGACGGTTCAGCTCCTCGATGTCGAGCAGGACGGGCTCCACCTCGAAGGGCGCGGCCACGAGCCCGTGCGCGAGGGCGTGGAAGGCGAACGCGTCGTTCGGGCACGGGGTGAAGCCGAAGCGGAGCGGCACTAGTCGCGCCCGAAGAACCAGCGCTCGAGCGGCTTGAGCAGCTCCCCCCGGGTGAACGGCCGTACCCGCTCGCCGTGGCCGTCCTGCTCCGAGACGGTGAGGTCGTCCTCGAGCGCCTCGTTGGCGGCGAGGAGCGCGTCCTCGAGCTCGTAGCCGTCGAACACGTAGTCCTCCGGGCGGGGCCGCTTCACCTCGCGCAGCTGCGGGTTGACCGCCCGTCCGACCGCCCAGACGCCGCCCTCCTTCCGCTCGATCCAGATCACGATCGTCTCCGGGTCGCCGTTCGAGTCGACGCCGTGAAGGACACGCTCGGCGAACCGGCCGCGGTCGGTGGACGTCTGCACGCCCCGACTATTGCAACTCTCGGCCCGTACCGGTAGCCAGAGCGCGCTCGACGACCGCGGCGGCCGCCGCGACGTCCCAGGCGGCGAGCCCGTTCGACTTGAAGACGACGACGTCCTCGTCCGACTGGCGACCCGCCTCCTCCTCCGCAACGACCTCCTGCAGCTCGTGCACCTCGAGCCAGTCGAGCACGCCGGAGGCGACCGGCTCGATCAGGTCGGCCGACTCGAGCCTGGCGTCCTCGAGCGAGTCGCAGCAGACGAAGGCGGCGCGCTCGAGCACGACGTTGTCGAGCTCGCGCCGGCGGCCGTCGTTGGCGCCCACCGCGCAGACGAGCGCTCCCGGCTCCAGCCACTCGCCGCGCAGGACCGGGTCCGGCGAGGTGGTGACGGTGACGACGACGTCGCACGTGGCCGGGTCGCGGTGGCTCTCGCCCGGCTCGGCTCCGTGCTCCTCGCAGAACGCGCGCCGCCGCTCGTCGTTCCGGCAGTACGCGACGACGCGCTCGAGCTCCGGCACCGCGGCGCGGATGCAGGCGAGCTGCGACTCCGCCTGCCAGCCGCAGCCGATCAGGCCGAGACTGCCGGCACCGCGCCGGGCGAGGTGCCTGGCGGCGACCGCGCTCGCCGCGCCCGTGCGGAGCTGGCCCAGCTTGTCCGCCTCGATCACCGCGACGAGCTCGGGCGCGTCGGCCCGGAAGAGGAGGACGGCGAAGCGCGCGCCGTCGCGGAAGCCCGTGTAGACCTTCGCGCCTGCGTAGCCGAGCTCGAGATCCGCTGCGCTCATCACGGCGAGCGCCCCTCCGTCCAGCCGCAGCCGGTAGCGCGGCCGGTTCTCGACCGCACCCGCCGCGCTCCGCCGGAAGCACGCCTCGATCGCCTCGACCGCGTCCGCAGGCGTCAGCAACTCGGCGACGTCCTGCTCGGTCAGATAGAGGGCCATGCCGGGATTCTCGCTGCAAGCGCTGTGTAAGGCAGTCGGTCTCGGTGTATCGAGCGGATGCGGAAAGCCGCGGCACGACCTACCATCCGGCGTGCCATGCGGGCCCGGCTCCTCGTGTCGCTGCTCGTGGGCGCAACTCTCGCGCTCGGGCTCTCGGCCGCGTCGGCAGCGGCGCGAAGGTCGGCTCTCCAGGCGCGGACGTTGACCGTCCACGTCAAGGCCGGCGTCGTGGTCCCCCAGCAGGGCCCGATCGAAGGGCTGGCGCTCGACGGCAGGAAGGCCGCCTTCGTGAAGGGGATCCCCCTCACGCGGAGCTGCTCGATCGGCCGGCGCCTGTATCGCTGGAATCTCGCCACCGGGAAGACGTCGCTCGTCAGCGGGGCCAAGACCTGCAGGGAGCCGGACACGAGCACCGGGAGCGGCATCTTCGAGATCGCGCTCACCCGCACCGGCAGCGCGTGGCTCCTGAACAGCGGCGGCAACACCGAGAGCGGCGAGACGCTGTTCACGTCGACTGCGAAGCCGCACAGGGACAAGGTGCTCGCCACCTCCGACCGGTACGGGAGCGACACCAGCAACACGTTCACCGGGAGCTTCATCGGCGGGCTCGTCTCGGACGGATCGCGGATCACGTACGCCACCTGGACGCTCGCTGCGGACGGGAACGTGACCGAGAGCGCCCTGTGGCGCATCTCGGGCTCGAAGGCGACGCAGATCGCGAGCGGTAGCGGCGCCGTCGTGTCGGCCTCCGCGGACCGCGGCCGCATCGCCCTGCTCCGCACCGACGGCACGCTCGCGATCTACGCCGGAGACGGCAGCCTGCTGAACACGATCGCCGGGGCAGGCCGCGCAGGCGTCGAGTGCAGCTACGGCTGCGGCCTCCCGGGAGAGGCCGTCGCGCTGACGAGCAGGCTCGTCGCCGTGCTCACCGAGGCGCGGGTCAACCGCCAGGCCGGCTCGATCGAGGTCTACGACCGCACGAGCGGCGAGCTGCTGCACACCTGGCCGGCAGCCGGGTACGCCTGGCAGTTCGACGCCTACGGCGGGATCGCCGTCTACGTCAGGGGCGCGCGCCTCCACGCGCTCGATCTCAAGACCGGCAAGGACGTCGTCGTCGCGAAGCACAGGCGGACGATGGAGGAGGTCCGGCTCGACCGCGCCGGCCTCTTCTACTACTTCAACGGCCGCTGGTCGAAGACGCGCGGACAGGACGGCAAGCTCGTCTTCGTCCCCTTCAAGACCGTCGCGGCCAAGCTCGGCCGCTGAGCTGCGGCGGGCAACCCACAGGCACCTTTCCAGTCGAGAAGCGACGAGGGAGCCGGCACCATCTCCGGCTCCCTCGTCTCCGATCGATACGGCGCTCCTACGCTCCCGGAGGCGTTCCTTCCGCGTTTCCTGCAACGGCATCGATCTGGATCAGCGCATCGCCGGGTAGCGTCGATACGCCGACCGTCCTTCGTGCCGGAACACCGTCCGGGAAGAACGTCGTGTAGACCTCGTCTACAGCATCGATGTCTTCGATGTTCTCGAGGAAGACGTTGACCTTGACCACATCCTCCATCACGTGATCGACGCTCTCCACGATCGCCTTGATGTTCCTCAAGCACTGACCGGCCTGCTCTTTCACACCACCGGCCACGAGTTTCCCGGTTTTCGGATCTAGACCCAGCTGACCCGAAATGTGGTTGTAATGCGAGAACGCCACGGTCTGCGTGGCTAGAGCACTCCTCGGGGCATCGTCCGTGTTGTTCGCCTCGACGATGAGTCCGTGCCTGTCCTCGACAGCTTGTGGTGGTGTGCCATCGCCGTGCGACACGACTGCCTCGATCTGTACCGAGGCACCCAGCGGCAGCGCCGCAGCGGCAACTGTCGTCCGTGCAGGGACATAGGCCGCAGTCCTGGCGATGGCCGAGTCCGGGAAGAACGTCGTGTAGACCTCGTCCACTGCGTCGGCATCGGAGAGGTCCTCGAGGAAGATCGTGATCTTCACGATGTCGTCGAACGGAACGTCGATACTCTCGAGAATGGTCTTGATGTTGCGCAGGCACTGCTCGGCCTGCTCCTTCACACCGCCGGCCACGATCTTCCCGGACTTGGGATCGACGGGCAACTGGGCCGAGATGTTGTTGTAGTGCGAAAAGGCGACAGTCTGCGTCGAGAGCGAGCTCGTCGGCGCATTCGCCGTGTTTCGGGCGACCTTGACGAGATCGCCTGCCTGCGGTTCTCCCGGAATAGTGCCTTCACCGTTCGACACGAGTGCCTCGATCTGCACCAGGGCATCCATGGGCAAGGCTGCAACTGCGACTGTCGTCCGTGTGGGCCGATAGCTCGGGAAGAACGTTGCATAGACCTCGTCTACGGCGTCGATGTCCGAGATGTCCTTGACGAACACCGTGAGCCTGACGACGTCGTCCATGTCATGGTCGATACTTTCGAGAATGGCCTTGATATGTGCGAGACACTGGCCCGCCTGTTCCTTTACACCACCAGACACGATCTTGCCGGTCTTGGGGTCGACAGGCAATTGAGCCGAGAGATTGTTGTAATGAGAGAACGCCACGCTCTGCGAATATGGACCTACGTCTTTCGGAGCGGCGTCCGTGTTTCTAGCTAACACCGAGTTGTCGCCGGCCATAACCAGCACCTCTCTTCTTGGCTACAGATTTGGCGGGGACCTCAGCAAGGTCCCCCTGGGTCACCTGCAGTAGCCGGTTCAAGCCACGGCTGCCTCGACTCCTCGACAGTGGAGGTTACTCCACTTACGCGGTCGAGGGGGAGGTGGTGGTCGGGGCGGAACCCATGGTTCCCCCACGAACCCCCTCCTTCAGAGCAAGAGCACGAAAAAGTGCGCCCGGCATGATTCGAACATGCGACCTCTGCCTCCGCAGGGCAGAACACGCAGGGGAACCCATGGTTCCCCCACGAACCCCCTCCTTCAGAGCAAGAGCACGAAAAAGTGCGCCCGGCATGATTCGAACATGCGACCTCTGCCTCCGCAGGGCAGCGCTCTATCCCCTGAGCTACGGGCGCCCGGGGCGGTCAGTGTAGCCGCCTAGGTGTAGCTCCTAGGCGGCGACGGCCACCGCCGCGGCGCGGGCGACCTCGGCGAGGTGCTCGCGCGCGGCGGCGATGGCGGTGTCGTAGCGCCGCAGCTCCTCCGGGGAGACGCCCCGGTCGGCGAGCAGGTCGCGGAGGAAGAGCAGGTCGTGGATGTGCCGGATCTCCTGGTCGACTGCGCTTGCGGTCATGGTGTGCTCCTGGGCTCGAGTGACGCTCCGAGCATCGCCGCGACGCGTGAGAGCCTCCTGAACCGTGGCTAGGAAACACGTGAGAACAGCCGCGCGAGCAAGCCGGGCCGCGCCGGGCGCCCCGGCAGGTTCGCCGCCGCGACGCACTCGAGGTGCGCATGGCGACGGCGACTCGTGTCCCCCTCGGGCGCGATCAGCACGTGGTCGCTCATCGCGTGCAGCCGGTAGCCGCAGAGAGGGCAGGTGTACGTCGCCGGCTTCAGGCTGCGCGCCGGCCTGATGCTGTACCAGTCAGCTCGTTCGAGCCGGGAGCGCGAGCGGCGCGTCATCGGGTACCTCCGTCCGCACGTAGGCGAGCGCGACGACAGACCCGTCCTCGCGTCGCGCGGCGCTCGTGACGCGGCCGACCTCCCGCCCGTCGTGCAGGAGCGGCGCGTCGTACTCCGGCAGCTCGTCGAGCTCGACCACCCGCAGCCCCCGGTTCGGATGGCCGCGGAAGTGGAGCCGTGCAACCGGCTCCTGCCCCGGATAGCAGCCCTTCGAGAAGGAGACGTGGGTCGCCTCGAGGCCCGCCTCGGCGGGCAGGATCCGCTCGTCGATCTCGCGCCCCCAGCGTGGCACGGCCGCCTCGATACGCCGCCGCTCGAGCTCCTCCCCCGTCAGGGTCGGCTCGAGTCCCGCGTCGAGCACCTCGCGCGCAGCCCGCCAGTCGGTCGCAAAGCCGTCCCGGCCGCCGAAGACGAGGGCCGCCTCGTGCTCCTCCTGCTCGATCTCGCATTGCGCGCGCAGCCGCATCCGCGTGAGGTGGGCGCGCACGACGTCACCGAGCTCCGGCTCCGTCAGCAGGAGGAAGTCCTCCTCGCCGCGCCGGAGCACGACGAGCGGGGCGATCACGCGGGCCTTCGCCGTGAGGAGGAGCGCCGGGCAAGCCTCGCCGTCACCCAGCGCCTCCACGTCGTTCGAGAGCATCCGCTGCAGGTACTCCTCCGCCTCCGGGCCGGCCACCCGGACGAAATCGCGCTCTCTCGCTGCAATCTCCACGGCATCTAGTGTTGCAGCGCATGCCCCTGTTCCGTTCGAAGGCCGAGGAGAAGGTGCGCGCCGCGGGCTACGACCCGGCGCGCCTGCCACCCGGGCAGTACCTGACCGAGAAGTGGCCCGTCCTCCACGCCGGCGACGTCCCCGAGGTCGACCTCGCGACCTGGACGCTCCGTGTCTTCGGCGAGGTCGAGAGCCCGCTCGAGCTGACCTGGGAGCAGTTCCAGGAGCTGCCCCGCACGGAGCACACGCAGGACATCCACTGCGTCACGCGCTGGAGCCGCTTCGACGCGACCTTCCGGGGCGTCCACTGGCGCGACCTCGCCCCGCTCGTGGGGCCGAGGCCCGGCGCCCGCTTCGCGATCGCGCACGCGGAGCAGGATTTCACCGCGAACATCCCGCTCGCCTCGCTCGAGGACGACCTCGCCCTTCTCGCCACCGAGGCCGACGGCGAGCCGCTGACGCTCGAGCACGGCCGGCCGCTCCGCCTCGTCGTCCCGGGCAAGTACTTCTGGAAGAGCGCCAAGTGGCTACGCGGGATCGAGCTCTCCACGACGGACCGGCCCGGCTTCTGGGAGCGCTACGGCTACCACAACGACGCGGATCCCTGGAACGAGGAGCGCTACTCGTTCTAG
>CAZRTE010000101.1:0-8108 GCA_964602945.1 uncultured Gaiellales bacterium
TCTACGAGACGGCCGGCGACACGCACGCCGCCGCCCGCGCCTCCAGCTGGCTGGCACTGGTGGAGTCGCGCGCGGGCCGGATCGAGCCGGCGATCGAGCGAATGGAGGAGGCCTATGCCCTCATCGGCGAGGACGAGCCGGACGCCGACCTCGCACTCCTCATCCTGCGCCTCGGCACCTTCCACTTCTTCGCCGGCAACCCGGAACGGGCTGCGGAGCTCAACGAACGCGGCCTCGACCTCGCCGAGGCCCTCCGGCTGCCGGAGCTGCTGGTCAGGGGCTGGGGCTCGAGGGCGGTGCTCATCTCGGCTCGCCGTCCCGAGGAAGCGCGCAGGCTGTTTCAGTACTCCCTCGAGACGGCGCTCGCGCACGAGCTCTACTCGCTCGCACCCACCGGCTGCGCGAATGCCTCCGATCTCGCCATGCAGCAGGACGAGTACGCCGAGGCCCTCGGCTCTCTCGAGCAGGCGCTCGCGATCGCCCGCCGGATCGGCGACCGCGTGGGGGAATGGTTCGCGCTGAGCGAGATGACCTACGCCTTGACCATGCTCGGCCGCTGGGACGAGGCGCTCGCCGCCATGGCCGAGATCCCCGACGAGCGGATCGGCAAGGACGTGGCCCTGCTCAGCCCGGCCGACGGCATCCTCGTCATCTACCTCCGCCGCGGAAAGCTCGACGAGGCACGCCGGCTGCTCGGCCGCTTCGACGAGGTCGGGCGTTCCGGCGACGTGCAGGCCGAGAGCGGCTACCAGGCCGCCTGCGCTGCCGTCCGCCTCGCCGAGGGCGACCATCGGGCTGCGCTCGCCGCCGCCGAGCAGGCCTTCGCCACGCGGGACAGCCTCGGCATCGCCGGCCAGGGCGCGAAGCTCGGTTTCCTCTACGCGCTCGAGGCGGCCCGTGCCCTCGGCGACGAGGCGAAGACGAACGAGCTGCTCGAGATCGTCGAGGCGCTGCCGCCCGGCCTGCGCCCGCCGTTCCTCGACGCCGTCGCCCACCGCTTCCGCGCCCACCTCGCCGGCGACGACCCCGGCGCCGACCGCCACTTCACCACCGCCGAGGCGCAGCTTCGCGCCCACGAGCTCCCCTTCCACCTCGCCGTCGTCCAGCTCGAGCACGCCGAATGGCTGATCGCCCGCGGCCACGCCGACGACGCACAGCCGCTGCTCGCCGAGGCGCGCGACACGTTCGAGCGGCTCGAGGCCGCACCCTGGCTGCAACGGGTCGACGCGATCCGGGCCGACCTATCGGTCGAGACCGTAGCCTGAGCGGAGACCGGCCTCCGTAGTTCCGGGCACGGCTCTTCACGGGCTTTGCGGATGAAGCATCGTCCGGGAGCGGCCAGCCTTCGCCGTAATCCCAGGGGAGGAAGCGATGGCCGTACGCGAGAAGTGGGGGCCGGCTGCCGGAGGCGGCTTCGCGCCCGCCGAGCCACCGCCCCCGGCGGCGCCGATCGTCGAGGCGCGGGCGGTGGACAAGGTCTACGACACCGGCCGGGTCGAGGTGCACGCGCTGCGGGGCGTCAGCTTCTCGGTCGCGCCCGGCGAGATGGTCGCGATCATGGGGCCGAGCGGCTCGGGCAAGACGACGCTGCTGAACTGCCTCTCCGGCCTCGACCGGATCGACGGTGGCGAGGTGCTGATCGACGGCGTGGCGCTGGGCTCGATGTCGGACGAGGAGCGCACCGACTACCGCGCCCGCCGGATGGGCTTCGTGTTCCAGTTCTACAACCTGATGCCGGTCCTGAGCGCGGTGGAGAACGTGGAGTTGCCGCTGCTCGTGTCGCGGTGGCCGGTTGCGGAAGCGCGCCGGAAGGCGCTTGCCGCGCTCGACCTCGTGGGGCTCGCCGAACGCGCCGACCACGTCCCCGACGAGCTCTCCGGCGGGCAGCGGCAGCGGGCGACCATCGCGCGTGCCCTCGTCAACGAGCCGGCGATCGTCTGGGCGGACGAGCCGACCGGCGACCTGGACAGCGAGAACGCCGAGGAGATCGTGGCCCTGATGCGGCAGCTCAACCGCGAGCAGGGCCTGACGTTCCTGATCGTCACCCACGACATCTCCGTCGGCCGGGCGACCGACCGGATCGTCCGCATGGTCGACGGCGAGATCGTCGGCGAGGAGCTACTGGAGGTGAGGGAATGACGGTTGCGCGCGTGACGGCTGCCGAGATCGATCCCGTGCGGCAGGACCCGCGAAAGGCGATCGAGCGGTTCGAGACCGAGCTGATCCCCGCTCTGCACGAGCAGGAAGGCTACGAGGGCTGCCAGGTCCTCCTCTCCGGCGAGGGGAAGGTGCTCGTGGTCACCCTCTGGTCGACGGACGAGGCGGCCAGGGCCACGAGGACGAGCGGCTTCTACCAGGCGGAGATCGACAAGCTCTCGGAGTTCGTCGTCTACCGCTCGTCGCCGGGGCGTGAGGCCTACGAGGTCGTGATCTCGGACGCCTCGGTGGCCGCCGGCTAGAGGGTCGCGGCTTGCACGAGCTGTTCGGGATCCCGGTCGTGACGCTGGCGCTCGTTCTCGTCGCGCTGCTCGCGCTCTCGCTGGCGACGGTCGCCGCGGTGGCCTTCCGCCGCCGGATCTTCGTGCGGCTCGGGCTGCGCAGTGCCGGGCGGCGGCGGGGGCGTACCGCGCTGATCGTGGCGGGACTGATGCTGGGGACGGTGATCATCAGCGCCGCCCTCGCGACGGGGGACACGATGAGCCAGACGATCCGCTCGACGGCCCTCGGCGCGCTGGGGCGCGCGGACGAGGTGGTGGGGCCGAAGGGGATCAGCAGCATGTTCGCCACCGCGAGCGGATCGACCGGGGCGCGCTACTTCCCGCAGTCGTACGCGCAGAAGATCGAGCAGGCCGGCGGCGACCGGCTGGCGTTCGTCTACCCGACGCTGGTCGACTCGGTGGCCGTCCTCGACGTGCGCAGCCGCCAGAGCGAGCCGCGGGTCACGCTGTACGCGAGCACCCCGGAGGGGCTGCCGCTGGGAGCGTTGCGGCCCGGCGAGGTCGTGCTCAACCCGAAGGCCGCGAGCAAGCTCGACGCCAGGGCCGGCGACACGCTGCGCGTGCTCGCGGGCGATGCCGTCGCCACCGTGCACGTGAAGGAGGTGCACCGCTACACGGGCGGTGCGGCGGCGGCCGGGGGCCTGCTGATCTCGCTGCCGGCGGCGCAGCGGCTGTACGACGTGCCCGGCCAGGTCAACTCGTTCCTCGTCGGGAACCGGGACGGCATCGCCGGCACGTCCTCCGTGATCCGCGCCCTGCAGCCGACGCTCGCCCCCCTCGGCCTCGAGGCGGACAACACGCGCGCGGACTTCGTCGAGCTCGCCGACCAGCAGGGGGCGGCGTTCATGTCGCTGTTCACGACCTTCGGCTCGTTCTCGATCATGGCCGGGATCCTGCTGATCTTCCTCATCTTCGTCATGCTCGCCGCCGAGCGGCGCAGCGAGCTCGGCATCGCGCGCGCGATCGGCACGCGACGCTCGCACCTGGTCTGGATGTTCGTCTTCGAGGGGCTCGCCTACGACCTCGCCGCGGCCGTGGCCGGCGTGCTCGTCGGACTCGGCATCGCCTACCTGATGGTGCTCGCCCTCTCGGGCCTCCTGGAGTCGAGCGACATCAGTATCGGCTTCACGGTCAAGTCGGCGAGCATCGCGCTCGCCTACTCGATCGGGGTTCTGCTCACGCTCGTCGTCGTCGCCTACTCGGCCCGCCGGGTCAGCCGCATGAACATCGTCTCCGCGATCCGCAGCCTGCCCGATCCCCGTCAGACGAAGAAGCGCAAGCGCCGCTGGCTCTGGCCCGCGGCGGGAATCGTGCTCGGGGTGGTCTTCGTCTGGGCAGGCGTCCAGGCGAAGGATGCGGTCGCCCTCGGAGTCGGCGTCTCGGTGCTCGTGCTCAGCGCCGTGCCGCTGCTGTCGCTCGCCGGCCTGCCCGACCGGCCGGTGCGCACCGCGGCGGGGCTCGCGCTCGTGCTCTGGTTCACGCTGCCGATCCCGCGCTGGCTGCTCGGCCTGCTGAAGACGAACTTCTCGCTCTTCGTCTTCGGCGGCCTGATGATCGTGATCGGCGCGACCTGGGTCATCGCCTACAACGCCGATCTTCTGCTCGGCGGGCTCAGCGCGACCCTCGGCCGGATCCGCCCGCTCGCCCCGGTGCTGCGGATGGCCGTCGCCTATCCGCTGCGCAGCCTCTTCCGCACGGGCGTCACCCTCGCCATGTTCACGCTCGTCGTCTTCACGCTCGTCGTCGGCTCCACCATCACCGGCTCGATGGTCAACGCCTTCAACGACGTCGAGAGCTTCGGCGGCGGCTTCGACATCAGGGCCGACGTCTCCCCCTCGACCCCGCTGGCGGGCGGGCACCAGGCGCTACGCAGCGCCCCCGGTCTCGATGCGGCCGGTTTCCGCACGGTCGCCGCCATGTCGACGCTGCCCGTGAAGGCGCAGCAGGTCGGCGAGAGCGCGAAGCCCGAGGACTTCATCGTCCACGGGGTCGACAACTCCTTCCTGCGCAACACCACGTACGGCCTGTCGGCCCACGCCCCGGGCTATGCCTCCGCCGCCGCGGTCTGGCAGGCGGTGCGCACGCATCCCGGGCTCGCCGTGATCGACTCCTTCTCCGTCCCGCACAAGATCAACTACAGCTTCGGCGCGATGGGCGCCTTCAGCCTGCGCGGCTTCTACGTCGAGGACGGCAGCTTCCAGCCGATCCGGGTCCGCGTCCGCGACCCGCAGACCGGGCGCGCCCGGACGCTCACCGTCATCGGCGTGCTCGCCCAGACGGCCCCGCAGACGATGATCGGCCTCTACACGAGCCAGGCGGCGCTGACGCCCACCTTCGGCAACCGGGTCCGGCCGACGACGTACCTGATCGGGCTCCGCCCCGGCGTCGACCCGGTCGCGACGGCCAAGGGGCTCGAGGCTGCG
Source organism: uncultured Gaiellales bacterium (assembly GCA_964602945.1). GTDB lineage: Bacteria > Actinomycetota > Thermoleophilia > Gaiellales > Gaiellaceae > Palsa-739. The sequence continues at coordinate 4,922 of CAZRTE010000101.1, forward strand.
TTCCTGTCGAACGGCATGCAGGCGGACGCCTACTCGAAGCTCCTGCACGACGCGGTCTCGGCGAGCATGACCTTCGACCGGCTGATCGAGGCCTTCATGGCCCTCGGCCTGCTCGTCGGCGTCACCGCGCTCGGCGTGATCAGCGCCCGCGCCGTCGTCGAGCGGCGCCAGCAGATCGGCGTGCTGCGCGCGATCGGCTTCCGCAAGCGCATGGTGCAGCTGACCTTCCTGCTCGAGTCCTCCTTCATCGCGCTCACCGCGATCGTGGTCGGGGCGGGGCTCGGGATCGCCGTCGCCTACAACGTCGTCGCCGACTACGCGCGCCAGCCCTCGATGGAGAACCTCAGCCTCGGCGTCCCCTGGCTGACGCTCGCGATCATCTTCGTGCTCGTCTACGTCGTGGCGATGGCGACGACGCTCGTACCCGCCCGGCGCGCTTCCCGGATCTTCCCCGCGGAAGCCCTCCGCTACCAGTGACCCCGAGGGGCGGACGTGACCGCCGCGCTCGAAACGCCGTCGACTGAGCAGGGCTCCAGAGTCTTCGTGGGCGCCGCGTCGCTGCTTGGCCTGCACACGATTGCCGACGCCTTCCTGCTCCCCGAGCCGGGGACGGACTGGAGCGAGCACCTGCTGCCGGGCCTGGCCACGCTGGCGGTCCTGGTCTTCCTCCTCGCCGCGTACCTGCACGGGCGCGCGGGTGCGAAGGCCGCCGTCGCGCTCGCCCTCGGCGCCCTCGCGCTCGAGGGGTTCGCGATTGCCGTGGTCGATGCCGGCAACGTGGGCGCCCGTGGCGACGACTGGTCCGGCTTCCTGCTCGGCCCCGCGGGGCTCGTGCTGCTCGGGCTCGGCGGCCGCCTGCTCTGGCGCTCGCGCAAGCCCGGCCGCGCCCGCTATCTCCGCCGCACCGGCGTCGCAGCCGTCTCCGGCCTCGGCATCTACCTCGTGCTCGTCCCTGTCGGCATGGCGATCCTCGCCACTCACCGGCCGCGGCAGCCGGTCGGCCCCGTCGAGCTCGGGCGGGCTTACGAACAGGTGGTCCTGCGCACGAGCGACGGTCTAGGGCTCGCGGCGTGGTACGTGCCCTCCCGAAACGGCGCCGCGATCATCTCCTACCCGACGCGCACGGGGGAGCTCGCGCAGGCGCGCATGCTGATCCGGCACGGCTACGGCGTCCTGCTCGTGGACGCGCGCGGCTACGACGGGAGCGACGGTGCACCGAACATGTACGGCTGGGGTGACGCGAAGGACGTCGATGCGGCCGTTGCCTGGCTCCGTCGGCGGCCTGACGTCGCGGCGCGACGCATCGGCGGAATCGGCTACTCGGTCGGAGGCGAAGTGCTGCTCGAGAGCGCGGCCGGGAACCCCGGTCTCGAGGCGGTCGTCTCCGACGGCGCCGGGATCCGCTCGGTGCGAGAGGAGCTCCTGTACGGCGCCCGCGGCATCCTGGCGCTGCCGGTGCAGGCGGTGCAGACGGCGGCGCTCGCGATTCTCAGCGGCACGGCGCCTCCGCCGTCCCTCCACACGCTCGTCGCGCAGATCGCACCGAGGCCCGTGTTCCTGATCTATGCCGAGCACGGGGCCGGCGGCGAGGACCTGAACCGTGACTACTACGCGGCGGCCGGCCGGCCCAAGCAGCTCTGGCGGGTGCGCCGCGCCGGTCATCTCGGAGGCTACGAGACCGCTCCGCACGCCTACGAGCGGCGAGTGCTCGCCTTCTTCGACCGGGCGCTGCTCTCGTCGGCGCCTCTCGGCGGTACAGGTGCGCCGCCACGCGCACGCCGTGCTCGCGGTCTCGGCGCGTGAGGCAGGCTGAGCCGAAGGGCTACGGTGTCCTCGGTGGACGATCTGCTCGTACTCGGGCAGCGGCGAGCGCCGGGCCCCGAACAGCGTGCATTGCTGGAGCGTCGGGCGAAGATGCTCGCCTGGACGGGGAACGGCTGGCACCTCGTGGAGTTCGCGGTCGCGCTCGGAGCGGGGATCGCTGCGGGATCGGTCGCGCTGGTGGGCTTCGGACTGGACAGCCTGATCGAGGTCGCCGCCGCCGGGGTCGTGATCTGGCTGTTCAGCGGCGGCCGTGGCTCCTCGCCCGCGGCCGAGCGGCGCGCCCAGCAGCTCGTCGCGGCGAGCTATGCGGTCCTCGTCGTCTACATCGGCGTGGCGGCCGCGCGCGACCTGGCGGAGGCGCACCATCCCGCGGCGAGCTGGGTCGGGATTGGCCTGGCTGCGTTCACGGCGCCGGCGATGCCGTTGCTCGCGCGGGCGAAGCGCCGGGTGGGGCGGAAGCTGGGCTCCTCCGCGACCGTCGCCGAGGCGGGGCAGAACATGGTCTGCGCCTACCTCTCCGTCGCGCTGCTCGCCGGGTTGCTGCTGAACGCGCTTGCGGGCTGGTGGTGGGCGGATCCGGCCGCGGCGCTCGTGATCGCGGCCGTCGCCGGCAGGGAGGGCCTCGAGAGCTGGCGAGGCGACAGCTGCGGCGACTGCTGCTGAGACGAGTCGTCCGGCGGCTCGCGCTACTGGGAACGCCGCCGCGCCGGTGCGTCCCCGAGCTGGACGAGCGTCTCCGGATGGTGCGCGTGGTCGACCTGCAGCGTGGTGTGCTCGAGCTCGAAGCGCTCGGCGAGCATCGCCTCGAGCTCGCGGCGGATGCCGTGGCAGTCCTCGTCCTCGCCGACCATGACGTGCGCCGAGAGCGACGGGAAGCCCGCGGAGATCTGCCAGACGTGGAGGTCGTGGACGTTCTCGACGTGCCGGTGCGAGGCGATCGCGCGACCTACCTCCTCGACGTCGATGCCCGGAGGCGCCGCCTCGAGCAGCACGCGCCCCGAGGCGCGGAGCAGCTTGAACGCCGTCCAGAGGAGCACGGCCGCGATGAAGAGCGCCGCGATGCCGTCGGCGCGCAGGTAGCCGGTGGCGAGGATGACCGCACCGGCGGCCGCGGTGGCGATGAAGCCGATCAGGTCGGTGAGGATGTGCTGGAAGCTGCCCTCGATGTTCAGCGACTCGCGGTTGGCCCGCGAGAGCTGCCACGTCGCCAGCAGGTTGACGCCGACACCGGCGAGGGCCACGACGAGCATCGCCCACCCTTGCGCGGCAGGCGGCGAGATCAGCCGGTGGACGCCCTCGTAGACGATCAGGCCGCCGAGCACGAGCAGCGTGGCGCCGTTCGCCTGGGCGGAGAGGATCTCCG